>NZ_VFTA01000021.1:0-131458 GCF_007003935.1 Mesorhizobium sp. WSM4310
CCTCCCTACCCCGGGGGCGCCCGCCGCGGCCGCTGCCGGATCAACCGCGCCGCCGCCAAGCAGGCTGCCGAGGATTGCCGCGCCGCCGACGCCGCCAATGGCGCCACCCAGGATTTTGGGAAGCTGGCCCATCGCCGCGTTCTTGAGTGCAACACCGACCGCCTGACCACCGATGATACCCGTAATCACCTGTACAATGATCGGAAGAAGCGTTTCCATATGATTAGTCCCTCCATAGCTGCCAGCCTCCCGGGCCGACACCATCATGAGACGCCGAATTGACTGAAAGTCAAATGCAGAAACGCTGAAATAAAAGGGGCGGCCCGAAAACCGCCCCTGCTTGCGCGAAAAGCTGTGACTATTGTTATTCTGCGGCGATTGCGTGCTTCGGCTGAACGGCCGCAGAATAGTCATTCATAAGGTTCTTGGCGATTTCGCCAACCTCGAATCGGTAAGGGCCGATCTCCGAAACCGGCGTTACTTCCGCCGCCGTTCCGGTCAGGAAGCATTGTTCGAAGCTTTCGAGTTCTTCCGGCAGGATGGCGCGTTCGATTACGTCCAGGCCACGGTCCCTGGCGAGCCCAATGACCGTGCGGCGGGTGATGCCGTCGAGGAAGCAGTCGGGCTTGGGCGTATGGATCTTGCCGTCCTTGACGAAGAAGATGTTGGCACCGGTTGCCTCGGCGACCTGGCCGCGCCAGTCGAGCATCATGGCGTCGGCATAGCCTTTTGCTTCGGCGGCGTGCTTGGACATGGTGCAGATCATGTAGAGGCCGGCGGCCTTCGACTTCGACGGCGCCGTGCGCGGGTCGGGTCGGCGCCATTCCGCGACATCGAGGCGGATGCCTTTCAGCTTCTGCGCCGGATCGAAATAGCTCGGCCACTGCCAGATGGCGATGGCGACGTTGATGCGGTTGTTCTGCGCCGAAACGCCCATCTGCTCGCTGCCGCGCCATGCGATCGGCCGGACGTAGGCGTCCTGGAACCCTTGCTTCTTCAACAGCGTGGTCGAGGCGTCGTTGAGCTCGGTGACCGAATAGGGAATCTTGAAGCCGAGCAGGCGGGCCGATTCATGCAGGCGCTCGGTGTGCTCGTTGAGCTTGAAGATCTCGCCGCCATAGGCGCGCTCGCCCTCGAAGACCGCGCTGGCATAGTGCAGACCGTGCGTCAGAACATGGATCTTGGCGTCGCCCCACGCAACGAATTCGCCATTCATCCAGATGAAGCCGTCCAGTTGATCGAAGGGAACGGATGCCATGGTAACCTCCCGCGGGTCGCGGCCCGCATATCCTTGGTGTCGTAGCGTGTTCTTTTTGGCCGCGCCGTGTGATTGGAGACGCCGGCCGGTGTTGCGAAGCGTAGGCGGATAATCGCGCTCTGGCAAACTCAGGAAGTTCCGGAAAAACCGGCCTGCCTTGCCTTTTCGTTCGCAATCCGCCCAAAAGCTTGTCAAAAATTACCATTGCGGGGAAATTACGTCAATAGTACTGACATAATCTCCCGTTCCCATGGAGAAATGATGACGGATCGAAGCCCAGCCGCCGGAAAGCCGATCAGGACCGCGATGTCAGTCGAGGACGGCATAGACTTCGCCATCATCGAACTGTTCTTCTTTGCCTATCGCGACTTCACCTCCGATCCCGACCAGATCCTGGCCGACTATGGCTTCGGCCGCGCCCACCATAGGGTGCTGCATTTCGTCAACCGCCGGCCGGGGCTGACGGTCGCCGAACTGCTCGACGTGTTGAAGATCACCAAACAGAGCCTGGCGCGCGTGCTGAAGCAGCTGATCGACACCGACCATGTCGTGCAATTGCAGGGTCCGCGCGACCGCCGCCAGCGCGAACTCTATCCCACCGCCAAGGGCCGCGCGCTGGCGCTCGCCCTGGCGCGGCCACAGTCACGCCGCATCCGTGCTGCATTGGAAGATTCCGGCGCCACCGAACGGGCCTTGGTGGAACGCTTCCTCGAAGCGATGGTCAATCCGGAACTGAGAGCTCAGATCGACGTTGGGTCCGCAAAAATGTCAGGAAAAAGCCATGGAGAGCACTGAGAGGGTCGATCAGGCGGCCGCACCGGACGACGACGCGCCGCATCTGCTTGTGGTCGACGACGACACCCGCATCCGCAATCTTCTCAAACAGTATCTGACCGAAAACGGCTTTCGCGTCACCGTCGCCGGCAATGCCGGCGAGGCCAGGCGCAAGCTCGCCGGACTCGACTTCGACCTGCTTGTGCTCGATGTCATGATGCCCGGCGAAAGCGGCGTCGATCTCACCAAATCGCTGCGCGCCGAAAAGAACGTGCCGATCCTGATGCTGACCGCGCTTTCGGAAACCGACAGCCGCATCCTAGGGCTCGAGGCCGGCGCCGACGACTATCTGCCAAAACCCTTCGATCCGCGCGAGCTGATCCTGCGCATCAACAACATCCTGCGCCGCGGCGGCCCCGCGACCACGCCCAAGGTCGAACAGCTGGTCTTCGGTCCCTACACGTTCCAGATCGCCAGGCGCGAACTGAAGCGCGGCGGCGAGGCGCTGAAGCTGACCGATCGCGAGCAGGAGATCCTGGCGATCTTTGCCGCGCGGGCCGGCGAGACCATCCCGCGCCACGAACTGGTCGGCGACGATTCGGAGGTCGGCGAGCGCACCATCGACGTGCAGATCAACCGGCTGCGCCGCAAGATCGAGCGCGATCCGTCCAATCCTGTCTGGTTGCAGACCGTGCGCGGTATTGGGTATCGGCTCAGCGTGGAATAGAATGCCGGACGCGGCTCTGGAGCCAAACGTCGTTCTGATCTAGTGCCGCGGACGAAATGAAAAGAGCCAATGGCAACGACGCAACTGGAAGGGCCGGGACCTGACGGCTTGAGCGCACGCGCCACGCGAACGCTCAAGGCGGTGCCGCGCATCTGGAACCGGTTCTGGCGCCTGATTTCGCTTTACATGCCCAAGCGCCTTTACGCGCGCTCGCTGATCATCGTCATCGCGCCGATGATCCTTCTGCAATCGGTGGTCGCCTTCGTCTTCATGGAGCGCCATTGGGCAACGGTGACCCAGCGCCTGTCGCAGGCGACCGTGCGCGACATCGCCGCCATCATCGACCTGATCGAGACCTACCCGCACGACGCCGACTACGCCAACGTCATCCGCATCGCCCAGGACCGCATGCAGCTGAAGGTCGACCTGCTGCCGCCGGATCCCTTGCCGCCGCCCGGTCCGAAACCGTTCTTCTCGATCCTCGACGACGTTCTCTCGGCCGAGATCACCCGCCAGATAAACCGGCCGTTCTGGATCGACACGGTCGGCAATTCCAACATCGTCGAGGTGCGCGTCCAGCTCGAGAACAAGGTGCTGCGCGTCTTCGTGCGCCGCAGCCAGGCCTATGCCTCCAACACCCACATCTTCCTGATCTGGATGGTCGGCACCTCGCTGGTGCTGCTGATGATCGCCATCCCCTTCCTGCGCAATCAGATCCGGCCGATCCTGACGCTTGCCGAGGCCGCCGAAAGCTTCGGCAAGGGCCGGCCGATGCCGCGCGATTTTCGCCCGCGCGGCGCCGAGGAGGTGCGCCGCGCCGGCTTTGCCTTCATCCAGATGCGCGAGCGCATCGAGCGCCAGATCGACCAGCGCACCGCCATGCTTACCGGCGTCAGCCATGATCTCAGGACCATCCTCACCCGCTTCAAGCTGCAGCTGGCGCTGGCCGGCGGCAAGGCCGAGACCAAGGCGGCGCTCAACCAGGACATCGACGACATGCAGTCGATGCTGGAAGGCTATCTCGCCTTTGCCCGCGGCGAAGCCTCGGAGGATCCGGGACGTTTCGATCTCGAAGCCTATTTCCAGAAGCTCAGCGACGAGGCCGCCTTGCGCAAATGCAAGCTGTCGACGACGCTTTCCGGTGATCCGACCGTGCATGTGCGGCCGAACGCCTTCGCGCGGCTGTTGTCCAACGTCATCGGCAATGCCTTCCGCTATGCCAAGACGGTGGAGGTCAGCGCCGATCACGGCCGTGGCTCGCTCGTGGTCACCGTCGACGACAACGGTCCCGGCATTCCGGCCGACAGGCGCGAGGACGTGTTCAAACCCTTCGTGCGGCTCGACGAAGCCCGCAACCTCGATTCCAGCGGCACCGGGCTCGGCCTGTCGATCGCCCGCGACATCGCCCGCAGCCATGGCGGCGACATCACCCTCGACGACAGTCCGCTCGGCGGCCTGCGCGCGGTGATCAAGGTTCCAGCCTAGGCTGGCCAAACATCGGGCTTCATCCGCCCGTCATGAAATCATGGTGAAGAGCGCGCATGAAACGCGCGACATCACTTGATTCGGCCTTGCCGCCCCATTTCGATCCCGTGCCCGCCCGGGTGCGCTGGAGCGAAGCGAGGGCCGCCGGCTGGTCGCCGTTCCGGCATCGTCTCAAGGCTACCGTCGACCTTTCCAGCAAAGGGCCGCCATGCGCATATTGATGGTCACCGACGCCTGGCGCCCGCAAGTCAACGGCGTCGTCCACACGCTGGAGCGGCTCACCGAAACGCTGAAATCCTTCGACGTCGCGGTGGATTTTCTGACACCCAACATCTTTCGCACGCTGCCCCTGCCGACCTACCCCGACATCAGGCTGGCGCTGACCACGCCAGGCCATGTCGCGCGCCTGATCGACGCCTACAAGGCCGACCATATCCACATCGTCACCGAAGGACCGCTGGGCATCATGGCGCGGCGCTATTGCCGCAATGCCGGCCGGCCGTTCACCACCAGCTATCATACGCGCTTTCCCGAATATCTCAGCGCCCGCCTGCCAGTGCCGGAAAGCTGGGCCTATCGCTGGCTGCGCGACTTCCACAATTCCGGCCAGGGCACGCTGGTCGCCACCCAGTCGCTCGCCGATGACCTTTCGGCGCGCGGCTTCAACAAGCTGAGGCCATGGACGCGCGGCGTCGACACCGACCATTTCCGCCCGGACAAGCGCAAGGACCTCGGCCTCCCCGGCCCGGTCTTCCTCTGCGTCGGCCGCGTCGCCATCGAGAAGAACCTCTCCGCGTTCCTCGACCTTGACCTGCCCGGCAGCAAGGTGATCGTCGGCGAGGGACCGGAGCTCGCCAAGCTGAAGGCCCGCTACTCCAACGCGCATTTCCTCGGCCATCGTCCCAATGACGAACTGGCGGAGATCTATGCCTCGGCCGATGTCTTCGTCTTCCCCAGCCGCACCGATACCTTCGGCAACGTCATCATCGAAGCGCTGGCCAGCGGCACACCAGTCGCCGCCTATCCGGTGACCGGACCGATCGACATTGTCGGCGACGGCTTTGGCGGCGCGGTCTCCAACGATTTGCGCGAAGCCGCGCTCGCCGCCCTTGAGGTCGACCGCGGCCAGGCGCGGGAACGCGCCCTGCGCTACAGCTGGAAGGCTTGCGCCGAGATGTTCCTCGACACGGTCGAGGAAGCGCTCGGCAGGACGCGCAAGCTGGCGGCCTGACGGCGGCAGTTGTGTGACCTCTTCGATGGCGCCCACTCATGCGTTTCCTTCAGGAAATCCAGACCTTCGACAACTTGCCGATACTTTTAGACAAGTCTTCCGCGTGAAGTTGATGGAATGCATTGGAAGATCGTGCACCGGCAAGCTTTAGTCCCGGTGAGCGCGCTCCTTGCGAGAGCTTGCGCGACAGTTCCTTGCGGTGCATTATTCTGCATCTGTAGTTCGCTGCGGGATTGACACTGATTTCAACGCTGGACCAGTCGCCTGCCGTATCGCCGAAGCGTCGCGTCTTGCGCATCAGCAGGACCGTTGCGAAGGTGTTCGGCTATTGCCGTGCGAATGCCTGGCCACTCTTCGTGGCCGCCTGGTTTCCCTGCTTTCTGACGACGCTCTGTCTGGCGGCGCTTGCTCTTATTCTCTTTGCCAATCCGGGGCAGGTGCCCGGCTGGCTTCTATCGCGAGGCTTTGACTCCAGGACCTGGCTTTCCGCGATTGTTGCGGCGCCGTTCTCGGCGATGGTCATTGCGTTCGTTCTGGACCGCATGGCAAACGCGCCCGAGCGCGGCCGTGTCGTTGTTCGGCGCGGCGTTGAACGTGTCAAACGCTACGCTATCCCGGGCATGCGCTTTGAGCTTGGCCAGCGGATTCTCTTGGCTGCGTTGCTTCTCGCAGTGATCCAGCTTGTTTGCGGCTTTGCCGTCGCCGGCGAGCACAGACTGCTTGCGGCCCTGCTGGCCACACGTGACCTACCGCTCAACCCTCAGGACGTCGCGCATTGGGTGTCGGCGATGGGAGTCTTCAACCTGTTGGCAGGTGCTTTCGTACTTGTCTGGACATATCTTTTTGTCGGTGATTTTCTCTGGACAGGATCGTTTGATCCAATCGGGTGCTGGCGCGCGCTGGATGGCAATCGTCTGCGTTTCCTCGCCATAATGTTCATCGTTTTCGCAATAGTTGCCATACTCAAATATGGGCTGGTCCTGGCCGGAGCCCTGATCCTCATTCCAACGGATGCCGCGTCGCCTTCCTTCCTGACCCTTATGCTGGTGCATTTCGGACTCGCCTGGCCGTTCGACATCCTCCATCTCGTACTCTCGGCCGCAACGGTCGGAACCATTCTCGGCGCGTTTCGGCCACCAGCTAGCGCTTCAATCCGGTCGGCTGTGCCGCTATGACGGCGCCCGCCGGGCGTCCTGACAGCGCTGCGCCGGGCGAGGTTCTTTTGAGCAGGCCGGGGTAAAATTCTAGAACAACCGCCCGCCGTCCGGCACCTTGCGCTCGATGGCGCCGAGCACCACGGCGCCCTCCTCGTCGGGAAAGCCCAGCGTCAGCACTTCCGACATGAACGGGCCGATCTGACGCGGCGGAAAATTGACCACGGCGAAGACCTGCCGGCCGACCAGCGTCTCGGGCGTATAGTATTTGGTGATCTGCGCCGATGATTTCTTGATACCGATCTCAGGCCCGAAATCGATCTTCAGCTTGAATGCCGGCTTGCGCGCCTCGGGGAACGGCTCTGCTTCGATGATCGTGCCGGCACGGATGTCGACACGATCGAAATCAGCGAAGCTGATTTCGGGCTTTCGCGTGGTGCTTGAACTCATCCAGTGCGACTCAGGCGTTGCCGTAGGTCTCGAACAGCACGCCGGCCAGCGCGTCCTTGGCCGAGGTTCCCGACCAGACGACGAACTGGAACGCCTGGAAATAGCATTCGCAGGCTTCCAGCGCAGAGGACAAAAGCACCTCGACCTGCTGGCTCGACGGCTCGACCCCACCGGCCAAAAGCAGCGACTGGCGGAACATGATCGCGCCTTCCTGCTCCCAGAGGTCGAAATGGCCGAACAGCATCTGTTCGTTGATCAGCGACAACAGCCGCATCACTTCCAGCGCGCGGGTCTCCGGCACCTTGATGTCGAAGGCGCAGGCCAGGTGCAGCGCCTCGAAATCCTCCATCCAGGAGAAGGAGACGTGATAGTCGGTCCAGCTGCCTGCGACCGAGATCGAAATTTCATCGTCGCCGGCCCGTTCGAAGGACCAGTCATTGTTGTGGGCCACCTGCTCGATAACATCCACCGGATGGATTTCGCGGGAGAATTCGAGTTCGAGAAGTTCCATGGAATGCTTCCTGTCGTTCTGAGGAGCGCCGCCACACGCTCCGCGGGAGGGCACACACAACGAACAATCTGATCTAGAACTCGGACGGCCAGGACTTCTCGACGCAAAGACCCCAGACCGGACCCCACCGCCCGGCCGCATGACCCTGCTCCGAATCATGCAACAAATTCAGTCTATTGATCGGGAGTCGCGTGAACAGCCCAATTTTTCGCACTGCGTCATTCGCATGTGGAAAGGCGCTGTCACAAAGATTCATGCAATGCCGTTAAGCGATTCACGGCAAAGCGATTTTCAGGATCGGACTATGTGGAAAAGTTTAACGATTATTTTTTTGCGCGAGGCTTCGCCGTCGCCGCTGGTGCGGCATCGCCGGCGAGTTCGGCGAGCTTCGCCTCGAGCGCTTCGATGCGGGCGGCAAGCCTGGCATTCTCGTCCCGGGCCTTGGCGGCCATCTCGCGCGCGGCCTCGAATTCCTCGCGCTGCACCACGTCCATCGAATTGAGGATGCGCTCCGCCTGGCCCTTGAAGGCGGTCTCGACCTCGCGGCGCACGCCCTGCGCGGCACCCGCGGCGTCGGTCATCAGCTTGGCGAATTCATCGAGAATGCGGTTCGGTCCGGTCGACATGGCAAATCCTCGCTTTGCTCGAAATGACGTAGTGGCGCGGAGCGCCGAATGCAAGAACGTTGAGGGCTGGTGCGGCCTCTGCGTTGCTATGGCGCATGGCGATGCCTTGCCTGCGCCAAGCTTTCAAATGGCCCCAAGCTGTACTTGAGGACGCCAAATCGCCTACTGTGTGGTCATCACGCCGTGCCTCAGCATGCTCCAATCAGGGTCACCCAATGGCAACGCCCCCGCGCCGACCGACAAATCCGTTCGCAGCCGCCGAAGCGGCATTCAAGCCGGTCAAGAAGCCGGCAGCGCCCATTCGCGAACCCTCGACCGCCCCGAATGTCCGCGAGCTTGTCTCGATCCGGATCGACCGGGCCGTGCTCGACCATTTCCAGGAAGACGGCCCCGGCTGGCAGGACAGGATCAACGACGCATTGCGGCAGTGGGTGGCCGCCAAGGGTTGAACTCACCACTCATGGCGCGATGGCTCGCAATGGCGATCCGTCGCGACCCCTGACGGCGGCCGGCTTGCCTTGACCCTGCCAAAACCCTGCCGCATGGTCCGCGCCCGAATGCGACCGCAACCGAGAGCTCCCCGTTGAACGAATATTTCCTGCTGCCGCTGGCCTCGTTGCCCTTCCCCAACATCAACCCGATCCTCATCCAGATCGGGCCGCTGGCGGTGCACTGGTACGGCGTCGGCTACATCGTCGGCATCCTGTTTGCCTGGTGGTATGCCAAGCGGCTCGCCGCCAATCCGAAGCTTTGGCCCGACGGCATCCTGCCGATGAAGCCGGAGGACCTCGACGATTTCATCGTCTGGGCGGCCATCGGCGTCGTGCTCGGCGGCCGCACCGGCTATGTGCTGTTCTATGACCTGGCGCGCTACATCGCGCATCCGCTCGACATCTTCGCCGTCTGGCAAGGCGGCATGTCGTTCCATGGCGGCCTGCTCGGCGTCATCCTCGCCATGACGCTGTTTTCCATCAAGCGCGGCATCCGCACCTGGTCGCTGTTCGATGTCGTGGCCGCCGGCGTGCCGGTTGGGCTCGGCCTGGTGCGCGTCGCCAACTTCATCAATGCTGAACTCTGGGGGCGGGTAACAGACGTGCCGTGGGGCGTCATCTTCTGCAACGAACGGCTTCAACAAGCTCAAGCACTTTGCCCAGCCGGCCTGGATCCTCGCCATCCTAGCCAGCTCTACGAGGCCCTGCTCGAAGGCCTGGTGCTGTTTGTCGTGCTACGCGTCCTCACCCATTCGCGCCTCAAGCTGAAGACGCCCCGCTTCGTCGCGGGCGCCTTCATCTGCGGCTATGGCTTGTCGCGCATCTTCGTCGAATTCTTCCGCCAGCCAGACCAGCAGCTCGGCTACCTCCTCGGCACCAACTGGCTGACCATGGGCATGATCCTGTCGACGCCGATGGTGCTGGCCGGCATCTGGGCGATGGCGACAGCCAAGCCGGTGAAGCAAGCGCAGCCGCAGGCGACATGACGCGGCTGAAGACCCGCATCGTCGACCTGATCGAGGCACTCGGCCCCCTTCCGGTCAACGAGTACATGGCGATGTGCCTGTTCGACCCCGCGGACGGCTACTACACGACACGCGAGCCCTTCGGCGCCGCCGGCGACTTCGTCACCGCGCCCGAGATCAGCCAGATGTTCGGCGAACTCGTCGCCGTCTGGCTTTATCAGGTTTGGGCAGCGATTGGCCGGCCGATGCCGGTCACCACCGCCGAGATCGGCCCGGGTCGCGGCACGCTGATGAAGGACATGCTGCGCACCCTGTCGCGGCTCGACCCGGTCCTGGCCAATGGCGCCGCCTTCGCCATGATCGAGACCAGCCCGCGCCTGACTGAAATCCAGAAGCAGACGCTGGGCGCGACGCCTTTCGCGGTTCGGTGGCACGAGACCATCGACACCCTGCCCGATCAGCCGCTGCTCATCGTCGGCAATGAATTGTTCGACGCCGTGCCGGTCCGCCAGTTCGTCCGCGCCGGCACGGGCTGGCGCGAGCGCATGGTCGGCCTCGACGATGAGGACGAGCTGCGCTTCTTCGCCGGCGCCGGCTCGATTGACTCGGCCCTATTGCCCCTCGACGCCGCTGAAGCGCCGCAAGGCGCGATCGTCGAAGTGGCACCGGCTCGCACCGCCCTGATGGCCGCCATTGCCGGGCGCATCGCCCGAAACGGCGGCGCTGGGCTGTTTCTAGACTATGGCCATCTCCAGCCGGGTGTCGGCGACACGCTGCAGGCCTTGCGCCGACACGATCACGAAGATGTGCTGGCCAATCCCGGCGAGGCCGATCTCACCTCGCATGTCGATTTCGCCGCCCTTGCCGCCACCGTACGCGCGCATGGTCTCGACGCGCATCTGTCGACGCAAGGCAATTTCCTGCTCGGCATGGGCATTCTCGAGCGCGCCGGCCGGCTTGGCGCCGACGGCGACCAGGCGGCCCGCGACAAGATCACCGGCGATGTCGAGCGTCTCGCCGGACCGCAGGCCATGGGCGAACTGTTCAAGGTGCTTGCCGTCCTGCCGCGCGGTGTGCCGATCCGGCCCTTTGCGACGGCGGATTGACTTTTCACCGCTGCCCCTCCCAATCTCCCGTCCGGTAGAAGAGCGGCAGAACAGCCGGCCACCTCGCTTCCGGACTTTTTCTTGACGAAACCGCCCACACGGACAACAACGCCCGCATGCTGAATCAGACCAAACCGGATCCCGTTCGGTCGCCGCTGCTGGACAAGGCGCAGGCACAAGGCATCCGCCATGGCTATTTCACCCGGATGGGCGGCGTCTCGACGGGCATCTATCAGGGCCTCAACATCGGCACCGGGTCGGATGACGACAAGGCCCTGGTGGCCGAGAATCGCGCCCGTGTCGCCGCCTGGATGGGCGTGCCGGCGAACCATCTGCTGACCGCCTGGCAGGTCCATTCGCCCAACGTCATCGTCGCCAGGGAACCCTTTGCCGGCGAACGGCCCAAGGCCGATGCCATCGTCACCGACCGCCCGGGCATCGCCATCGGCGCCTCGACCGCCGACTGTGGCCCGGTGCTGTTTGCCGATTCCGGCGCGCGCATCATCGGCGCGGCGCATGCCGGCTGGAAAGGTGCCTTTACGGGCGTGCTGGAGAACACCGTTGCCGCCATGGAAAGCCTGGGCGCCCGGCGCGAAAACATCGTCGCCGTGCTCGGCCCCTCGATCGGCCCCGCCAATTATGAAGTCGGGCCGGAATTCGTTGCCCGCTTCGTCGAGGCCGACGCGCAGAACATCGGCTATTTCGCGCCCTCCGCCACATCAGGCCATGCCATGTTCGACCTCAACCGCTACACGGTCGACCGGCTCATCAGGGCCGGCGTGACCGCCGAGGGCCTCGGGCGCTGCACCTATGGCGAGGAAGATTTGTTCTACTCCTACCGGCGCACCACGCACCGCAAGGAACCCGATTACGGCCGGCAGGTTTCGGCCATCGTTTTGGAGAGTGAATAATGGCGCTGCATTTTGAACGATCGGAATTTGACGCGCGGCGCGACCGGCTGATGATCGAGATGGCCGAGAAGAAGCTCGACGCCATCCTGCTGTTCGCGCAGGAAAGCATGTACTGGCTGACCGGCCACGACACCTTCGGCTTCTGCTTCTTCCAATGCCTGGTGGTGAAGGCCGACGGCTCGATGGTGCTCTTGACCCGCTCGGCCGACCTTCGCCAGGCGCGCCACACCTCGATCATCGACAACATCGTGCTGTGGACCGACCGCAACGGCGCCAACCCGGCGGTCGACCTGCGCAATCTGCTCAACGACCTCGACCTGCTTGGCGCCCGCATTGGGGTCGAATACGACACCCATGGCCTGACCGCCTATAATGGCCGCCGGCTGGACGAGCAGTTGCAGACCTTCGGCCAGATCGCCGACGCTTCCGGCATTGTCGGCCGGCTGCGCCTGTTTAAGAGCCCGGCCGAGATCGCCAAGGCCGAGAAGGCCGCCAACCTCTCCGACGACGCGCTGGACGCGGCACTGCCGCTGATCAAGCAGGGCGGCGACGAGGCACTGATCCTGGCCGCCATGCAGGGCGCGGTCTTTGCCGGCGGCGGCGACTATCCGGCCAACGAATTCATCATCGGTTCGGGCGTCGATGCGCTGCTGTGCCGCTACAAGGCCGGCCGCCGCAAGCTCACCAAGAACGACCAGCTGACGCTCGAATGGGCCGGTGTCTTCCATCACTATCACGCGCCGATGATGCGCACCGTGCTGACCGGCAAGGTGTCGAAGCGCCATCAGGAGCTGTTCGATGCCGCGCGTGCCGCCCTTCTCTCGGTGGAAAAGGCGATGACGCCGGGCAATACGTTCGGCGACGTCTTCGACGCCCACGCCCGCACCATGGAGGCGCACGGCCTGACCAAGCACCGGCTGAACGCCTGCGGCTATTCCGTCGGCGCCCGCTTCACGCCGTCCTGGATGGACATGCCTATGTTCTACCAGGGCAATCCCGAGCCGATCGCGCCACACATGACGCTGTTCGCCCACATGATCATCATGGATTCCGAGACCGAGACGGCAATGACGCTTGGCCGCACCTACCTGACCACCGAATCCCAGCCGAAGCCGCTTTCCCGCCATGATCTCGACTTGATCGTACAGTGAATCCATAATGGGAGGCGTTCTTCGCCAAGGAGTTAGAAGGCAAATGAGACGATCGCATGTGACGACCGTGTCATTGCTTGTGGCATTGGCTCTGGCTGCCTGCACCAACGCAAAGGACGTTCTCGAACCATCCGCCATCACCCCGCCGGCCGCCTCGGCGCAGCCCGTGCCGGGAGCCCAGGGTGGCACGACGGCCACCGTTGCCGCAACGTCACCCACCGCGCCTGCCGCCACCACGGGCGCTGCTGCAACCACCACCACGCCGCTCACCTCGGCGCAAAGTGCTGCCATCCTGTCGAAGACCCGGCTGCAGATCGCGCCGATCGTCGGCGCTTCGGTCGAGGCCGCGACACCGCTGACGGCGGAACTGCAGACGCGCGCCAGGCAGCGTGGCATTACGCTCGCCGGCAGCGCCGACCAGACCGCGACCCATGTGCTGAAGGGTTATTTCTCGGCGATTTCGGAGGGCAAGGACACCACCGTCATCTATGTCTGGGACGTCTACGACCCCTCAGGCAACCGCCTGCACCGCATCAACGGCCAGATGAAGGCGCCTTCCGGCGCCGGCGCGGGCGCCGACAGCTGGAAGGGCGTCTCGCCGGCCACCATGCAGTCGATCGCCGACCAGACCATCGACCAGTTCGCGGCATTCCTGGGTGGCAAGGCTGGCTAGCAGGGCATGCTTGAGGGTTGCCTCTCGGCGATGGCACGAACCTTTCTTCAGCTTAGCCGGCGGATTCCCGATCTCGGCGCTTGCAATACCAGCGCGGGCCGCTAAAAGCCCGATTAAAAGGTCCGGGAGAGTCTGTCAGGCCTTCCCATCCTCCACCAGGAACGGTGCATGAAACTCTTCGCGGGCAATTCCAACAGGGTGCTGGCCGAAGCGGTCGCCCGCTATCTCAACATCCCGCTGGGCAAGGCCACTGTCAGGCGCTTCGCCGACCAGGAAATCTTCGTCGAAATTCAGGAAAACGTGCGCGGCGAGGATGTCTTCATCCTGCAGTCGACCTCGTTCCCGACCAACGATCATTTGATGGAGCTGCTCATCATGATCGACGCCTTCATGCGCTCCTCGGCCAAGCGCATCACGGCGGTGATTCCTTATTTCGGCTATGCCAGGCAGGACCGCCGGGCGTCGGGCCGCACGCCGATCTCGGCCAAGCTGGTCGCCAACATGATCACCCGCGCCGGTGTCGACCGCGTTCTGACGCTCGACCTGCATGCCGGCCAGATCCAGGGCTTCTTCGACATCCCGACCGACAACCTGTTTTCCGTGCCGGTGATGGCCCGCGACGTGAAGGCGAAATACAAGCAGCTCGGCAATGTCGTGGTGGTGTCGCCCGACATTGGCGGCGTCGTGCGGGCACGTGCGCTGGCCAAGCGCTTCGACGCGCAGCTCGCCATCGTCGACAAGCGCCGTGAGCGCCCGGGCGAATCGGAAGTCATGAACATCATCGGCGCGGTCGCCGGCAAGGATTGCCTGCTGATCGACGACATCGTCGATTCCGGCGGCACGCTGTGCAATGCCGCCGATGCACTCCTGGCCAACGGCGCCACCAGCGTCACGGCCTATATCACCCATGGCGTGCTGTCGGGCGGCGCTGTCGCCCGCATCAGCGGCTCGAAGCTGCAGGAGCTGGTGATCACCGATTCCATCCAGCCGACGCAAGGCGTGCTCGACGCCCCCAATATCCGCGTCATCTCGATCGCCGACCTGATGGGCGAGGCGATCTCGCGCACGGCGACCGAGGAATCGGTGTCGAGTCTGTTCGACTAACCCCCCCGCGATCGACGAAACGTCGGCCAGGTAGAGCGGACGCCTCCTATTGTCGGCCCCTTGTCTGCGCCGCCCTGCGAGCAGAAATTTCTCCTGACGCGCCTGCCGTGGCATACTGCCCCCGTAGACAATGGAGGAGTAGCATATGCCAATCCGGCGAAGGACTTTGCTTGGGCTTGCCGTTTCTGTCGCGGCTCTCTTTTCGGCGCCAATGGCTTGGGCGGCCGATTTTCCGGATCGGACCATCACGATGGTTGTTCCCTTTTCCGCGGGCGGCTCCACGGACCTGGTTGCCCGCCTCGTCGCCAACAAGATGTCCGAAAACCTCGGGCAGCAGATTGTCGTCGAGAATGTCGGCGGGGCCGGCGGCAGCATCGGCGCGGCCCAGGTCGCCCGGGCCGATCCTGACGGCTACACGATTCTGATGGGCACGGTTGCGACACACGCGCTCAACCCGCTCATCCTCAAGACCAAGCCCTACGATGCGGAGAAGGATTTTGCTCCGATATCGCTGCTTGTGCTGGTGCCGAACGTCCTGGTCGTGAACCCTCAATTTCCTGCCCAGAACGTCAAGGAACTGATCGACCTGTTGAAGAAGGACCCGGACAAATACGCCTACGCTTCATCGGGTAACGGCACCCCGCTGCATCTCTCGGGCGAGCTTTTCAAGACGATGGCCGGCGTGAGCATGCAGCACATACCCTATAAGGGCGCCGGGCCGGCCCTGAACGATGTCATCGCCAACCAGGTGCCGATGATGTTCGACAACCTGCCGTCTTCATCGGGCCATATCAAGGGCGGGACGCTGCTAGCCCTGGGCGTCACCACCAAGGAGCGCGTTCCCTCCTTCCCCGACGTCCCGGCGATTGCCGAAACCATTCCTGGCTATGAAACCTACAGCTGGAACGCCCTGTTCGCGCCCGCGGGCACCCCCGCGGACGTGATCGAGGTTCTCCATAAGGCAGCAGCCAAGGCGCTGCAGGACCCCGATGTGATTGCGCGCATGGGCCAATTCAGCGCCTCGATCGTGGCCTCCACTCCGGAAGAGCTGGCAACGCATGTGAAGGCTGAACTCGCCAAATGGGAGCCGATCGTCAAGGCGAGCGGCGTTCAGATGGACTAGGCGTTAATGCGCTCCGGCATTGCTTGCTATGGCGCCGGGGCCTCAAGGCGAGGCGGGGCTCGCCGCATGCCTTCGCTGTTGTCTCGCGCGCCGCGCATATAGCCGCGCGGCGACGAGCCCAGCATGCGCTTGAACATGGTGATGAAGGCCGGCACGCTGTCATAGCCGAGATCGAGCGCCACCCGGGTGATCGGCTCGCCATCGGCGAGCCGCGGCAGCGCCGCGAACAGGCAGGCCTGCTGGCGCCATGTCGACAGCGACAGGCCGGTCTGGCGCTGGAAGGCGCGCGTGAAGGAGCGCCGGCTCATGCCGGCGGCGTCAGCCCATTCGTCGATCGTCGCATGCGGCGACGGTGCGGCGACGAAGCGGCGGCACAGCGCCGCCAGCCTCGCATCGGACGGGAATGGCAGGCCGAGCGGCCGTTCCGGCAAGGTCGGAATCTCATGCAGCAATAGCTTCATGATCAACCCGCCGCGTCCTTCCAACTCGCCGCCTTGCGGCAGCTTCTCCGATTCCACGATCAGGCTGTGCATCAACGCGGTGACGCCGACGACACGCAAGCCCTCCGGCAGCCCCGGGATCGCGCCCGGCATGACATAGACCGAGCGCATCGAGACATCGCCCAGCATCTCGACGGAATGCTCGATGCCGGCCGGAATCCACATCGCGTGGTCTGGCGGCACCATCCAGCGCCCATGCCGCGTCGTCACCAGGACGACGCCGACCAGCGCGTGCAGCAACTGGCTGCGCCTGTGGCGGTGTTGCGGCACGTGGTAGCCGTCGGGATATTCAGTCGGCAACGCCACCGCCGGCCCGGCGACCTCCTCCAGCCATTGCCAGCGGCTCTGGTGCAACTGGCCGAGATCGGCATTGCCGGCGCGGAAGATTTCCCTGCCATGCGGCATCTTGTATGGCCCACTTGCGAAACTATTGGACCAAACCACGAAAGAAGTCGCGCGGCAAGCGGCTTATAAGGCAACCGTCCCTGAGGCGGCCGCGGGAGCGTCCGCCAGATTGCCCGCGGGCGTGCCCGCCAAAAAGACCACGGAGCCTGCCTTGACCGATACGACAGCCGCCAGCGTCGCGTCACCAGCGACCGCCAGTCACGCCTCAGCCCAGGCGACGGCCTTCACCGTCATCCTGGCGGTGAGCTTCTGCCATTGCATCAACGACATCATGCAGTCGCTGCTATCGGCCATTTATCCGCTTCTGAAACAGAATTACGGCCTCGATTTCTGGCAGATCGGCCTGCTGACGTTCACCTTCCAGGTGACGGCATCCTTGCTGCAGCCGGTGATCGGCATGATCACCGACAAGCGGCCGATGCCCTATTCCCTGCCCTACGGCATGGCCTCGTCGCTGATCGGCCTGGTCGTGCTGGCCTATGCCGGGCATTATTATCTGCTGCTGATTGGCGCCTCGTTGATCGGCATCGGCTCGGCGATCTTTCATCCCGAATCCTCGCGCATCGCGCGTTTCGCTTCGGGCGGCCGGTTTGGCCTGGCGCAGTCGCTGTTCCAGGTCGGCGGCAATTTCGGCCAGTCGATGGGGCCGCTGCTGGCCGCCTTCATCGTCGTGCCGTTCGGCCAGACCAGCATCGCCTGGTTCGCCGTCGGCTCGCTGATCGGCATCGTCGTTTTGTGGCAGGTCGGCGGCTGGTACAGCCGCCTGCGCGCCGCGCAAGGCACCCGCAAGGCGGCAAGCTTCGTCTTGCCCTTCCCGCGCCGCAAGGTGATGTGGGCATTGATCGTGCTGACCCTGCTGGTGCTGAGCAAGAACGCCTACATCGCCAGCCTTGCAAGCTACTACACCTTCTACTCGATCCATAAGTTCGGGGTGTCGGTGCAGATGAGCCAGGTGATGCTGTTCCTGTTCCTCGGCGCCTCGGCGCTGGGCATCCTGCTCGGCGGCCCGTTCGGCGATCGCTACGGACAGAAGGCGATGATCTGGTTCTCGATCGTCGGCGTGCTGCCCTTCACGCTGGCGCTGCCCTACGCCAATCTGGAATGGACGATGGTGCTCACCGTGCTGATCGGCCTCATCCTGTCGTCGGCCTTCTCCAACATTGTCGTCTTCGCCCAGGAACTGGTGCCGGGCCGCGTCGGCATGATCGCCGGCATCTTCTTCGGCTTCGCCTTCGGCATGGGCGGCATCGCGGCGGCCGTGCTCGGCGTCGTCGCCGACATGAAAGGCATCGATTTCGTCTTCCAGATCTGCTCGTATCTGCCGTTCCTGGGCCTGCTGACGGTGTTCCTGCCCAACATGAAGGAAGCCCGGAAGGCGCTGGCAGCAGCCTAGCTTCGGCTGCCCCCGAACGGATACGGAAAGGCACCCGCCAAATGGCGGGTGCCCCTTTTTTCTTAGAGAACTCAGGCCTTGAAGAAGGCCAGCAGGTCGGCGTTGATGACATCGGCGTGGGTTGTCGCCATGCCGTGCGGGAAACCCTTGTAGACCTTGAGCTCGCCCTTCTTGAGCAGTTTGATCGACAGCAGCGCTGAGTCGGCGATCGGGACGATCTGGTCATCATCGCCATGCATGACAAGCACCGGCACGTCGATCGCCTTCAGATCCTCTGTGAAGTCGGTTTCCGAGAAAGCCTTGATGCAATCGTAATGCGCCTTGGTGCCGCCCATCATGCCCTGGCGCCACCAATTGCCGATGACGCCCTCCGACACTGCCGCGTCCGGACGGTTGAAGCCATAGAACGGGCCGGCCGGGACATCCCGGTAAAGCTGGGCGCGGTTGGCTGCGACGCCGGAGCGGAAACCGTCAAAGACCTCGATCGGCAAGCCGCCGGGATTGGCCGCCGTCTTGAGCATGATCGGCGGCACCGCGCCGATCAGCACCGCCTTGGCGACGCGGCCACCTGAGCCGTACTTCGCGACATAGCGCGCCACCTCGCCGCCGCCGGTCGAATGGCCGACATGGATAGCGTTCTTGAGGCCGAGATGCGCGGCGAGTTCAGCGACATCGGCGGCGTAGGTGTCCATCTCATTTCCGGTGTCCGTCTGCGTCGAGCGGCCATGGCCACGCCGGTCATGGGCGATGACGCGGTAGCCTTGTGCCAGGAAGAACAGCATCTGTGCGTCCCAGTCGTCGCTGCTCAACGGCCAGCCATGATGGAAGACGACGGGCTGACCGGTTCCCCAGTCCTTGTAGAAAATCTGCGTGCCGTCCTTGGTGGTGATCGTGCCGCTGCCGGAACCGGATTTCGTCTGCGAGGCCATCTCAATCTCCTTTAATTGTTTTTCACGATAAACAATATCGCGACATTTATATCGCTAGCGCAACCCTAAAGCCTTGTCCATAGAAATATGTATCGCGATATCATTTTTCGTGGTATTGAATTTCTACGTCGGCAAACAAGGAACGCGTCGTGCCACTCCCTTTGGACAATCAGCTCTGCTTCACGCTCTACGCCACCTCGATGGCGATCAACCGCACTTACAAGCCGATGCTGGACGAGATGGGGATCACCTATCCGCAATATCTCGTGCTCAACGCGCTGGGCGAGGCCGACGGCATGTCGGTCGGCAGGGTCGCTCATCGGCTTGCTTTGGAATCGAGCACCGTCACCCCCCTGGTGAAGCGCATGGAACAGGCCGGGTTGGTCACCCGCCAGCGCAGCCAGGCGGACGAGCGCCAGGTCCAGGTCGACCTGACATCGGCCGGGCGCGCGCTGCTCGTCCAATGCACCTGCCTCAACGAGACCTTGATCGAGCGCTCGGGCATGACGCTGGCGGAGCTCGATGCGCTGAACCGGCAAATCCAGGCGCTGCGCGATGCGTTGAGCGGCGATCGGTAGCCACCGGCTGAAGCTTGAGTGCCTCGGCGCGGCTTGAACTGCGCTCGCACGGCATCGAAATGCTCCTTGGTTCGCCTCTCGTGCCCAGGCTGGCACGAAACGAAATTTCGAGCATGAGGCGTTACGGGGAATTGACCCACACGCTCTCGATTCTGCTATAGGGCTCTCGATTCTGCTGTAGGGAATGCCGCGGCGAAGATGAGATGAATGGGTGTCAGCAGCCCCAGGATAAATGGCTTCGTCATGACCTCCGGCAGTGGAGAAATTCCCAAGACTTGCTTGCGTTCTCTGCGCTTTTTCTGGATTCGCCATGCACGCCCAGCCGCTTCGTGTTCTGACCCTTCTGGTGCGTCACGGGACCGAGAAGTATCCGACCGCGTGGCAGGACTTGCGAGCTATGTTCGCCCACCAGATGCCGGACGTTGTGCATCGCATGCTCGTGATCGACAATTCGCTGCCGGTCGGTCATGGCTCTGATTTGGACCTCGGCGTCGAACTGATCGGCGCGTCGAACGAAGATTGGGAATTCTCCGCGTGGGACCGCGGCATCAATCAGACCGGCGCCAAACTTCATCACTATGATCTGGTCCACTTGGCCACTTCGGCTTTCGCGGCATCCGCATCTGACCATCTCAAATTGATTGATGGTGGCTCGTTGCGGTCGTTGCTTGGTTTGCAGGGAGCGCTGGGTTGCATTGATTCTCGCCGCGAGGCCTTCTCGATTTTCGGAATCGGTTCGCAGGCTTGGCTCCGCAGCTCGTTCATCCTGATGACCCCGCGGCAACTCAGCAGCCTGGGATCCCTGGTAAGCGTCGGCAGGGACGCGCCGATTTTTAGCGGCAACCCTCGACAGCCCTTCCGTGAAGACGCACCGATCTCGCAAGCATATCAGCAGTTTTTGCTGCATTGGCTTACCGGCGACGGCGAAGAGGTAATCTGGCATTCAAGGTTCGATCTCACACCTGAAACGCTGCCGTTTTTCGAAAGCAAGGCGCGGGCTATTCTCAATGAGCTGATGCTCACCAACCGGTTGCTGGCCAATGGATGCGCGCTCGTTGACATGACGTGGTTGGCGCAAAAGGTCCGTGCGGCGAGCTCGGAATCCGAGATTGATATTCCGGACTGGCGCGTGCAAATCAGCTCCCGAGCGCGAGTCAAACGCACTTTGATCCAAAAGCTTCGCCGCTGGCTGTCTAAACATATGCCGCGGCAAAGATGACTGCCATCGCTGGTTGCCCACCGCAGACATGGCAACTGCCGGCGGACTGTCAGACGAAGATCGGTCCTCGATCTGCCCTTCATGCCTTCCAGCCCGACCGCTTGCGCCTCTCGCCACCTTCCGCTATAGAGCCGCCACCCGCGTAGACACCCTTGGAGGCAACGCGGCGGAAGGCTGCCTTCCCTTGTGATCCCGAACAAAGCTCCGTCTCAAAGCGGACGCCCTCATTCGGACATCGAGGTCTGGCGGCTTTCGACGTTTTCGGCTTGGGCAATCTGCCCTCCGCAAACGCTCCATAACACGCGAAAGGAAAAGCCATGAGCCACGATACTTACGAGCTCAAGGCCGAAGCGCGCGAACAGGTCGGTAAGGGGTCCGCCCGTGCAGTTCGCCGCAACGGTAAAGTGCCTGCAGTAATCTATGGTGACAAGCAGCCTCCCCTGGCGATCGCTCTCACCTACAAGGACATCTACTACAAGATCCACGGCGGCGGGTTCCTGACCACGGTCGCCACGATCGATGTCGACGGCAAGAAGATCCAGGTCCTGCCCAAGGACTTCCAGCTCGACCCGGTCAAGGATTTCCCTGTCCATGTCGACTTCCTGCGCATCGGCAAGGACACCGAAGTCAATGTCGACGTGCCTGTCCACTTCATCAATGAGGACAAGTCTCCCGGCATCAAGCGCGGCGGCGTGCTCAACATCGTGCGTCACGAAGTCGAGTTCCACTGCCCGGCCAATGCCATCCCGGAATTCATCACCATCGATCTCACCGGCACCAACATCGGCGACTCGATCCACATCTCGGCGGTGAAGCTGCCGGCCGGCGTCAAGCCGGTCATCTCCGACCGCGACTTCACCATCGCGACCATTGCCGGTTCGTCGGCGATGAAGCCGGAGGTCGAAGAGACGGCCGAGGTGGTTGCACCTGAAGCGGCACCTGTCGCCGAAGAGAAGTAACTCTTTCCCGCCCGGAGCAGACGATGCTTGTCTTTGCAGGCCTCGGCAATCCGGGCGCGAAATACGCAGATAACCGGCACAATGTCGGCTTCATGGCGGCGGACGCAATTGCCCGCCGCCATTCCTTTTCGCCCTGGTCGAAGAAATTCCAGGGCCTGATCGCCGAGGGCACGATTGCCGGCGAAAAGATCATCCTGATCAAGCCGCAGACCTTCATGAACCTGTCCGGCCAGTCGGTCGGCGAGGCGCTGCGCTTCTACAAGCTCGAGCTTTCCGCGCTCACTGTCTTCTATGACGAGATCGACCTTGCCGAAGGCAAGCTGCGCATCAAGACCGGCGGCGGCGCCGGCGGCCACAACGGCATCCGCTCGATCGACGGCCATGTCGGCAACACCTATCGTCGCGTGCGCATCGGCGTCGGCCATCCCGGCGTCAAGGAAATGGTCCAGCACCATGTGCTCGGCGATTTCGCCAAGGCCGACCGCGAATGGCTCGATCCCTTGCTCGAGGCGATCGCCGACAACGCCGCCATGATCGTCAAGGGCGACGAATCCGGCTTCATGAACAAGGCCGCCCTGGCCGTCCAGGGCAAGACGGTTCTGGAACTCGATAAGCCCGCGTCGAGCCAAGCCCCCAAGCAACAGAGCCACATCCGCCAGGCACGCCCGCAGCAGGCGCCCGCCAAACTGCCGGAATCCGGCCCGATGGCCGCCATGCTGAAGAAACTCTTCGGCAACAAGGACTGAGCGCGCACGCATGCGGCCTTACAGGGCTTGACGTTGATCACCCCTATCGCCCATAGCCCTCATCAAATTTCGCTTTTCCCGATAGGACTGGACAAAATGGGTTTCAAATGCGGCATCGTTGGCTTGCCCAACGTCGGCAAGTCGACGCTCTTCAACGCGCTGACCAGGACGGCGGCGGCGCAGGCCGCCAACTATCCGTTCTGCACCATCGAACCGAACACCGGCGAGGTGGCGGTGCCCGACCCGCGCCTGCAGAAGATCGCGGCCATCGGCAAGTCCAAGGAGATCATCCCGACCCGCATCTCCTTCGTCGACATTGCCGGCTTGGTGCGCGGCGCCTCGAAGGGCGAAGGGCTGGGCAACCAGTTCCTCGCCAACATCCGCGAGGTCGACGCCATCGTGCATGTGCTGCGCTGCTTCGAGGATGACGACATCACCCATGTCGAGGGCCGCATCGACCCTGTCGCCGACGCCGAGACGGTCGAGACCGAGCTGATGCTCGCCGACCTGGACAGCCTCGAGCGCCGCATCGTCCAGATCCGTAAGCGCGCCGGCAGCAAGGACAAGGAAGCAACGACCGTGCTGCCGATGATGGAGGCGGCGCTCGAGCTGCTGCAGGCCGGCAAGCCGACCCGTATATTGCTCAAGGGCATCTCGGCGGAAGATTTGCGCATCCTGCAGGGCCTGAACCTGCTGACCTCGCACCCCGTGCTCTATGTCTGCAATGTCGCGGAGGCCGATGCCGCGACCGGCAACGAGCACACCAGGGCCGTGGAAAAGATGGCTGCCGCGCAGGGTGCCGGCACGGTGGTGATCTCGGCCGCGATCGAGGCCGAAGTCGCCCAGCTCTCCGACGAGGAAGAGATGGAATTCCTGTCCTCGCTCGGCCTCGACGAGCCGGGCCTCAACAAGGTCATCCGCGCCGGTTATGAGCTTTTGCATCTCATCACCTATTTCACCGTCGGGCCGAAGGAGACGCGCGCCTGGACCATCCACAAGGGCGACAAGGCCCCGCAGGCCGCCGGCGTCATCCACACCGACTTCGAACGCGGCTTCATCCGCGCCCAGACCATCGCCTATAACGACTTCGTCACGCTGGGCGGCGAAGTGGCGGCCAAGGAAGCCGGCAAGGCGCGAGACGAAGGCAAGGAATATGTCGTCCAGGACGGCGACATCATGCTGTTCAAGTTCAATACCTGACGCCTGGCGGGTCGCCACCAGGATCTGGTGCTCGCCTGCCGGAGCATCCACTACAATCTCGGCTCGGGCTGGATAGAGCCTTTTATCGAACGGTACGGGCCGCCGGAAACCGAGCCGGCGAAGCTTTCCTGGTATCGGCTGCTCGACGAGTTCTTATGAGCGGCGATCCCGGCCCGGCTCCCGACGCTTGTCTTGATTTTGTCATGGCACGGGTCTAAGCGGCTGGCACACGGTCGCGCACGCGACGAAGAGCCGTGCAATCCGACACGACGCGCAATCCGAACGAACCTTCGCAGGGGAGATCTGGCGATGATCAAGGCATTTGTCGTGGACAATGATCGCCTGCGCGTCGTCGACGACCTGCTGGCCGATGGCGACAGGGTCGTCTGGGCCGACCTGATCAGTCCGACCAAGGAAGAAGAGGCCACCATCGAGAACTGGCTCGGCGTCGCCGTCCCTACCCGCGAGGAGATGGAGGAGATCGAGATTTCCAGCCGCCTCTACATAGAGGATGGCGCCTACTTCATGACCGCCACCTTGCCTGCCCAGACCGAGGTCGACGATCCCCTGATGTCGCCCGTCACCTTCGCGCTCGCCGGCAACAGGCTGATCACCATTCGCTATCATGAACCCAAGGCCTTCAAGACCTTCCCGCTGCGCGCCGAGAAGGTGGCGACCGGCTGCACCAGCGGCGACACCATCCTGATCGGCCTCCTAGAAGCGATCGTCGACCGTCTCGCCGACATCCTCGAACGCGCCGGCCGCGATATCGAGACGATTTCGCGCGACATTTTCCAAGCGCGCTCGACCAAGGTGTCGAAGCGCAACCGCGACTTCCAGGAACTGCTGAAAGCCATCGGCCGCAAGGAAGATATCGCCTCGTCCGTGCGCGACAGCCTGATCTCGCTGCAGCGCCTTGCCGGCTTCCTCGCCCATGTCGCGACCCAGACCAAGATGAGCAAGGATGTCCGCGCCCGCATCAAGACCTTGTCGCGCGATGTGCTGTCGCTCGCCGACCACGCCACCTTCCTGTCGCAGAAGATCTCCTTCCTGCTCGACGCCACGCTCGGCATGATCTCGATCGAGCAGAACGCCATCATCAAGATCTTCTCGGTCGCCGCCGTCATCTTCCTGCCGCCGACACTGGTCGCCTCGATCTACGGTATGAATTTCGACGTCATTCCCGAGCTGAAATGGGAGTTTGGCTATCCCTTCGCCATCGGCCTGATGATCCTGTCGGCGATCCTGCCCTTCTGGTATTTCCGCCGCCGCGGCTGGCTCTGACCGCTGCCGCCGGCGCCGGCTGCCTCAGGCTGGCTCACCAGAAAGGACTTGACCAAATCGCTGCCGGCCTGCATCCGGGTTGCCCGATCCTTGGGATTTGACCGGATTGCCGACATGAGCGCAAAGACATGGGCCTATGAGGATTTCGTCGAGGGCGCCTCGTTCGACCTCGGCACGAAACAGGTGAGCGCGGCCGAGATCATCGAGTTCGCCAGTGAATTCGATGCCCAGCCGATGCATCTCGACGAGGAAGCCGGCAAGGCCAGCATCCTCGGCGGCCTCTCGGCCTCGGGCTGGCACACCTGCGCCATGTTCATGCGCATGCTGTGCGATGCCTTCCTTTTGGACTCCACCTGCCAGGGCGCGCCCGGCGTCGACCAGGTCAAATGGAAGAAGCCGGTCCTGGCTGGCGATACGCTCAGAGGCAATTTGGTTGTCCTGGCCAAACGCCTGTCGCGATCGAAGCCGCAACTCGGCCTCATCACGATGCGCAGCGAACTGGTCAACCAGCGCGGCGAAAGCGTCTTCGAGCTTGAGAATTCCGTCATGTTCCTGACGCGCGATGCCGCGGGGTGTCAGGCATGACCCTGGATGAATTCTTCCGCATCGGCACCACGATGACGCTGGGCTCGCACACATTCGAGCCCGAGGCGATCAAGGCGTTCGCCCGCAAATACGACCCGCAGATCTTCCATATCGACGAGGCGGCCGCCAGGAAGAGCGTGCTCGGCGGGCTTTGCGCCTCCGGCTGGCACACCGCCGCCACCTGGATGAAGCTCAACCTCGAAGCGAGCATGGATGCCGAGGGGGCCAGTTGGAAGGGCCCCGGCCCGGCCCCGGAATTCGGCCCCTCGCCCGGCTTCAAGAACCTGAAGTGGCTGAAGCCGGTCCATGCCGGCGAGACCGTCACCTTCAGCCGCACCGCGCTGTCCCATCGCGCCATCGCCTCGCGCCCCGGCTGGCGAATGCTGTCGCTGCGCGCGGAAGGTTTCGATTCGACCGGCGACAAGGTGCTGGAGTTTGAAAGCGCCGTGCTGGTGAAGGTAGAGTAGCCGCAACGCCCCTTCCTTCTCCCCTTGTGGGAGAAGGTGGATCGGCGCGCAGCGCCGAGACGGTTGAGGGGTGTTCCAGCGGAGTGAGGCGTTGGCGTTCCCTGGAACACCCCTCATCCGTCGCCTTCGGCGACACCTTCTCCCACAAGGGGAGAAGGAAGAACCGCCTCTCAATGTCCCTCGAACCCGATCAGCGTCCTTACCGGCACGCCAAGCGCCTCGAGCTTGGCGCGGCCGCCGAGATCGGGCAGGTCGATGACGAAGCAGGCGGCAAGAATATCGGCGCCGATCTGGCGCAGCAGCTTGACCGCCGCTTCCGCCGTGCCGCCGGTGGCGATCAGGTCGTCGACCAGGATCACCTTTTCGCCTGGGGAAATGCCGTCCTTGTGCATTTCCATTTCGTCCAGCCCGTATTCCAGGCTGTAGGCGACGCGCACCGTCTCGAAAGGCAGCTTGCCCTTCTTGCGGATCGGCACGAAGCCGGCCGAAAGCTGGTGGGCGACGGCCCCGCCCAGGATGAAGCCGCGTGCCTCGATGCCGGCGATCTTGTCGACCTTCTGGCCGGCATAGGGATGCACCAGTTCGTCGATGGCGCGGCGGAAAGCGCGCGCATTGCCAAGCAGGGTGGTGATGTCGCGAAACAGGATGCCGGGCTTGGGATAATCCGGGATGGTGCGGATCGCCGCCAGCAGCGTGTCTTCGAGCGAAGGTTTCATGAGGCGGCTCCGGATGATCCAGCTGACAGGTTTGGAACGCGCGGGAGGCTGATCGTAGCGCGACGCGACCGACAACGGCTAGCGCGATGTGGCGGCCGAGACAAGCGCGTCCGGCAAAGGATTGGCCTGGCCAGGCGCAGTGACCGTCCGCGCCGATCCTCTGCTGGTCACCGGAAGCGCAGGTTCTCGCGCGACAATTGTCCGATCGAACTGCAGCCCATCAGCTTCATGCCGCGTTCGATCTCGACCCGCATCTGTTCAAGCGCCCGTTCGACACCCAGCTGGCCGGCCGCCGCCAGCGGAAACAGATAGTAACGGCCGATGCCGACGGCCTTGGCGCCGAGCGACAGAGCCTTCAGCACATGCGTGCCGCGCTCTACGCCGCCATCCATGATGACGTCGATCCGGTCGCCGACGGCATCGACGATCTCGGCCAACTGGTCGAATGCCGCCCGCGAGCCGTCCAGCTGCCGGCCGCCATGATTGGAAAGCACAATGCCGCTGCAGCCGATCTCGACGGCGCGTTTGGCGTCCTCGACCGACATGACGCCCTTGAGGCAGAACGGGCCCGACCACTGCCTGACCATCTCGGCGACATCGTCCCAGGTCATCGACGGGTCGAGCATTTCAGTGAAATAGCGGCTGATCGACATCGTGCCTCCGCCCATGTCGACATGTTCGTCGAGCTGCGGCAGCTTGAACCCCTCATGGGTGAAATAATTGATCGCCCAGGCCGGCTTGAGCGCGAACTGCGCCATCCCCGCGAGGTTGAGCTTGAAGGGAATGGCAAAGCCGGTGCGCTTGTCGCGCTCGCGGTTTCCCCCGGTGATGCTGTCGACGGTCAGCATCATCACCTCGACGCCAACTTGCTTCGCCCGCTGCATCATCGCCCGGTTGAGGCCGCGATCCCGGTGGAAGTAGAACTGGTAGACCTGCGGACTGGCACTGATCCCGCGCGCCTCCTCGAGGCTGACCGTGCCAAGCGAAGAGACACCGAACATGGTGCCGTATTTGGCGGCGGCCTTGGCCACCGCGCGCTCGCCCTGATGATGGAACAACCGCTGCAGGGCGGTCGGCGAGCAATAGAACGGCATCGCCAGCTTCTGCCCCATCACCGTCACCGACATGTCGATCTCGCTCACCCCGCGCAGCACGTTGGGAACGAGGTCGCAGGTCTCGAAGCTTTCGGTGTTGCGGCGATAGGTGACCTCGTCGTCGGCCGCGCCATCGATGTAGTCGAAGATCGGCCCGGGCAGCCTTCGCTGCGCCATGCGGCGGAAATCGGAAAAGTTATGACAGTCACGAAGCCGCATCATCGATTCCCAGGCCCATGGCAGGCCAGCATTCGCCGCCCTTCTATGCCTCGAATATCAATCCAATGCAGCCCTGCCAACGGGCTAATTGCGGAACTCGCGCCGAGCATGGCCGTGAACAGAAAAGGGGCGCCTGGAGCGCCCCTCGCGTCGAAGCCGACTGCTGACGGAATTTACATGCCGAGATCGGAACGAAGCTCTGCCCTGGCCACTTCGTATTCGGCCTTGAAGTCGTCCCGGTTGAGCAGGACAGCGGCAATGACGCTGCCGGAAATCCTGCCCATCTCGACGTCGGACGCATAGTGGATACCGCCAACCTCACGGTTGTGGGCGTATTCGGCCGCCCGCGCCATGATCTCGGCGCGCTTCTCCGGAACCATGTCGGCCAGGATGATGCTCATCATGGTGCCGACGGTGGCGTGGCCGGATGGCCAGGAGCCGGAGCTCGACAACTTGACCACAGGCTTGACGAGGTCGCTGAGCTGATGCGGACGCGGGCGCTTCCAGACATCCTTGGCCGGATCGACGACAGCGCCTTCGGTCTCGACCACGCGATCGAAGAAGGCGCTGAATTTCGGCAGCTTGTCCTTGTTGAAATTCGGCCCCATCACATTGGCAAAGCGCCAGACATTCTCCTCGGAGTCGGCGACGGCGCTGGCCACCATCTCGGGCGTGCGTGTCACCTGCAGCGTCAGCACCTCGCCGAGTTCGGCCTTGGTCTGCGCCGAATCATTTGCCGGTGGCGGCGGCAGGATCATCGTCAGGTCGATGTCCTTGTACGTGACGAAGGGTTTTGCGTCTTCGGCCCGGGCGGCAGAGCCGATGACCAGCAACAGCAGACCGGCTGTCAGCGATGCGTATTTCTTCATGGGTGCGATCCTTTTGTGCGAATGGCGCAGGATCGCTGTTGGCGGTGACGGTCATGTGACACAGCCTGTCGCCGGACATGCAAAAAAGGCGCCTTTCGGCGCCTTTCTTGGTCGTTGGCTACGCCGGCTTAGTGGGCCACGCCTTCCCACACCTTGCGCTTGGTCAGGTAGACCAGCGCGCCGAAGAGCAGCAGGAACACCAGCACGCGGAAGCCCATCTTCTTGCGGTCTTCCATGTGCGGCTCGGCGGCCCAGGTCAGGAAGGCCGATACGTCGCGGGCATACTGGTCGACTGTCTGCGGCGAACCGTCATCATAGGTCACCTGGCCGTCGGAGAGCGGCTTGGGCATCTTCAGCGACACGCCGGACATGAAGTACGGGTTGTAGTGCGTGCCCTCGGGAATGACCATTCCGGCCGGCGGCGTCTGGTCGTAGCCGGTCAGCAGCGAATGGATATAGTCGGGGCCGCCCGCGTCATACTGGGTGAAGATATCGAAGACGAACTGCGGAAAGCCGCGCTCGACGCCGCGCGCCTTGGCCAGCAGCGACATGTCGGGCGGGGCAGCGCCACCATTGGAGGCAGCCGCGGCTTCCTCATTGGCGAACGGCGCCGGGAAATGGTCGGACGGCTTGCCGGGACGGTCGAACATGTCGCCGGCGTCGTTGGGGCCGTCATGGATGGTGTATCCGGCGGCCAGCGTCTTGACCTGGGCTTCGTTGTAGCCGAGGTCCGACAGCGTGCGGAACGCCACCAGGTTCATCGAATGGCAGGCCGAGCAGACTTCCTTGTAGACCTTCAGGCCGCGCTGCAGCTGCGCCTTGTCATAGGTGCCGAACGGGCCGGTGAAGCTCCAGCTCATTTCCTTCGGCTCGTCGATCGGGAAATGCGTGGGTGCCGCGGCGTTGTGCGCCTCTTCGGCCGCGAACGCTGCGGTGCCGGCGGCCACAAGGCCGACCAGCGCCAGCGAGGTGAGAATCTTTTTCATGCCAAATCCCCTTAGATTCTCTACCGCTCAGCCCTTGGTCTCTGGCGCGGCCGTGGCGCCCGCCGGATGCCCGCTGCCACCCTTGTTCTTTTCGAGCACCGCCTCGGTGATCGAGTTCGGCAGCCTGCGCGGCGTCTCGATCAGGCCAAGCACCGGCAGCGCGACCAGGAAGAAGGCGAAGTAGAAAAGCGTCGCCATCTGCGCCATAAAGACATAGCTGCCTTCCGCCGGCTGCGAGCCCAGCCAGCCGAGCAGGATGGCATCGGCCACGAACAGCCAGAAGAACAGCTTGTACCAGGGCCGGTAGACCGCCGAGCGCACCTTGGAAGTGTCGAGCCAGGGCACCAGGAACAGCATGACGATGGCGCCGAACATGCACAGCACGCCGCCGAGCTTGGAATTGATCGGCCCGATGTTGAAAGTGATGGCGCGCAGGATCGCGTAGAACGGCAGGAAGTACCATTCCGGAACGATATGGGCCGGGGTCTTCAGCGGGTTGGCGACCGTGTAATTGTCAGGATGGCCGAGATAGTTCGGCAGGTAGAAGACGAAATAGGCGAAGACGAACAGGAACACGATCATGCCGAATGCGTCCTTGATGGTCGCGTAGGGCGTGAAGGCCACGGTATCGGTCTTCGACTTGACCTCGATGCCGGTCGGGTTCGACTGGCCCACGACATGCAGTGCCCAGACGTGCAGCACGACGACGCCGGCAATCATGAACGGCAAGAGGTAGTGCAGCGCGAAGAAGCGGTTCAGCGTCGGATTGTCGACGGCAAAGCCGCCGAGCAGCAGCTGCTGGATCCAGTCGCCGACCAGCGGAATGGCGCTGAAGAAGCCGGTGATGACGGTGGCGCCCCAGAAGCTCATCTGCCCCCATGGCAGCACATAGCCCATGAAGCCGGTCGCCATCATCAGCAGATAGATGATGCAGCCCAGGATCCACAGCAGCTCGCGCGGCGCCTTGTAGGAGCCGTAATAGAGGCCACGGAAGATATGGATGTAGACGGCGACGAAGAAGAACGAGGCGCCGTTGGCATGCAGGTAGCGCAACAGCCAGCCGGAATTGACGTCGCGCATGATCTTTTCGACGGAGCCGAAGGCGAGATTGGTGTCGGCCGTGTAGTGCATGGCCAGCACGATGCCGGTCAGGATCTGCGCCGCCAGCATGATCGACAGGATGCCGCCGAAGGTCCAGGCATAGTTGAGGTTGCGCGGCACCGGATAGGCGACGAAGCTGTCATAGACCAGCCGGGGCAGCGGCATGCGGGCGTCGAACCAGCGTCCGAGACCGGTTTTGGGCGTATAGGTCGAGTGTCCCTCGCTCATCGAAATATCCCCTGCCTCAACCGATAAGGATCTTGGTATCGGAAATGAATTTGAATACCGGCACAGCCATGTTTTCCGGTGCCGGGCCTTTGCGGATGCGGCCGGCGGTGTCGTATTGCGAACCATGGCACGGGCAGAACCAGCCGCCGAAATCGCCTTCCTGGCCGAGCGGGATGCAGCCCAGATGCGTGCAGACCTGAACCATCACCATCCAGGCTTCCTTGCCGGGCGTGGTGCGGTTGGCGTCGGTCGCCGGCGCATCGGCCGGCAGATTGGCGTTGCGGGCGATCGGATCCTTGAGATCGGAGAGGTTGACGGCCTCGCCGTCCTTCATTTCCTTTTCGGTGCGGTTGCGCACCACGACCGGCTTGCCGCGCCACTTGACGATCAGCGACATGCCAGGCGTCAGCGAGGCGACATCGACTTCCACCGAGGCGAGCGCCAGCGTCGAGGCATCGGGGCGCATCTGGTCGATGAAAGGCCAGGCGACGGCGCCGGCTCCGACCACGGCAGCCATGCCCGTGGCGACATAAAGAAAATCTCGACGATTGGGATCGTGGATGTCGGTTGCGCTCACGGGTGCCTGATCCTTTCGCCTCTTCCGCGCCGGTGGCCGAGCCTTGTTCCCCGCTCAATCACGCCAACCCGACAGCGCATGGCGAACAGGCTAGCGAATTCCTCCGGCATTTGGACTTCGGTTTATGCGTGAAGCCCGTTTTTGTCCAGACGGCTCAAGGCACAAGGGCAGATTGTCGCGGGGACAAAATCCCCTATTGTCCGGTGGAACGGCAGAGGGCCGCAAAAGGCTGCTAAACAACCGGGAAATATCAGCAAAATCCAAGGCTCAAGCTTGCCTCGACACGGGGCGCCGGTGTGATCTATCCTCCATCGCATGGCGCACGTCATAGACCGCGACGAATGGGCAGTTCGCTCCGACCATTGGAAGGGCGAGTTGCAAGGCGGCGCCTACGGCTCCAGCTCCTGCCTGATTTTCAACTACCTGCCCGATGTCGGCGGCGGCCCACGGCTGCATTCCCACCCTTATGCGGAGATCTTCATCATCCGCCAGGGCACCGGGCTGTTTACCGTGGGCGACAAGGAAATCGAGGCTTCCGCCGGCCAGATCGTCATCGTGCCACCCCACACGCCGCACAAATTCACCAATCTCGGTCCGGGCCCGCTGGAAACGACCGACATTCACGAGAACGGCACGTTCATCACAAAGTGGCTCGAGTGACGGTTCAAGGCCCTGTCGAATTCCCGATTGCCGCCTAGATCTATGGCAGAGGCAGTCGGCAGGATCAGGACATGCAAGTCTCGACCGTCGAAATCGAAGGACTGAGCATTGCCATCCGCGAGGCGGGTCCGGCCGAAGCGCCGGCATTCCTCCTGCTGCACGGATGGCCGCAAAGCTCCTACGCGTTCGAACGGGTGATCGGCCGGCTGGCAGCCGACTACCGGGTCGTCGCCCCCGATCTGCCCTGCATCGGTGGCTCACAAGGCATGCCCCGGGCTGGCGACAAGCGGACCCTGGCAAGGCTGATGAGAGGCGTCGCCGAGGCTTGCGAGCTGCGGCACCTCGTGGTCGCCGGCCATGATGTCGGCGGCCAGATCGTATTTGCCCTGTTGCGCGACCATCCGGACATTCTCAGCGGCGCGGTGATCATGGATGTCGTCATTCCAGGCGTGGCGCCGTGGGAGAAGGTCATTCGCAATCCGCAGATCTGGCACTTTGCGTTCCATGCCGTTCCGGCCTTGCCGGAAACGCTGGTGAGCGGCCATCAGAGCGCCTATTTCGACTTCTTCTTCAATGTGCTTTCGCAGGATCGGGCCGCGATCCCCGACGATGCCAGGGAAATCTACGCAAAGGCCTATTCCCGGCCCGAAAGCCTCCAGGCCGGTTTCGCTTGGTATCGCGCCTTCCCCGAGGATGCCAAGGCCAATGCCGCGCGGCCCGCCACGCCGATCGCGGTTCCGGTGCTGTATCTCAGGGGTGCGGCCGAGCCCGGCGAGATCGGCGACTATGTCGATGGCCTGCGGGCTGCCGGGCTCTCGAATGTCATAGGCGACGTCATAGCCGACAGCGGGCACTTCGTCGCCGACGAGAACCCCGAAGCGCTCGCCATCCGCCTGGCGCGATTCCATAGGGAAATCAGCGCTGCAAGCGCCGAGCCTAGCGGGCGCCGAGCCTGACCAGCACGGCCCTGGGGATGTCGTATTCGCGGATGACGCCATCGTGCTTGCGCAAGCCGCACAGCTCGCGCTGGATGAAATAGCCGTGCACCGCCTCGGCGGCCTGCTTGAGAAGCTTGGGGCGCCACTCCTCATCGGCATTGTCGCGCAACATGGCCAGCGTTTCCTCGACCTTTTGGCCGGCGCGGCCGAGTGCGGCCGCCTTTTCGGCCAGGACTTCGTGGCCAAGCGTGTCGAAGGCCGCTTCAGCGGCCGAAGAGCCGGCAAGACGGGACGGCGGACGCAAGGACATTTCAGTTCCCCTTCCCCAAAAGCATGCGGTGGGTGACGAATTCTTCGCCTTCCACGCGCCGAAAGCCAAGCCTTTCATAGAAGCCGAAGGCGTCCCGCGGCGCGCGGGTGTTCAACGCGGTGAAATGGCGGCGTGCCCGATCGATGACGGTCTCGACCAGCATGCGGCCGAGGCCGGCGCGGCGGTGAGGCGCGCTGACGAACAGGTGCCGGACCCGGCCCTGGTCCCTGCCCCCGGCATAGGGATCGATGTTCAGCCCGCATACACCGGCAAGTTCGGCGCCATGCCACGCCCCGAACAACGCCTCGCCCCGCTTGAGGAACTTGTTGCGGCCACTTGCCCAGCCATCCGCCAGGCGCACCAGCATCCAGTAGCCTTCCAGCCGGCTCTCATCCTTCAGCCTGTCGAAGGCCGGCGTGGTCGGCCGGAGCCGCTTGAGCACATAACCGACTTCCGGCGTCCCGCCCATGCGCCTACTCCGCCGGCCGCGTCTCTTCGAGCACGCTGTCCTCGTGAGAGAGGAAGCCGCCGGACTGCCGCCTCCACAGCCGCGCATAGAGCCCGCCGAGTGCCACCAGTTCATCATGCGTGCCTTGCTCGACGATGCGGCCGCCGTCGAGCACCACCAGCCGGTCGAGCGCGGCGATGGTCGACAGCCGGTGGGCGATGGCGATGACCGTCTTGTTCTCCATCAGCCGGGCGAGATTCTCCTGGATCGCCGCCTCGATGTCGGAATCGAGCGCCGAGGTCGCCTCGTCGAGGATCAGGATCGGCGCGTCCTTGAGGAAGACGCGGGCAATCGCCACGCGCTGGCGCTGGCCGCCCGACAGTTTGACGCCGCGCTCGCCGACATAGGCCTCGTAGCCGGCGCGGTCCCGGTTGTCGCGCAGGCCGAGGATGAAGTCATGCGCCTCGGCCTTCTTGGCCGCCGCGATCACCTCGGCGTCGGTTGCATCCGGCATGCCGAGCTTGATGTTGTCACGCAGTGAACGGTGGAAGAGCGCCGTATCCTGGCTGACGACGCCGATATTGGCGCGCAGCGAATTCTGCGTGACTTTGGCGACGTTCTGGCCATCGACAGTGATCGACCCGCCTTCCAGGTCGTAGAGCCGCAGGATCAGGTTGGCGAGCGTGGTCTTGCCGGCACCCGATGGCCCGACCAGCCCGACCTTTTCGCCGGGCTTGACGACAAGGTCGATGCCGTTCAGCACGCCGAACCCCTTGCCATAGTGGAACTCGACCCCCTTCACGTCGATGCGTCCGCCGGCAACGACAAGCTCCCTGGCATCGGGCGCATCGACAAGCCCCAGCGGCTGCGAGATCAGCGCCTTGGAATTCTCCAGCACACCGAGATTCCGCAATATGCCGTTGAGCTGCATCATCACCCGGCCGAGCAGCATGTTGAGCCGCAGCACCAGCGACAGCGTGAAGGCGACCGCGCCGACGGTGATCGAGCCTTCGACCCAGAGATAGACGGCAAAGCAACCGATCGTCGTGATCATGACGCCCGACAGTGTCGTCAGCGCCATACGCACGCCGGTCAACCGGCGGGTAAAGGGGCGCAGCGCGTCGAGATAGATGTCGAAGCCGTTCTTGATATAGCGGTCGTCGCCGTCGGCCGAGAACAGTTTCAGCGTCTGCACGTTGGAATAGGAATCGACGATGCGGCCATTGATCATCGAGCCGGCCTCGGCTGTCGCCTCGGCATGCTTGCGGATCGCCGGCAGATAAAGTTTCGCCAGCCAGCCGAAGGCGGAAATCCAGATCACCACCAGCACCGCCAGTCGGAGATCCAGTCCGGCGACCAGCGCCAGCGTCGTCACCGTGTAGACGACCATGAACCAGATGACCTCGATGAAGCTCTCCATCAGGTCGCCGGTCGCTTGCCCCGCCTGCCAGACTTTCGTCGCGATGCGGCCGGCGAAATCGTTCTGGAAGAAGGCGTAGGACTGGCGCGACACATGCCGGTGCGCCTGCCAGCGCACCAGATTGTAGAAGCCGGGCGTGATCGTCTGCTCATCGACCAGCGCCGACAGGCCGACGACGATGGTGCGGATGACCAGCACCACCGCGATCATGAACACCAGCTCGGGGCCGGCGGCGGCCCACAGCGCGTGCCAGCTGCGCCCGCCGGGAAGCTGGTCGAGTATGTCGACCAGCCGCCCGACGAAGTAGAACAGGCCGGCCTCGACCAGCGGCGCGATGCCGCCGATGACCAGCATGGCGAAGAAGGCGAACTTCGCCTGGCCGACATAGTGCCACAGAAAGCCGCCGACACTCGACGGCGGCCGAAGATTCGCCGGCTCCCTGAACGGATAGACCCAGTTCTCGAACCAGCGATAGATGGCTGTCATCATGCGGCGGCCATCATTCTGCGGCTTGCCCTTTCGCGATCACGTCATTGGCGACATCGGCCGGTATGTCCTCGAGCAGGAACCCGCCCGACTGGCGCTGCCACAGCTGCGCGTAGAGCCCGCCCTTGGCGACCAGTTCCTCGTGCGAACCTTCCTCGATGACACGGCCTTGATCCATCACCACAAGCCTGTCCATCGCCGCGATTGTCGACAGCCGATGGGCGATGGCGATGACGGTCTTGCCCTGCATGAGCTTGTAGAGGTTCTCCTGGATGGCCGCTTCCGCCTCGGAATCCAGCGCTGATGTCGCCTCGTCAAGGATAAGTATAGGTGCATCCTTCAACATAACGCGAGCAATGGCGATGCGTTGCCGCTGGCCGCCGGACAATTTGACGCCGCGGTCACCGACATAGGCGTCGAACCCCTTGCGGCCCTTGTGATCCGCGAGCCCGCCAATGAAGTCCAGCGCCTCGGCCCGCCGCGCCGCCTCGACAAGCATCTCGTCCGAAGCATCGGGCCGGCCGTAGAGGATGTTCTCGCGCACCGAACGGTGCAGCAGCGAGGTGTCCTGCGTGACCATGCCGATCTGGGCGCGCAGCGAATCCTGCTTCACGCCGGCGATCTCCTGGCCGTCGATCAGGATCTTGCCGCTTTCCAGATCGTAGAAGCGCAACAGCAGGTTGACCAGCGTCGACTTGCCGGCGCCCGAGCGGCCGACAATGCCGACCTTCTCGCCCGGCTTCACCGTCAACGACAGGTTTTCGATCACGCCTTTCTGCTTGCCATAGTGGAAGCGGATATCCTCGAAGCGGATCTCGCCCCTGGAAACGGCGATCGCCTTCGCATCCGGCCTGTCCTCGACAAGGCGCGGCAGCGAGATCGAGGCGATGCCGTCCTGGACGGTGCCGATGTTCTCGAACAGGCCCGACATCTCCCACATGATCCACTGCGACATGCCCCACATCCGCAGCACCAGGCCGATGACCACGGCGACCGCGCCGATCGTCACCACTTGCCCCATCCACAGCCACAGCGAGATGGCGGTGACCGAGAACAGCAGCAAGGCGTTCAGAATGTAGAGTGTGCCGAAAAGCACCGTCACCAACCGCATCGACCGGTAGACCGTGTCGAGGAAGCCCATCATGCCTTCCCTGGCGAAGGTCGCCTCGCGCTTGGCATGACTGAACAGCTTGACTGTCTGGATGTTGGAGTAGCTGTCGACGACGCGGCCGGTCATGACCGAGCGCGCATTGGCCTGCTCCTCGCCGACCTTACCCAGCCGGGGAATGAAGTAGCGCAGCAACAGCACGTAGCCGACCAGCCAGACCGCCAGGGGCGCGGCCAGCCGCCAATCGGCGGAGCCGACGATCAACAGCATGCCCAGGAAATAGACGATGACGTAGTTGAGCACGTCGATCACCTTGATGACGCATTCGCGCACGGCGAGCGCGGTCTGCATCAGCTTGGTGACGATGCGGCCGGCGAACTCGTCCTGGTAGAAGCTCATCGACTGGTTGAGCAGGTAGCGGTGCACCTGCCAACGGATGCGCATGGGATAGTTGCCCATCAGCGTCTGCTGGTTGAGCAGCGAATGCACCCATACCGTGCCCGGCAGTGCGAACAGCACGATGAAGGCCATTCCGGCGAGCTTCCAGCCTTCCGTCTGCAGGAAGGTTTCGCGATTCTGCCCCGACAGCCAGTCGACGATGCGGCCAAGGAAGCCGAACATCCAGACTTCCGCGATGGCGATGGCCGCCACCAGCACCGCGTCGACAAGGATATAGGGCCAGGCGCCGCGCGTATAATGCAGGCAGAAGGCTACCAGCGTCTTCGGCGGCTCGACCGGTTCCGCCGTGGGGAACGGATCGAGCCTTCTTTCAAACCAGCTAAACAACAACATAGGTCATGCCTGTGAAATCTGTTTTCCGCTTACGCGGCGCGTGAACGTACGAAGTCCTCGGACCGTGTGGCGCCGAGGGCCGACGGTCCGGAATCGTCGGCCCCGCTTCGCCCAATATAGGGGCTCGTGGGCTTTTCGCCGACAGGCTCGTTCGCCGATCCTGTCGACGCGGTGTCGACAAGCCGGATTTTCGCGCCCGGCCGGATCAGCCGGATGATCCGGCGCACCAGCGAAGGCCGGCTGGGGTCCGGAACAGCGTGCGAGAAATCGACATCCGGCAGCATGCCGCGGTGCGGCCGGCGCCGGACTTCGGCATGGACCGCGGACGAATAGGTCTCGCCGATCAACAGCGCCCAGGTCGGCAGTCGGTGGATATGCAGGCTCCTCGAGCCCGGTATTCTGTAGGGATCGAACATCGGTCCGTCCTCCGTATGAAAATAAAGATGAAAAGGCCAAGCAACATCGTCCGCCGGCATTCGGCCGGAGGCGCGGATTGCCTCGGTCCGCAACCGACGCTCGGCATCGGTCTGGACACGATAAGCGTCGGTCCGGACACGACTGAACGAGTCGGTCTGGACATGTTCAGCTGGGGCGTTCAGCCCTTTTGACTTTTTGAAAAACATCGCAGGATTCCTTCAAGAGCCGAAAAATCGTCTCGGCGGGAATCGGTGCGATCAAGTCTTAGAGAGTCAGGTGAATCGTCGTACCGAAGCCGCCGGCAGGCGTACAAGCCCACGAGAGGGGCGCTGGATGTGCATGGTCATCATGAGTGTCCCCTCCATCGGTTCGGGTTGACAATGCGATTGACATACCCGACTTCGCAGAAAATGGCCACCCGCAGGTCCAGGAATTTCAAAAACCGGAAAGCTCCTGTGGCCGATCTGCCACTTATTAGAAGGATGCGGAAATGAACCGTCGTCTCCGCATCGCGCTCTACCAGCCGGATATTGCCGGCAACACCGGGACAATCCTGCGCTTCGCCGCTTGCCTCGGCCTTGGCGTCGACATCATCGAGCCGGCCGGCTTTCCGCTGTCCGACAAGGCGCTCAAGCGCGCCGGCATGGACTACCTCGAAATGGCTGCCCTCACCCGGCATGTCGACTGGAACGCCTTCGAGGACTGGCGCAACAAGGACGGGCGCCGGTTGGTGCTTCTGTCGACCAAAGCTGCGACCCCCTACACCAGCTTCAGCTTTGCGGACGGCGACATCCTTCTGTTCGGCCGCGAATCCGCGGGCGTGCCGGATCCTGTCCATCAGGCGGCGGATGCGCGGCTGACTATCCCCATGCAGGGCATCGCGCGCAGCATCAATGTCGCGCTGTCCGTCGCCATGGTGGCGGGCGAGGCCGTCCGGCAGCTCGGATAGGATCGGCGGCCCATCGACAGCCTTGCCGTCGCCGACGACAGCGGTTTCTCCGGCCATTCTCACCCAGGCGCACATCGCCTTCTCCTGTCATTTGCCCAATCAGCATTTCTTCGCTACAAGCTCAACTTAACTTGAGGTCAAGCGGAAAATCGGAAATGGCTCCAGCAACGGAATTGACGGTCGGCCAGGTGGCCATGCGCAGCGGCGTGGCAGTGTCGGCACTGCATTTTTATGAGACGCGCGGGCTGATCCGCAGCCACCGCACGTCAGGCAACCAGCGCCGTTACGGCCGCGACGTGCTGCGGCGGGTGGCAATCATCAAGGTCGCGCAGGAGGTCGGCATCTCGCTCGCCGAAATCGGCGAAGCCCTTGCGTCGCTGCCCGAAAGCCGCACGCCGACGCGCGACGACTGGGGATTGCTGTCGACCGCATGGCGCGACGCGCTCGACCACAAGATCGCCCAGTTGAAGAAACTGCGCGACGGGCTGAGCGACTGCATCGGCTGCGGCTGCATGTCGATCGACAAATGCCCGCTCAGGAACAAGGGGGACCGGCTGGCAAATGAGGGAGCGGGCGCGCGGAGGCTGTTGGTCGGACCCTAATCGGCCGCCGGCAGCCGCCTGATGGTGAACTCGATCAAATCCCCCGGCCGCTCGAACCAGCTTTCGATCTCCGTCCAGTAGGCTTGCTTGGGAAAGCGCTCGAACCATTCCTTGGCCTTGAGCCGCGCATCAGAGCGCGGCAGGACGAAGGTCTCGCGCAGAAAGCCGTCGCGCGGCATGCGTGCGCGCTCGGTCCGGCTCTGATCGAGCCTTTTCTTCAGGCCATCCAGCGGCGGTCTTGCCGGGGTGCGCACGAAACAACTCCCTGCACCTGGCACATGCCCCCGAAAGGATCATGCGCAAAAGCAAAGTGACTTGACCCTGTCCCCTAAGAGATTAGGGATCGCGCCGGCAAAAGACGAGTCATTTGTAGGGGCGGGCCACCCCGCAACCGGAGACGGCACTTTGGAACGACCTGAAATACCCGCTGGCCTGCCCGCCGACATTGAAGAGAAGAAGATGAAGGCGCGCCTGTGGTTCGAGGCGCTGCGCGAACGCATTTGCGGCGCTTTCGAGCAGATCGAGCAGGATCTCCAGGGCCCCCTCGCCTCATGGTCGCCGGGCCGTTTCGAAAAGACGCCGTGGGAGCGTGACCAGGGCAAGGGTGGCGGCGGCACCATGTCGATGATGCATGGCCGCGTCTTCGAGAAGGTCGGCGTCCACACCTCGACCGTCTACGGCGAGTTCTCGCCCGAATTCAGGAAGCAAATGCCCGGCGCCGAGGAGGACCCGCGCTTCTGGGCCTCCGGCATCTCGCTGATCGCGCACCCCTGGAATCCCAACGTTCCGGCCGTGCACATGAACACGCGCATGGTCGTCACCTCGAGGCAATGGTTCGGCGGCGGCGCCGATCTGACGCCGGTGCTCGACCGCCGCCGTACCCAGGACGACCCCGACACTGTCGCCTTCCACCGCGCCATGCAGTTCGCCTGCGAAAAGAACGCCGCCGTCGCCGACCACCCGAAATTCAAGGCCTGGTGCGACGAGTATTTCTTCCTGCCCCACCGCAACGAGCCGCGCGGCGTTGGCGGCATTTTCTTCGACTGGCTGCATTCTGGCGAGGACAGAGGCGGTTGGAACGCCGACTTCAACTTCGTCCAGGACGTCGGACGCTCCTTCCTCGTCGTCTACGGCCACCTCGTGCGCGCCAATTTCAACGAGAACTGGACGGACGGCGACCGCGACGAACAGCTCATCCGCCGCGGCCGCTATGTCGAGTTCAACCTGCTTCACGATCGCGGCACCATCTTCGGCCTGAAGACCGGCGGCAATGTCGCCTCGATCCTGTCGAGCCTGCCGCCGGAGGTGCGCTGGCCGTAGGATCAGCCGGAGCAATTCCATTCTGGAATCGCGTCAAGTCGAGGAGACAGGGCGGGCGGTGCACGATGCTTTGATGCAACCAGACCGCTCCTCGCGTGTTATAGCTCTCGCCCCGCCCACGTCCGGGAATGGACCGTGGGCCAAAAAAGTCGCGGAGCCTCGACAGGCTCCCTGGAGAAAAAGGAGAAATCCGATGAAGCAATTCCACTGCGGCTCGCTTGTTCCCGGCTGTGAGTGGCACACCCGTGCCGACGAGGAAGCCGAAGTGATGCGCCGTGCCGTCGAGCATATGCGCGAGACGCATGGCGAGACGACCATCCGCGAAACCATGATCGAGGCGATCCGCTCGCGCATTGAAAAAGTCCGCGACGCCGCCTAGGCTTTGCCCGGCCTGCTTTCGCCAGCGTTAGCAACCAGCCGCGTTGGCGCTTCGAGATCGGGGCGCCGCCGCGGGCGCCTCGGAGCCGGACCTTACGGGGTCAAAAAATCACATTTGCATCAGCTAAAATAAACCACGCGGTAACCGAACCCGTGCCACCGTCCCGAGGATAATCCGGCCACAGTGGGCTGCCAGAGGAGCCCGTCGCCACCAGGCGCTGATCCGGAATCAGGTGGGCGAGGTGTTTCGCGCATGCGCGAAAAGTCCGGCAGTCGAGTGAGGTTCCGCACGATGGCGCTCCTGCTGTGCGCGCTCATCGGGGCGTCGCCGGCTGCCGCCCAGGACATGACGACATCGTTGGTCGACATACATCAGGGCTCGCCCCTCAGCGACCGCGCGAGGAGCCTTGGCAATGGCGGCTACGAACTGCAGAACGGGACCTTTGTCTCGTTCAACCAATGGTACCGGGCAAACTGGGTCGACATGCATGTGGACCTGCTCACCCAGATCACGGAGGATACCGGCATCCTTTGGGGCTTTGGGACCGGAGAAGAGGGCGTGAAGTATCAGATCGAGCCAAGCCTCAAGCTTGGGTTCCTCACCCAGATGCATCCGAACCCGAACAGCACTCTTTCCCTTTCGCTCACTACGACCATCGGCGGCAAGCTTACCGAAAAGTCCTGCGAAGCCGATTACGGCGATTTTGGCACCTACAGCGTCAATTGCCGGCTCGCGGCCAGCCGGATGGCGCCTGAGGAAACCTTGAAATATCTGGTTAACGCTAAACCGGAGAGCCAGCACATCTGGCTGAATTACCGTGTAACTTTCTGATCGCCGGGAGGATGCAAATGAAAATCATCTCGCCCCGAAACTCGCGATCACCCGTCTTGGTTCTTGTTTGAACGGAGTAACAGCATGTCAGGGAGTTGCTTCAAATTCGGCATCGCCACGGCTCTCGCCATCCTGTCGGCGCCGATGGCATCGGCACAGGAGGCCGTCAATGCGGACGAGATGGCCGCGCTGTGCCACGGCGGCGGCCTGTCCACATGCGTGAGCGCAACGATCCCGGTCGCGGGCACGCAAGCAGTACAGCGGTGGATGAGCCCCGAAATTGGCGCGGCTTGGGCCGCCGGATACAAGGGCAGGGGCGTCACGATAACGATCGTCGACGATTTCTCCAGTACATCGCGGTTCTCCGGCAATTTCGGTGTTGGGGTTCAAACCCAGCGCCACGGTGAATGGACGCGTGAGGAAGCCGGCATGATCGCGCCCTTGGCGACCATCAGGTCGAAGGACTTCTCAACCGGTTCGGCCGTCGGCCTTGCGCCCGGCCTGAACGTGCTCAATCTGAGCTACGGCATGTACGCCAGGGCGGGCTACAGCTCGAACCAGATCGGCTGGGCCCCGGAGGAAGCCTCCATCATCTCCTACGCCACCAGGGGGACGGCTGTCGTTTCGAAGGCCGCGGGCAACGATTCGGTCGCTGTGGGCGGGGTCACGAACGGCCAGCAGGACTATCTCGACCTTGCCCTGATCGGAAAACCATCCGCGATCTTCGTCGGCGCGCTGTCCACCAACGGCACGACGTCCAGCAAGGCCCAGCTTGCCTGGTATTCGAATACCGCCGGCTCCAATGCGCTGGTGCAAAGCCACTTCCTCGTGGTTGGTGTCGATGGAAGCAAGACAGGCCTTTATGGCACCTCCTTCGCCGCGCCGATCATTTCAGGATATGCGGCGATCATCGGCAGCAAGTTCACCACGGCCACGGCGACCCAGATCACCAACGATCTGCTCAACACGGCTCGTACCGACACGCTGGTCAACTACAGGGCCTCGGTCTACGGCAAGGGCGAGGCAAGCCTTTCGCGCGCCCTGGCTCCCACGGCGATCAGGTAGGAGAGCGACCTTTCGCCCGATCAAATCGTCGCCTCGGCTATGCCTTTTGATCGGCACGGTCGTCCGGGCAAGCTCCAGTCTAAGTTTCAAGCGCCTTCGCGGCGCGGTCCAGCAGCGTGCCGCGATCGGCGGCAAATCCCGCCTCGATCCATTCCGTTTCGAGGTTCTTGAGGATTTCGCCCAGCTTCGGCCCTGGCGTGGCGCCGAGCGCCGTCAGATCGGCGCCTTTCAGCGGAAACACCGGTTTTTCCCATTTGAGCGCGAAGGCCAGCAGGCGCGAAAAGCCGCCGGCTTCGAGCAGCGCGTCATTGTTCTCGACGGCGCGCACCCGGGCTCCGGCAAGCGATAGCCGCAGGCGGTCGACAACCCCTTGCCGGTCGCCGCGATAGAGCCTTTTCGCCAGTTCGCCCTCGGTCGTCTTCGGCTCGACCGCCGTCGAGAGCGCCCAGTAGCGCAAACGGTCCAATTCCGCGGTCGAAAACCTCAGCCGCTCGGCCAGCGTCTTCATGCGCGCGGCATCCGGCGGCACGATCGCCTCCAGCCGCAGCATCGGATCGGCCGGCCAGCCCAGATCCTTCTCGGCCTTGGTCAGCCCGTGGATGGCGTCGATGCCCCATTTCTCGCTTTCCGGCAGCGCGGCGGTCAAGACGCCGGCCTGCCGCATCCACAGCAGCGCCCGCGACGGATCAGGCGCCGAAAGCAGTTTCTTCAACTCGGACCAGACGCGCTCCGCCGAAAGATGGGCCAGGCCTTCCTTCAGCCGGGCGCAGGCCTTCAGCCCCTCGGCATCCGGCCGGCCTTCGCCATACCAGGCGAAGAAGCGGAAGAAGCGCAGGATGCGCAGATAATCCTCACGAATCCGTGCTTCCGCATCACCGATGAAGCGCAGCCGCCGCGCCTCGATATCGGCGATGCCGCCGACCAGGTCGACGATGGAGCCATCCGCGTCGGCGTAGAGGGCGTTGATGGTGAAGTCGCGCCGCTCCGCATCCAGCTTCCAGTCGCGCCCGAACGACACTTTGGCGCGGCGGCCGTCGGTCTCGACATCGGCGCGCAAAGTGGTGATTTCATAGGGTTTGCCGCCGGCGACCACCGTGATGGTGCCGTGCTCGATGCCGGTCGGCACCGGCTTGAAACCCTCCGTCTCGGCGCGGCGGATGATTTCCTGCGGCAAACAGGTGGTGGCGATGTCGACATCGGCGACCGGCTGGCCCATCAGCGTGTTGCGCACGGCGCCGCCGGCGACACGCGCCTCTTCGCCGCCTTCAGCCAGGGCGGCAAGCAGGCGCTGCAAATGCTTGTCGGCGAGCCAGTCGGCCCTGCCCGCGATCGAAACACTCACGCATAGAGCCTTTCATAGAGCGTGCGGATGATGCCCGCGGTGACGCCCCAGATACGCTGGTCGCCATAGGGCATGTCGTAGAAGAACCATTCGAGATCGTTCCACATGCGGCTGTCACGCTTGTGATTCACCGGGTCCATCAGGAAGCGCAGCGGCACTTCGAAGGCGGCATCGACTTCGTCGGCATTCAAGGCCAGCTGGAAGCCTGGCCGCACGATGGCCAGCACCGGCGCGATGCGGTAGCCGCTGCCGGCGACATAGTCGGGCATGCGGCCGATGATCTCGATGCGGTCCTGGTCAAGGCCGATCTCCTCGAAGGTCTCGCGCAGCGCCGCCGCCTCCGGGCTGGCATCGGTCGCATCGATGGTGCCGCCGGGAAAGGCCACCTGCCCCGAATGGTTGCGCAGCTTTTCGGCCCGTTTGGTCAGCAAAACCGTCGCCTCGTCTTCGTGATCGACCACCGGGATCAGCACCGCGGCATTGCGCAGCGCCTTGCCCTGGTTGAGGCGCGGATGACCCGGATTGAAGCGATGGTCGCCATAGTCGTCGCCGGCATGCGCCTCCGGCTGCGCGGCGAAGCGCGCGCGAAAATCCGCCGACGAAAACGGCATCAGTGACAGGCGATCCATCATGCGCTCAGCCGCTTCAACTGGTCCGCCGGCATGATCGGAAACACCGCGCCCTTCGAGCGCACGGCAAACATCTCCTTGCCGCCGATCTCGATCTCCTCGCCATGTCCGACCAGCTCGTACATGACAGGCCGCCCCACCAGCGCTTCCAGCCTGCCGCGCACCAGCACATAGGGCTTCAGGCCCCCGGTCTCGTTCTCGTCGACGAAACGCAGCGGCCGTTCCGGTCCGGCCTCGACCACGTCGCCGACATTGGTGCGGAAGGTGATGATCTGTTCGTCGCCACTGCCCGAAACATCCATTTCGACGGCGACGAACGGCGCATCGGCGACGCGGATGCCGACCTTTTCCACAGGCGTCACCAGATAGGTCCTGCCATCCGCGTCCTTGCGCAGCACCGAGGAGAAGAGCTGCACCAGCGGCATGCGACCGATCGGCGTGCCGAGATAGAACCAGGTGCCGTCGGCCTTGATCTCCATGTCGAGATCACCGCAAAAGTCGGGATTCCAGCGCTCCACGGGCGCCGCGCCCTTGCCGGCGCGCGCCGCGCGCGAGATCAGCGCCTCCAGGCCGCGCGCCTCGGTTGCCTGCGTAAGGCTTTGTTGGCGATGTTCGTCGTGTTCCGTCATCGTCACGAAATAGTCACTGTTGTTCCGCTTGTCAGCCTAAGTCTGTGATTTAAGTTCGGCCATAGGCGCCACGCGAGGCCGAATCGCGGCAACCTATGATATGGTGCGGGCCGGTATTTCCAAGCGAAGGGATCGAGCCGAATGAGCGTGATGGTCAAGGAAAGCCCGATCAGCGAAACGGACATGATCGCCGAGGCCGAAAAGGCACTGGCAGACATTTCCAGGATCCGCGACGGGGTCGGCCGGGTGATCTTCGGCCAGGAGAATGTCGTCGAACGCACGCTCGTGGCGCTGCTGGCCGGTGGCCATGCGCTGCTGGTCGGTGTTCCCGGCCTTGCCAAGACCAAGCTGGTCGAAACGCTGGGAATCGTGCTCGGCCTCGATTCGCGCCGCATCCAGTTCACGCCCGACCTGATGCCGTCCGACATCCTCGGCTCCGAGGTGATGGAACAGGACGAGACCGGCAAGCGCTCCTTCCGCTTCATCTCCGGCCCGATCTTCGCCCAGTTGCTGATGGCCGACGAGATCAACCGCGCCTCGCCGCGTACCCAGTCGGCGCTGCTGCAGGCCATGCAGGAATACCATGTCACCATCGCCGGCGCCCGCTATGACCTGCCCGCACCGTTCCATGTGCTGGCGACCCAGAACCCGCTGGAGCAGGAAGGCACCTATCCGCTGCCGGAAGCCCAGCTTGACCGCTTCCTGATGCAGGTCGACATCCTCTATCCCGAAATCGAGGCCGAGCGCCGCATCCTCCTGGAAACCACCGGCATCGAGGATGCCAAGGCGCAGAATGTGCTGCAGCCGGCTCGATTGAAGGAAATCCAGACGCTGATCCGCCGCATGCCGGTGCCCGAAAGCGTCGTCGAGGCGATCCTCACTCTGGTGCGCTCGGCCCGTCCAGGCCAGGGCAATGCCGATACCGACAAGCATGTCGCCTGGGGCCCCGGCCCGCGCGCCAGCCAGGCGCTGATGCTGTGCACGAGGGCGCGGGCGCTCTATGACGGGCGCCTGGCGCCCTCGGTCGACGATGTGCGGGCGCTGGCCGAGCCGGTGTTGCAGCACCGCATGGCGCTGACTTTCGCCGCCCGCGCAGAAGGCACCAGCGTGCGCGACGTGGTGGCGAAGCTTGTGAAAGGGATTTGATGGCGCGCATCGGCGAGGTCCAGGCCCCGGCAGCAACGCGCGACGCGCTCGCCCGTGGCCGGTTGCGGGCTTCGCTGGTGCCCGACCTGCTGGTCGAGGCGCGCCGCATCGTCAACACCGTGATCGCCGGCTGGCATGGCCGCCGCAAGCGCGGCATCGGTGAGAATTTCTGGCAGTTCCGGCCCTATGTCGAGGGCGATTCCTCGCGTATCGACTGGCGCCGCTCGGCCCGCGACGACCACACCTATGTACGCGACCGCGAATGGGAAGCCGCCCATACGGTGTGGCTGTGGGCCGACCCTTCGCCGTCCATGCTCTACAAATCGACCGGCGCCAGCGTCTCCAAGCAGTCGCGCGCGCTGGTGCTGGCGCTGGCCATGGCCGAACTGTTGTCGCGCAGCGGCGAACGCATCGCCTGGCCGGGCCTGACCGATCCATTCACCGCCCGCAACGGCGCCGAGCGCATCGCCGCCCAGCTGATGCATGCCGGCGACTTGCCAGCCAAGCCTGACCTCACCGACATCAGGCGCTTCTGCGACATCGTCATCGCCAGCGATTTCCTCGATCCGGTCGAAGAGACGATGGAATGGCTCGACGTGCTCGCCCGCCACGGCGTGCGCGCCCATCTGATCGAGGTTGCCGACCCGGCCGAGGAAACCTTTCCCTATGCCGGCCGCACCGAATTCACCGATCCCGAGACCGGCGAAAAGCTGACCGCCGGACGCGCCGAGATGCTCGGCGACGAATACCGCCTGCTCTACACCGCCCGCCGCCAGGAGCTGGCCGGCTGGTGCAAGCGGCTCGGCTGGAGCTTTACCGTCAACCACACCGATCGGCTGGCGTCCGACGCGCTGGTGCGCCTGCACATGGCGATGACAGCCGACGGCGGCTATGCCGGTAGCGGTCGTACCGGTCAGCCTGGAAAGGCGGTCGCATGAGCTGGCTGCCGCTCTCCTTTGGCGCGCCCATGGTGCTGTGGGGTCTGCTGGCGCTGCCGGTGATCTGGTGGCTGCTCAGGCTGACGCCGCCCAAGCCGCAGGCCGAGATCTTCCCGCCGCTGAAGATCCTGGCACGCGTCTTGAAGCGCGAGGAAACGCCGCATCAAAGCCCCTGGTGGCTGACGCTGCTCAGGCTGCTGATGGCGGGCCTCATCGTCGCGGCCCTGGCCGAACCGGTGTTCAACCCGCGCGAAAAGCTGCCGGCCGAGGGCGCGGCCCTTGCTCTGGTCATCGACAATGACTGGGCGAGTGCCGCCGACTGGAACAAGCGCGTCGCCACCGCCGAGCGGCTGATCAAGGATGCCGGCTCGAACGGCGTGCCGGTCATCATCGCGTTTACCGCCGAAAAGGCCAATGCGGAGATCGGCCCCTTCGATGCCGCCGCCGCGCTCGACCGGCTGCGCGCCGCCAAGCCGCGGCCGATCCCGACCGATCGGCCCGCCGTCTATGCCCGCGTCGCCGGCGTGCTGGAGACCTTGCCCGGCGCCAGCGTCGCCGTGCTGGCCGACGGCCTCGCGGCCAAGGGCGACGAGGCCGCCTTCAACACGCTGTTGTCGAAGAATGCGGCACGCGTGGTTTGGGCAACGGCCGATCGGCTTTCGCTGACCGGCCTCACCGCCGCCGACAACCAGGTCGACGGTTTTGCGCTCACCGCCATCCGCGCGCCGGGTGACCCGGCACCGGCGCAGGTCACCGCCGGCGCCTTCGATGACAAGGGCCGCCGCATCGCCGATGCGACGCTGACCTTCGCGCCCGGCGAAGCCACCGCCACCGGCACCATGGCGGTGCCGTTCGAGCTGCGCAACGACTTCGCTTCGATCGCCCTCGACGGCGAGCGCCAGGCGGGTGCGGTGCGCGTGCTCGACGAAAGCTCCAAGCGCCGCCGCGTCGGGCTGTTATCGCAGGCCGAGGCCGACCAGGCGCAGCCGCTTCTGTCACCGCTCTATTACATCAGGCGCGCGCTGCAGCCCTTCGCCGATCTGGTCGAACCCTCCAGCGCCGATCTCGCCGACGCCATCCCGCAGATCCTCGACCAGAAGCCGGCGATGATCATCATGGCCGATATCGGCACCATTCCGGCGCAGGTCCGGCAGCGATTGGTCGACTGGGTCGACAATGGCGGCACGCTGGTGCGTTTCGCCGGCTCGCGGCTGGCCGCCGCAGGCAATGACGACGATCTGCTGCCGGTCCGCCTGCGCACCGGCGAGCGTTCGCTGGGCGGCGCACTGTCCTGGACCTCGCCGCAGCCGGTCACCGAATTTCCCAAGGCCGGTCCTTTCGCCGATCTGGCGCCGCCTACGGAAGTCACCGTGAGCAGGCAGGTGCTGGCCGAACCGACACCCGATATCGTCGAGCGCACCTGGGCCGCTCTTGCCGACGGCACGCCGCTGGTCACCGGGCTGAAGAAAGGCAAGGGCACGCTGGTGCTGTTCCACGTTACGCCCGAGGCGACATGGTCGAACCTGCCGATCTCGGGCAGCTTCGTCGAGATGCTGCGTCGCATCGTGCAGCTGTCGCGCAACCAGGGCGCGGCGATCGCCAATGCCGAAGCCGCCGCCACATCGCTGGCACCCTACCGCATGATCGCGGCCGACGGCTCGCTGGTGCCGCCGACGCCGGATGCACGGCCACTGGTGCCGAGCGCCGGCGCGCGGGTGACCTTGGAGAACCCGCCCGGCCTCTACGGCTCGGAAACCGGCGTCTTCGCCCACAATTTGCTCGATGCCGCAAGCACCTTCGTGCCGCTGGCGCGCCCGCAACTCACGGTTCCGGTCACATCAATCCAGTACGCCTTCGATGAATCCCGCAATCTGAAAGGTTCGCTGGTCACCGCCGCCCTGTTGCTGATGCTGCTCGACACGCTGGCGGTGTTCTGGATGGGCGGGCTGTTCTCGCGCCGGCGGCGCCGTGCCGGCGCTGTGGCCACCACCGCTGCGATCCTGATCGCACTTGGCGCATTGTTCGGCCATGCCGATTTCGCCCGCGCCGACGACGCCCAGCCGGGCGACGAGGCGGCCATCACGGCGATTTCGAAAACCCGCATCGCCTATGTGCTGACCGGCGTGCCGGGCGACGATTCGATCAGCCGTGCCGGGCTCGAGGGCCTGACCCGCTTCCTGATCGAGAAGACCGCGCTGGAACCCGGCGTACCGGCCGGCGTCGACATTGCGAAGGACGAACTGTCCTTCTATCCGCTGATCTACTGGCCGATCGATCCGGCCGCCCCCATGCCGAGCCAGGCCGCGATCGCCCGTATCGACGCCTATATGCAACAGGGCGGCACGGTGCTGTTCGACACGCGCGACCAGTTCGCCAACGGCATCGGCGCCGATTCGACCAGCCCGGCGACAGAGCGGCTGCGCGACATCCTCGGCAACCTCAACGTGCCGCCGCTGGAGCCGGTGCCGTCGGACCACGTGCTGACCAAGTCCTTCTTCATCCTGCCGGAGTTCCCTGGCCGCTTCGCCGGCAGCCCGCTCTGGGTCGAGGCATCGCTCGACGCCAGCAACGCCGACAACCGGCCGGTGCGCACCGGCGATGGTGTCTCGCCGATCATGATCACCGCCAATGATTTCGCCGGCGCCTGGGCCGTCGACGAGAACGGCGACCCGCTGCTGCCGACGGTGCCGGCCGACCCGATGCAGCGCATCTATGCGCTGCGCGCCGGCGTCAACATCATGATGTATATGCTGACCGGCAACTACAAATCCGACCAGGTGCATGTCCCCATTCTGCTCGAACGGCTGGGGCAGTAACCGATGAACTGGTCGATCTCCTTCGAACCGCTGATCTCCTGGCCATTGCTGGCCCTCGTGCTGGTACCGCTGGCGCTGCTGGCGCTTGTCGGCCTGTGGTTTCGCCAGCGCGGCGGTGTCCTGCGCTTCATCGCCCTGCTGGCGCTGGCCGCCGCCCTGTTCAACCCGGTGTTCCTCAACGAGGAGCGCGAGCCCCTGAAAAGCGTCGTCGCGCTGATTGTCGACCGCAGCCAGAGCCAGGACATCGGCGACCGCACCAGGCAGACCGATGAAGCGCTCGCCGGACTGCAGCAGCGTCTAGGCCGCTTCAAGCAGTTCGACGTCCGCGTCGTCGAGGCCGGCAAGTCCGATGCCGCCGAGGAGCGTACCGAAACACGGCTGTTCGGCGCGCTGGAAGGCGCCTTGCGCGACGTGCCGCCGTCGCGCATCGGCGGCGCCATCATGATCACCGATGGCGAGGTGCACGACGCGCCCCCGGGCGCGCCCGACTTCAACGCCCCGCTGCACGCCTTGATCACCGGCAACGACCACGAAAAGGATCGCCGCATCCGCTTCGAGAACGCGCCGCGTTTCGGCATCGTCGGCAAGCCGCTCGACATGACCTACCGCGTCATCTCGACGGAAAACGAAGCCGGCCCGGTCGATGTGCGCGTCTCGGTCAATGGCGAGCAGGTCGCGGTCGAGCATGCCACCGTCGGCCAGGCCATGCCGCTGCAGGTGACCATCCCCGGCGCCGGGCGCAACATCATCGAACTCGCCATCGACCGCGAACCCGGCGAACTCACCGACACCAACAACCGCGCCATCGCGCTGGTCGACGGCATCCGCGAGAATTTGCGCGTGCTGCTCGTTTCGGGCGAACCGCATGCGGGCGAGCGCACCTGGCGCAATCTGTTGAAATCGGACGCCTCGGTCGATCTCGTCCATTTCACCATTCTGCGGCCGCCCGAGAAGCAGGACGGCACGCCGATCAACGAATTGTCGCTGATCGCCTTCCCGACGCGCGAACTGTTCGTCGAGAAGATCAAGGATTTCGACCTCATCATCTTCGACCGCTACCAGCACCGCGACGTGCTGCCGATCCTCTATTACGACTACATCTCCGAATATGTCGAAAAGGGCGGCGCGCTGCTGATCGCCGCCGGCCCCGAATATGCCGGCGAGTCTTCGATCGCACGCACGCCGCTGATGTCGGCTTTGCCCGCCATGCCGACCGGCGAAGTGCTCGAAAAGGCCTTCTATCCGCGCCTCACCGACCTCGGCCAGCGTCATCCGGTGACGCGCGGCCTCGACGGTTCGGCCACCGAGCCGCCGCACTGGAGCCGCTGGTTCCGCACCATCGGCGTGCAGAACCCGCAAGGCGAGGTGGTGATGAAGGGCGCCGACAACCGGCCCCTGCTGCTGCTCGACCGCAAGGGCGAAGGCCGTGTCGGCATGCTTCTGTCCGACCAGGGCTGGCTGTGGGCGCGCGGCTTCGAGGGCGGCGGTCCGCACGTCCAGCTCTATAGGCGCATCGCCCACTGGCTGATGAAGGAACCCGAGCTCGAGGAAGAGCGGCTGACCGCCGAGGGACGCGGCATGGTGCTGGAGATTCGCCGCCAGACCATGGCCGACGATCCAGGCTCCGCTCAGATCATCACGCCTTCAGGTAAGACGGTGACCGTCAAGCTCGATAAATCCGAGCCCGGCGTCTTCCTCGGCAGCGTCCAGACCAATGAGATCGGCCTCTTCCAGGTCGCCAATGGCGATCTCACCGCGCTCGCCCATGTCGGGCCGGTCAATGCGCCGGAATTCGCCGATGTCATCTCCACCGAAAACCGGCTGAAGGCACCGGCGGAAGCCACCGGCGGCAGCGTGCGCCGGCTGGCGTCATCGACGGCCCTTGGCAGCGACGTGACCCTGCCGTCCATCGTGCCGGTTCGCTCGGCCGGCGATGCCTCCGGCAGCGACTGGATCGGCCTGCGCACCACCGACGACAGCGTCTTGAAGGCCGTCTCGCGCGTGCCGCTGTTCGGCGGCTTCCTCGGCCTCGGCCTGCTGCTCCTGGCGATGGGATCGATGTGGTATCGCGAGGGACGGTAAGCTTCCCTTTTCCCCGGTTTCACGGGTGCCCGAAGGGCGGATGAGGGGCGGCGCTGACCTCTGAAGCATTGATGCTAATCAGGCGTTGGCGCCAAAGCTGTCCGCGCTTTATGTCAAACGGCACCTGCCGAGGCCCCGTTGCCTGCGGCAACTCCCCAGCGTTCGTGACCTTTCATCGTGCCACTGGCACGATGAATTCGCCTGTGGCGAACCGATCACTCACTCCTCCGGCTCGGTCGTGAACAGCAGCGGGTAGCCCTTGGCCTTGCCGGCGTCGGTGGCTCGCGTCGCCTTGGTCTCGGCGACATCCTTGGTGAAGACCGCGACCACGCAGACGCCGCGCCGGTGCGCGGTGATCATGATGCGGTGCGCCTGATCCTCGCTGAGCTTGAACTCGCCCTTCAGCACCGTCACCACGAATTCGCGCGGCGTGAAATCGTCATTGATGAGGATGACCTTGTAGAGCTTCGGCCGCTCGGTCTGCGGCTTGACCTTGGTTCGCGGTTTTGTGGTGATTTCTGGCATCGGAACCGACAGTTTCGCGATCGGGCTTTACCCGGTATTTTGCCACGGGCGGCAGCGATCGTCCATTTTGAGTGGCATGCGGGCGGCCGGCGGGCCGGCCCGGTCATTTGCAATCATGTGGGAAATTGTCGGGCGCCGTTCAACGGCCCTGGCGGCCGAAGATACGGCGGTTCGCGCCGGCATCCGCCCGGCGCTCCATCCAGGCCGCGATCAGCCATCCGACAACGCAGACCAGCGTCACGGCAAGCAGCACGATCAGCAGCCACGCCTGGACAGGCGTGATGTAGTCCCAGTTGCTGGAAATTATCGGCGCGAACAGCGAGGGCTCGGTGCGGCCACTGGCAGGATCGGGCACGGGGCTGGCGGTGAGCAGAATCAGCCCCCTGGCGACACCGGTGGCAACCAGGCCGCCGATCACCATCGAACGCAAAATGGACGAAAGCCGCTTCTTCATGCGGATTGTCCTACACGACCGGCGTTGCAAACGGGTTAAGCACGATCGAAATGCTCGGCTGGAAGCCGCCGGTGTTCAGCTCATCGACCATGCATTCGGCGCAAGGCCGCCCCAGCCGGTTGCGGCGGGGCGGCCTTGCTAGAACTGACCTCGAAACTGATCAGGGCTTCTTCGGTGCAGCCTTCGGGGCCGCCATGGCGGGGGCTGCCTTCGCGGCGGCCGCCTTGGCAGGGGCCTTCTTGACCGGGCACTTGTGCTTCTTGGTCACCTTGCAGGCGGCCTTCTTGGCAACCTTCTTCGGAGCAGCCTTGGCCGGTGCGGTGGTTGTCGCGGCAGCGGCCGGAGCTGTGGTCGTGGTCGCGGCAGCCGGGGCAGCGGTCGTGGTGGCGGCAGCGTTGCCAAGAGCCGGCATCGAGAAGGCAAGAGCAACGGAGAGACCGAGGGCCGACAGGAGGGACTTTTTCATGGCTTCATTTCCTTTTTATGCGGGTCGATTTTGAGCGTCACTGGACCGGGTCGTTCGGTGTCACTCCAAGCAGCTTCAAAGCGTTGGCGAGCATCCGGATGCCCTGTGCCTGTTTCTTGGCAGCACAATACCGGTTGCCCTTTCTCTGAAGTGCCTTTGCCGCGGTGACCTGCGTTGCCGTGGCATGGGTTTCGAGGGCTTCATCAAATTGGTGGCTGAGATTGGCGCACCGTTCGCTCCGGGTGAGCGGCGCCTTTGCGTCCGATTGTCCAGCAGCGGCGGTGACCAGGCCAAGGCCCAGCAACGCACCCAACAAACTGATCGACAAGCTTGGCATTGGTTTTTCCGTGAACCCGGAGATTTTGCGTCGCAGCCGGTAATCTGACCGCCACGGCACCGTTATGCCGCCCTACCTTTTCAGGAGTTTTTCCCAATTGTAGAATTTTGTTTCTGGATTGTGTCTGTCCCGCCCGCCTCATGCGTATCGTCCAAGTCGGTCCCGGTTTTGGGAACCGCACGCATGGAAGCAAGAGAGCTTCAGCACGGCCATCGCTTTCCATGTGGAGAAGGCCGAATTCGTTCGCCCTTGAAAAGCAAGGCACTGGCCAACATATGGCCCGAATTCTATCGTGTGGCTCACCTGCCAGGAATGACTTGGCCGGCAATCGAGACAGGGCACCTCGTGAAATCCGACGCACACATATTGATCGTCGACGACGACAAGGGCATCCGCGACCTGCTTCAGGAATTCTTCCAGAAGCGGGGCCTGCACACTTCAGTTGCCGCCGACGGTACCGAGATGGAGGCCGTCCTGCGCCGCGCGCAGGTGGACCTCATCGTGCTCGACGTGATGTTGCCCGGCAAGAGCGGGCTGGAACTATGCCGCGACCTGCGCGCCCAGTATACGACACCGATCATCATGCTGACCGCCGTCACCGAGACCACCGACCGCGTCGTCGGCCTGGAGATGGGCGCCGACGACTATGTGCCCAAGCCCTTCGACCCGCGCGAACTCCTGGCGCGTATCCGTGCGGTGCTGCGGCGCAATGGTACTTCCGAACCGAAACGCGCCACTACCAAACAGATCTACCGTTTCGCCGGCTGGACGATGGACTGTTCGCGGCGCCGGCTGACCGCGCCCGACGATGTCAGGGTCGAGCTGACCATGGCCGAATTCAACCTGCTGCAGACCTTCGTCAAGAGCGCCCAGCGCGTGCTGACCCGCGACCAGCTCATCGAGCTCTCCGGCGGCGACAGCGACTATTCCTTCGACCGCAGCATCGACATCCTGGTCAGCCGGCTGCGGCGCAAGATGGAAGATGACCCGAAAACGCCGAAACTGATCCTGACGGTGCGCAGCGGCGGCTACCAATTCCTGCCCGAGACGACCTCCGAATGAGACGTTTCCTGCCGCAGACCTTGCCTGTCTGGGTGCTGCTGATCGTCATTGCCGGCCTGCTGATCAGCCAGGTCGCGACCCTCTATATCGTGTCGCGCGACCGCGCCGCCGCCAATGACGTGGTCGACCTCTACCGGCTCAACGACCGAGCCTTCTCCTTGGTGCAGCTGATGAGCGGCGCCACGCCCGAGGAGCGCAAGGCAACCGCGGCGGGCCTGTTCAACTCGACTTACGCCCTTACCGTCTCGGACACGCCCGCCGTCACCTCCTCGATCGCCGGCGACGACGAACTAGCCGAACTCGAGGACATTCTCGTCGGCCGGCTGTCGAAGTTCGGCATCACCGATGCGCGCGTGCGGCGCGATCCGGCAACGCGTGAGGCCGACGACGCCAGCGGCACTGCATCCGGCCCCGATATCGGCCAGGTCGAGCGCGACCTTCTGGTGCTCGCCGCCGATTTCGCCCAGAGCGACAAGCTGACGGCCTCCTTGCGCTTCGCCGACGGCCAGTGGCTGAACTTCACCGAGCCGATCACGCCCGTCGGCCCGATCCTGAGCTTCGACAGCCTGCCGCTCTATTCGCTGATCGCCGGCCTGGTGGTGATCATGTCGATCTGGTCGCTGCGCCGGCTGACCGCGCCCTACCGGATGATGGAAACCGCCGTGAACCGGATCGGCAAGGACCTGAAAAGCCCGCCGATCGCCGAGTCGGGCAGCCGAGAGGTGCGGGCCGCCGCCAGGGCGATCAACGCCATGCAGAAGAGGCTGCGCGAATATGTCGAGGACCGCGAACATCTCGCCGCGGCACTCGCGCATGATTTGCGCACGCCGATGACACGCATGCGGCTGCGGCTCGAACTGTTGCGCAAATCGGCGGTTCGCGAGGCGCTGGCGCATGATCTCGCCGATGTCGAGAGCATCGCCAGTTCAGTGATCGACTTCGCCACTTTCGAGGTGAACGAGGAAAAGGCCGAGCGCATCGACTTCTGGTCGCTCGTGGAATCGATCGCCGACCCCTATCCGGAAGTCTCGTTCGACAATGACGACACCCGTTCTCGCGGCCTGATCTGCATCGCGCGGCCGGTGGCACTCAAACGCTGCGTCACCAATCTGGTGCAGAACGCCGTCACTTACGGCAAGAAGGCGCATCTCAGCCTGCACCGCTCGGACGGCACGATCACGCTCACCATCCGCGACGAAGGGCCTGGCATACCGCAGGCACAGATCGATGCCGTCTTCGGCTCCTTCGTGCGCCTCGAACAGTCCCGCAACCGCCAGACCGGCGGCCTTGGGCTGGGCCTCACCATCGCCCGCAACATCGCGCGCGCCGCCGGCGGCGAGATCCGCCTGTCCAACCATCCGGACGGCGGGCTGCTGACCGAGCTGCGCCTGCCGCTGGCGGCCTGACGCAGGTCGCCTCGGATGTGTTCCCGTTTTGCCGTTTTTCAACGGATGACGGCGACCTTCCATGCCAGCAGGGCAACTATCGCTGCGCCGCTGAAGAGGGTCGCCCAACCATGCCGCCCGAATGCATGCAGGACAAGGACTGCCAATGCGGCAATGATGGCTGCGAGCGTCCCTTCGATATAAAAGAGCTGATTTGCACTCAGTTGCGTGCCGCTCGCACCGCCGATCCTGAAAAACTCCAGGATCGATCGCATCGCAATCACGAGCAGTACCCCGAGCGCAGTTTGCGCGGTCCGCGGTTTAGACAGCCAACCCAAAATCCGCTCCAAAGCGCCTTTTCCTGATAGTTGAAGGAGGTCTCGCCGCTCCTCTATTGCTAGCGCCGCAACACCGCGCTCAGTACGTCGCGGATGCCGATGGCGCCGACAAAGCGGGACTGGTCGTCGAACAGTGCCACGGGTGCTGTCTGCGAACGGTGCATGGCCAGCATGACGGTTTTCAGCGACGTGCCGGGATTGGCCCAGAACACTTGCGCCACTTCCTCCGGCTGGCCCTCGACATCGGCGCAGGACACCCACACCGCCGGCTTGCCATCGCGTTCGGCCGCCGCCACCAGGCCGTGATCGTCGATCTTGAAGCGCGTCGTCTTGCGCCGGTCTAGCCACACCCAGCCATTGTCGCCGTGCTCGAGGTCGCGGCGATCGCGCATGACGTTCCAGGCGGTCAGCACCGAGAGCGGGTTCACATTGGCGATGAAGTCGCGGACATAGTCGTTGGCGGGGCGCAGCACGATGTCTTCCGGCGCGCCGGTCTGGACGATGCGCCCGCCCTCCATGATGGTGATATGGCTGCCGATCTTCAGCGCCTCTTCCAGGTCATGGCTGACGAAGATGATGGTTTTCTTCAGCTCGGCCTGCAGCTGCAGCAGTTCGTCCTGCAGCTTGGTGCGGATCAGCGGGTCGAGTGCCGAGAACGGCTCGTCCATTAACAGGATCGGCGCTTCGGTGGCGAAGGCACGGGCCAGGCCGACGCGCTGCTGCATGCCGCCCGACAGCTCGTGCGCGTATTTCTTCGACCACTGGTCGAGATTGACCAGCTTGAGCTGCCTGTGCACGCGCTCCTTGCGTTCGGCGTCCGGCACGCCGGCAAGTTCGAGGCCGAGGCCGACATTTTCCTCGACCGTGCGCCACGGCAGCAGGCCGAACTGCTGGAACACCATCGCAACCTGCTTCTGGCGCAAGCGCCGCAAGGTCGGCTCGTCGCAGGTGACGACGTCGACGATCTTGTCGCCGTCCTTGACCAGAACCTGGCCGCGCGACACCACGTTGAGCCTGTTGACGGCCCGAAGCAGGGTCGACTTGCCGGAGCCCGACAGACCCATCAGCACGGAGATCTCGCCCTCATGCACGGTAAGGCTGGCGCCGGCGCAGCCCAGCACATTGCCGGTTTTCTCCAGGATTTCGGCGCGTGTGGCGCCCTTGTCGATCATCGCAAGCGAACCGGCCTGGTCGGCGCCGAAGACGATATCGACGTTCTTGAAATCGACGGCGACGGTCATTTCTTGCCTCCAACGCCAATGCGGGTCATTCGGTCGAGCACGATGGCCAGCACGACGATGGCGAGGCCCGCCTCAAGCCCGAGATCGATGCGGCGCGAGCCGAGCGCGCGGTTGATCTCGGTGCCCAGCCCACCGGCGCCGATGAGAGCCGCGAACACCACCATCGACAGCGACAGCATGATCGATTGCGTCAGACCCGCCATGATGGTGGGCAGCGCCGACGGCAGTTCCACCTTCCACAACAGCTGGCTCTTGGTGGCGCCGAACGCCTCGCCGGCCTCGATGATCGACTTTGGCACCGAGACGACGCCGAGGTGAGTGAGCCTGACCGCGGTCGGGATGACGAAGATGATGGTGACGATGAGGCCGGGCGCGTTGCCGAGGCCGAACAGGGTCAGGACCGGGATCAGGTAGACGAAGGTCGGCAGGGTCTGCATCAGATCGAGCACCGGCAGCATGACGCGGTAGACCTTGGGCTTGTGCGCCGCCCAGATGCCGAGCGGCACGCCGATGGCCATCGCCATCGCGGCGGCGGCGACGACCAGCACGAGCGTCTGCACGGTCTGCTTCCACAGGTTCTGGTTGATGATGAAGATCAGGCCGAGAAAGACGCCGATGGCGAGCGGCCGCGAGCGCTGCAGCAACCAGGCAATACCAGCGATGACCAGCGCCAGCAGCACCGGCGGCACCATCAGCAGGAGGTCGACTAGCCCGTCGAGAATGAAATTCAGACCGTTGGAGAAGGCTCTGAAGATGGTGTCGAAATTATCGGTCAGGAACCCGAAAAAGGACTTTCCCCAAGCGCCGATCGGGATCTTGTGATCGACCATGAATTTGGAAATCGGATCCATCTCACCCCTCTTCCACCAGGGCTCTGACTTCGGCCCCGCGCTGTCGCAACGTCATCTTGTCACAGGATGTGAAAAAGGGCAGCCCTTTGTCAAACGGCTGCCCATCTTCATCCGGTCATGCCGGATGCGAAGTCGGCTCAGCTTCCGAGCGCGGTCTTGACCGCCGCTGCGGCGTCGCCGCCGTCGAAGGTGGTCACGCCGGCGATCCACGGCTTGACCGCGTCCGGGTTCTTCTTCAGCCAGTCGGTGGCGACCGTCTGGGCGTCACCGCCCTTCAGGATCGCGTCCATCATCTGGCCTTCCATATCCAGATTGAACTTCAGGTTGGTGATGAACTTGCCGACATTCGGGCATTCGGTCGTGTAGCCCTTGCGCACATTGGTCGACACGGTGGCAGCGCCGAAGCCGCTGTCGCCCATGCCGTCGAGATAGGTGATCTTCATGGCGCCCATCACCGGATGCGGCGTCCAGCCGAGGAAGGCGATCCATTCATTGTTCTTCATCGACTGCTCGGCCTGCGTCAGCATGCCGGCCTCCGAGGACTCGACCAGTTCGAAGCCCTCGAGATTGTCCTTCGGGTTCTTGATCATGTCGAGGATGATGCGGTTGCCGTCATTGCCGGCCTCGATGCCATAGATCTTGCCGTTGAACTTGTCCTTGAACTTGCCAAGGTCGGTCAGCGTCTTGACGCCGGCGTCCGCGACATAGGTCGGCACGACGATGCCATAGCCGGCGCCCGAGAGGTTCTGGCTGACGGTCTCGACCGAACCGTCGGCGGTATAGTCCTTGATGTCGTTGGTCATCGACGGCATCCAGTTCCCCAGGAACACGTCGAGGTCCTTGTTCTTCAGCGACGCATAGGTCACCGGAACCGAGAGCTGGATCACCTGCGGCTCATAGCCGAGCGCGGTGAGCAGCACCGAAGCGAGCCCCGTGGTGGCCTGGATGTCGGTCCAGCCGACATCGGAAAGACGCACCGCCTTGCAGCTCGCCGGATCGCCGGCAAAGGCGGCACTCGTGGACAGGAACGCCGCCAGGCCGAGGCCGGCGACGAAGGAATTCATACGCGACATAGACAGTCTCCCATTGTGATTCTTTGGCGAAGCGTCGTAACGGTTTCTCTGCCCGCCTTGTTTCGTCAGCCAAACACCATTCTGGTGTAGTTTCAAGCGCTAAGGCAATCACGATCAACGGCGCGGAATGGCCAATCAGCGACACGGCTGACGCTTTTGTCACGCCGCTCATCTTTTTCAGCGGCGAGCCGGCTTTTTCAGGGGAATGCGCCAGCGGCCCCTCCCCGCGCAGAGGCAACTCGGCTTAAGGTCTGTTTGGATTCAGGTCAGGCCGAGACGAAAATGGTGGGGCCCGAGAACCGGAGCGGAGCGTACTTTTGGGCATGTGAGCACAGATCTACTGCGACGCAGTAGAACGGGGAAGCGCAGGGGACGGCCATTTGCAGGCCGGAATCGCCTGAATATCAACGGACCGTAAAGGACGGCATGGCCAAGCTCTACTTCAACTACGCAACGATGAATGCCGGCAAGACGACGATGCTCTTGCAGGCCTCGTACAATTATCGCGAACGCGGCATGACGACGATGCTGTTCGTCGCCGGCCATTACCGCAAGGGCGACAGCGGCCTGATCTCGTCGCGCATCGGGCTGGAGACCGAAGCCGAGATGTTCCGCGACGGCGACGACCTGTTCGCCCGCGTCGCCGAACATCACGACCATACGACGGTGCACTGCGTCTTCGTCGACGAGGCGCAGTTCCTCGAGGAAGAGCAGGTCTGGCAATTGGCCCGCATCGCCGACCGGCTGAACATCCCGGTCATGTGCTACGGCCTGCGCACCGATTTCCAGGGCAAGCTGTTTTCCGGCTCGCGCGCGCTGCTGGCGATCGCCGACGACCTGCGCGAGGTGCGCACCATTTGCCGCTGCGGCCGTAAGGCGACGATGGTCGTGCGGCTCGGCCCGGACGGCAAGGTGGCCCACCGGGGCGAACAGGTGGCGATCGGCAAGGATGTCTATGTCTCGCTCTGCCGCCGTCACTGGGAAGAAGAAATGGGCCGCGCCGCGCCTGACGATTTCATCGGCTTCATGAAATCCTGACCCTGCGACCCGCGTCAGGCCGCAGAAACACGCCTCAGCGGAAACCGCCAGCCCAGCCGGACACCAAGCGTCGCCACGGCGATCGGCGCCATGCCGGCGGCCTGCGCCGGCCCGAGCGGATGCCCGTAGACCGCCCAGTCGATGATGATGATGGCAACGACCGGATAGATGAAGGTGATGATGCCGATCACCGGCGTCGTCAGGCGCGGAAAGGCCGAGTTCATCAGCACATAGGCAATGCCGGTGTGCAGCACGCCGATGCTGACCAGCCAACTCCATGCATGAGCGGGAACATGCTGGCCGATGCCGGCGAAAGGCGCGAGCAGGTACGACCGTCTCCACTCGCCACGATGCAGCGTTTGTTAAGGCCTCGGTCCTATAACGCCGTCAGCCAGAGCTCTCCGGGGTCAGCCATGCTTCGAGCCGTTTCCTCAGCCAGCCTTCTTCTCATTGCCACCTCCATTGCCGCCCATGCCGGCGGCGACCCCGTGCAGGGCAAGCACGTCTTCAACCGCTGCATGGCCTGCCATGAGGCGGCCACCGACCGCGACAAGGTTGGCCCGCATCTCAAGGGTGTCGTCGGCCGCGCCGCAGGCACCGCGGAAAGCTTCCTTGGCCATTATTCCGAAGCCATGAAGAGTGCGGGCGCGGCCGGTCTCGTCTGGGACGAGGCAAATCTCACCGAGTATCTCAGGGGCCCTAAGCTCAAAGTTCCCGGCAACAAAATGGCTTTTGGTGGCCTGACGAATGATGACGACATTGCCAATGTCATCGCCTATCTGAAGGCCGATCCGAAGCCCTGAGTGGCGTCTGTGCGGTGCGGCCGCACTGATGTGTTTGCCTGCAACCGGTTCAATCCCCTGCCGAATTCAGCATTTCCGCGTCGGCGGGGGCTGACTGTCTTGCCGGCATGAAAGTTCAATGACAGCTGAACTAGTCCCGACTGACCGGCTAATCACGCCATGACCCCACCTGCATTGTCTTTCAAGGCCTTGGCGGATTCTTTTGTTTTCACACGGCCCTTGTCTTCACGTCTTTCAATCCCCGGATGCCCCACATATATTCGCCGCTGTTCGCAACCAGCGACCGGAAGCCGAAGCGGGAGGCCCCTATGGCGACATTGCAGAATTTCGATGCCGAAATTGCCAAGACCAAGCAGGTCGTCCAGGACATGCGCACCAAGATCGAGCAGTCCGGCACCGTGCTCGACACGCTTGCCACCGCTGACAAGAAGATCGGCGACGCCAATTTCGACATCGAGAACGCCCGCATCGAGGACGTGCTGAAGCAGCAGAAGGTGATGGAAGGCAACATTGCCGACCTGATCATCGGCCTCGAGGATGCCACCAACGTCTTCGGCGCCGAGTTCGAGAGCATGAAGAACTACACCGGCTGGGAGAACTTCGTCGGTGTCTTCTCCAGCCAGCGCAAGCAGCGCATGCGCACCGACCGCGTCCGCAACATGTCGCTGGCCGGCAATCTGCAGGAACTTCTGGCCAAGTCCGACACCATCGTCGGCATCCTGAAGGCGCAGAAGGAGGTTCTCGACCAGCGCTACAAGACCTCCGAGGCCAGCCTGTCGCAGGTCATCGAGCGCCGCAAGACCACCATGTCGAACCTCGAAGCCGTGCAGAAACGCATCGAGGAACTCAACCCCATGCTGCTCGACATCGAAAACAAGATCGCCGCCTCGACAAGCCAGAAGGACCGCACCCAGCTTGAGGGCGAACGCTCCAAGCTCGCCACCGAATACAACGAGAAGCAGGCCAAGGAGCAGGAACTGCTGGCCGAAAGCCAGACGCTCGAGCGCTACACCTCGATGTTCCAGACCTTCGTCGATTCGCTCAACAACCAGATCGCCGCGCAGTCGACGCTGATCAACAAGCTGACCATCGATACCGAGCAGCGCATCGTGCTCTATAAGGCGCTGGAAGATTCGCTGAAGACCGCCGCGCAGCAGGACGTCGCCCACAAGATCAACACGCTGGGCAGCCAGGTCGACAACACGGCGGAAGAAACCATGGCCGGCATCGGCGCCGCTTCGCAGAAGCACATTGGCGACCTGCTCGAAATGCACGAGAAGAACATGGTGGCCAGCGCCGATATCCAGCGCCGCAAGAAGCTCGCCGACGATGCCTTTGCCCGGCGCTTCGACGAGGTGCTGAAGAAGCACAATTCGGCCAACTACGTGCAGTCATAAATTGCCGCGCGCACCGGTGCGACAATCCCAGGGCTGACAGAATGACCCCCGAAAACGACGCGGCGGCGCGGTATTTCTCGGCAATCACGGCCGCGCTCAGCGGCCTTGAAGTGTTCATGCGCGACGACCGCTCGCCGCTTTACCGGCACGGCATCGTCGCCAAGATCGTTGCCGAATACATCGCCCGGCTCGACAAGTCTTTTGGCTGCTGGCGCAACCGGCTGGGCTTCATGGACACGTTCCGCATTTCGCGCGCCGAAAGCGGCTTCCCGGTGTTCCAGAACCTGCTCGAACTGGAAAACGACCGCCGCCAGGCCGATGCGCGCCTTGCCAACATCCCGCTGGCCGGCGAGCTGCGCGAGGAGATGGCCGACTTCATCCTGCGCCACAAGGAATTCCCCGAGGCGCTGCAGAAGTCGATGGCCGAGCGGCTCTATCTCGAGGACGTCAGGAGCGAGCAGACTTTTGGGCCGTTCACGCTGGCGCAGACGGCCAAGGTGTCGGTCAATCCGAAGACGGCATTGCCCTACTATCTCGTCCATTGGGCGACCTTCGACGGCAGTGCCAACCTGCCGCTGGTCTACATGGTGACGGTAGAGGATTCCTCGGAGAACATGGTCCGCCAGCTCGTCGACCGGAACGGCAAGCTCAACGACAAGGTCGACATCCCGCTGCCGGTCGACGGCCTGCTCAATCCCGAGCTCGCCCACCGTTTCGACGATTTCACCGAGAAGAACTCCGCCTACACGCTGTCGCCGGCGACGATTGCCGTAAACCTCGACAAGGATTTCGAGCCGCTGCACCCCAAGCAGTTGCGCCGCGTCGTGCTCGGCCCCTTCTATTCCGCGGGCATTACCGACAACAATTCGACGGTGACCGAAGTGCTGGCCAAGGTGCGCAAGCCGGAAAACGCCTGGCTGCTGACCTGGACCATCCAGGAGGTCTATTCCAAGGGCGAGAAGCCCGGCCGCAAGGGGCTGTTTTCCAGCGAGAAGACGACGCAGGAATTCTTCATCAACACCGACGATTTGGAAGCCGCGCGCCAGGGCGTGTCCAGCTACGAGAACCACGCGCTGATCCCGCACGAGGCCTACCAGGCGCTCTACGCCGCCGGCGAAGCACAGAAGATCTTTGGCGGCTACAAGGTCCACATCCTGTCCAACGGACAGGTCATTTCAGACGTCTGACCGTAACACCACGGAGCACACTTCATGGACACCGGCCTGACCACCATCCCGGAAGCGGCGATCGAGAAGCACCGCGCCACAGCGCAGAGCTTCATCACCCGCATCGTCGTGCTGGAAGACCCGTCGCGTGAGTCCAGCACGGCACTGGCCGGCACCAATCGCCGCTTCGTCTCCACCGTCTCGGTCGGCTCGGTGCGTCGCACGCGCGAGGTCGAGCTGTCGAAGACCGTCGGCGCCGTCCATCCCGACGACCAGTTGCTCACCATTCCGCAGCACACGCTTCTGTTTCGCGCGCGGCGCGGTACGGCGATCGCGCTCGCCATATCGGATGTCTTCGCCGAAGGCTCCGACCTCGAAAGCCTGCAGGCGAAGAACGCCCGCGCCCCGCTCGAGGGCGACGAGGCGTCGACCTTCAAGAAGCTTCTCTCCGCCTCGGCCTATATCTCGGCCTTCAGCCTGGCATCCTACCTGTTCCAGCTGATCGACAGCGACGGCGAGGCGCCCAACGACATCCCCGAACCCGACTTCCTTTTCGACACGCCGCAGGATGCGGTGAAGTCGATCCTCGCCGGCCTCGACAAGGCGATCGCGGGCTCGAAGGACGATGCCGACCTGGCGACCAGGGCCCGCGCCTTCGCCCGCGTCGCCATTGACGGACTGCTGGCCAGAAAAGGCCGCTTCGACGGCATCGGCCCGTTCGAGAACGCCCATATCCGCATCGATGCCGACGACTTCACCCTCGACGGCTTCGACGTCGCCCCCGGCAAGCGGTCGAAGCCGCTGGTGATGACCTTCAAGAAGCCGGAAGAGGTCGTCGGCAACCACATCGCCAAATACCAGTCGGTCAAGCTCGCCAAGATGCTGATGGCCTATGATTTCGAGCGCGAGCTGAACCCGTTCGTCGAACTCGGCGGCTTCCTGTTCACCTTCATCGGCGACGGTGCGCCCGGCACCGGCAAGACGACTTTGATCCAGATGATCGCCGGTCTCGTCAATGGTTACTGCCAGGTCGCCGGCTATCCCTTCGCCTATGAGAATTTCGGCGTCGACCAGATCTCGTCCTATCAGGGCAAATCGGGCCAGAACTGCCGCCAGTTCATCAACAATGTCTTGAACCCGCGCGTCATCGGCTTCGGCACCATAGACGATATCGACCAGGTGGCGGCGCGCCGCTCCGACGACCGCGCCTCGGCCGGCCAGCAGGAGATCACCGGCGTCCTGATGGATGCCTTCGCCGGCGCGTCAACCGTGGTGCGCGGCAACTGCTCCTTCGGCATGTTCTCCAACTATCCCGAAAATGTCGACGACGCGCTGCGCCAGCGCGCCGGTGCCCGCTGGCTGGTCGACGGCCCGCAGACCCGCGACGACTATATCGACATCTTCGTGCTGCTCGCCGGCAAGAACCACGAAATCCCTCTGGGCAAGCACGAGCTTTACGCCGGACAGGAAATCCAGCGCGCTGTCGAGGAGGCTTATGAGGAGCACGAAAAGCCGCAGGAGGACGGCCTGATGAAGGTCTATGAGCGCTACATGAAGGAGAATGGCGCGCCCAAGACAATGGCCGATATCGGCACCTACCTGCACCTGATCAAGGACGCCGAGCCGCGCTTCACCGGCCGCGCCATCAAGAACGTCACCGACGCCATCAAGATGCGCGCCATGGACATCGAGCTTCCCGACGACTGGTTCGAAAAGCCGGAAGCCTTCATGCACAAGAGCTATGACGAGAAGAAAGCCATGATCGAGGAACTGCGCGGTCCGTTCTCTCTGGACATGGTCATGCAGGAGATCAACCGCTACGCCGATTCAGAGTTCCGCTATTCCGACAAGTCCGACCACGCCGCCGTGGAAAAGCTGCTGCGCGACGCGCGGCTGCGCGAGCGGGCGGCGCGCGAGATGGAGGAGATGAAGAAGAAGGGCATGTGGAATGCATGAGGCACGCCAGCCTTCCCTTCTCCCCTTGTGGGGTCCGAAGGACGGCACGAGACAAGCGGCTCGCCCCCGGACGGTGTCGCCGAAGGCGACGGATGAGGGGTGTTCCAGGGAAAGCCAACGTCTCACTCCGCTGGAACACCCCTCAACCGACTCGGCGCTGTCGCGCCGATCCACCTTCTCCCACAAGGGGAGAAGGAAGGCTCGCGCCCCTCATCCGCCCTTCGGGCACCTTCTCCCCGTGAACGGGGAGAAGGAAAGGTGAGCAAAAAACCCGACCTCTTGCGCGACAACGAACTCATCTACGGCCGTCTGCTCACCGTCGACGAGCCGCATCTCATCCAGCGTTACAACAAGGCGCTGGCCGCATTCGGCCTGCCTCCGACCAAGCTGAAGAGCTTCCAGATCGACCGCACCGGCTTCTCGCCCGAGATCGCCGACGAATGCGGCGACCCTGACTATCTCGACCCCAACGAGGTCAATCGCCGCTTCATCATCCTGACGCCGTCGCAGATCGACCTGCCGGTGGTGCACACGGCCTTCTCCAACACCTCGCAGCTGATGTTCGAGTTCATGTCCAAGAACCAGCGCGCCATCGACGCGCTGACCATCAAGGACGTCATCTACGGCGAGATCGAGGATTCGGTTCCCAAGGTCAACGACATCGAGGACCTGCTGTCGATCAACCAGGTCGAGTTCAAGGTTCTGTCGGCCGAGGATGTGCTGGGCAAGGCCGCTGAACTCGGCAAGCTTGTCGACCGGCTGAAGCAGGAGCCCGACGCCTGGCGCGACAACGCCATGCTGACCCGCATGGTGGAATTGGCGAAAATCTGCGGCGACATCCGCGAGAACGCGCTGGTGCCAGACCAGGTTATCTTCCGCCACAATGCCTACTGGACCAGCCATTTCGGCGGGCTCTACGTGTTCGTCGATCCCGACATGACGACGGTGATCAGCGATCCGGCGGCCCCGGGCTTTCGCCGCTCGCGGCCGTGGCAGGTAAGCTATCTCTCGATCAACGACGCCGACAAGGTCTTCAAGTTCCTGGCCAGCACCGGCCGCATCGAACTGCCCCGCGCCTCATGGATAGAAACGTCCGGCTATCTCGAGCACCGCGCCGAGATGGTGGTGCGCGCGCTGATCCGTGACGCCGAGCCCAACCGCAATCTGACCGATGTCGACAAGGTCTGGCTGCAGACCTGGATCCAGAGCCATGCCGACCTGATTACCAAGGACGGCAATTTCCCCTTCCTCAACGCCGCCAAGCGCGAGATCGCCCAGCTTGGCCATCTCAAGATCGAGGATGTGTTCCCGCAGCAGCGCTTCCTGGTGGTGCGCGCCAAGCCGGACCATCCCGACGCCTGGCTGACCAACCGGCTGATCTCGGATTTCGTGCCGACCGACTTTGTCTCGCGCTACATCTTCAACAAGCAGGGCTTCTACAAGGACTATGACGGCTTCAGCGACGCCTGGAGATCGCATGTTGTGGACGTTCTGAAAACCACATATTTGAAGGACAAGGTGGCGTTTCGCACACGCCTCTACGGCCTGACCGACTAGAACGAAACGAGCTGTCATTTTGTTCTAACTTATTGTTTTAGCACATGATGTTATCCAAAAAGTCTGCAACTTTTTGGCATCATGCTTTGAGGGGGTGACACAGCCATGCTCGATCCGATCGTGAACTTCTTCGTCAGGATTTTTCAGTGGATCGGCCGCGGCATCGGCCTTCTGATCGGCGCCATCCTGTGGCCGTTCCTATGGGCCGGCCGCTGGTACACGCAGCGCGGCTGGATCCTCAAGGCCGTGCTCGGCCTGGCCCTGCTGGTGCTGATCGGCCTCTACGCCAACTTCTTCTATGCCACCCAGTGGTGGAACAATTTCAACTCGAACTATCCTGACACCTACACTTTCGAGAAGCGCAATGTTTCCGCCGGCGAGCAGGTGGCCGCCGGCACTGGCACCGACACGGCAAAGACCTGCGGCAATTCCGGCATTGCCCAGATCGCGGCGGACCTGACCGACTTCAACGTCAACCAGAATGCCTGGATCTCGTCGATGATCCTCTACAAGCTCGGCCTGTTCGGCATCGACTGGGACAACACGCCGTGGATGGACAACAAGGCGTCCTTCCAGCGCGGCATCAACCAGGCTGTGCGGCGCACGGCGACCGAGCTCGCCGACAATCTCGGCCGCGTGCGCACGACTTCGCAGATCGATGCCGATCTGCAGGATGCGCGCGGCAATCTGCAGTTCGACGAATACACCTGGTATTTCGGCGTCAGCCCGTTCGGCCCGAAGACACCGACCCCGAGCTATTATCGCGACGCGGTGCGCAAGCTGCGCTCGTTCAATGCCCGCCTCGCCACCTGCCAGGCCACTTTCGATGCCCGCGCCGACAATCTGAAGCAGTATATCGACCGCATCGCATCGGACATCGGCTCGACTTCCGCCATCCTCAAGGAACGCGCCGAGAACCACAACAATGGCTGGTTCGACACCCGCGCCGACGACCGCTACTGGTTCGCCTATGGCCAGCTCTATGCCTATTACGGCCTGATGAAGGGCGCGCAGGCCGACTTCGAGGACGTCATCAAGGAAAAGCACCTGCAGAGCCTGTGGGACACGATGGACGCGCAATTCGTCTCGGCCCTGCGTATCCAGCCCTTCATCATCGCCAATGGCCGCGAGGATGGCTGGCTGCTGCCGACGCACCTGACGACAATGGGCTTCTACATCCTGCGCGTGCGCTCCAACATGGTCGAAATCAGCAACGTGCTGACGCAATAGCGTTCGCCGGTCGCAGTGCATGTCGCCCGAAAGTGGCCCCGGTTTTGGGCGAACGACATGCATAAGAACAAAAGGCTAAAGCGCGATGCGCTTTAGCCTGGCGATGGCGAATTTGCGCCGTCGCCTCTGTCGCATTCCGTGCATTGTGCGGCTGTTTTGAGACGGCGGAACGGCGCGTCCTCTGGCTTCTATACGGCGCGGCAACGGAGCCGAAAAGAACCCGAGAACAGGTCGGCCGGTCCGCAGAGGAATTTTCTTCATAGGAAACATAGTTGCATGCAAGTTGACGCCGCGGCAGCGACAGGGTTAAAACAGCCCGCGCCCGGTTCCAACCTGCCTGCCAGTGAGATCAAACCCGTCCCCTCCACAGTCCAATCCAGAGGAAAGCCGTCATGGCCGAAGTGAAGTCCGACATCGAGATCGCGCGCGGCGCCAAGAAGAAGCAGATCCAGGAGATCGGCCAGAAGATCGGCATTCCAACCGAACACCTTTTGCCCTACGGCCACGACAAAGCCAAGATTTCCGCCGAGTTTATCAAATCGGTGAAGGGCAACAAGGACGGCAGGCTGATCCTCGTCACCGCCATCAACCCGACGCCCGCCGGCGAAGGCAAGACCACCACCACGGTCGGTCTCGGCGACGGCCTGAACCGCATCGGCAAGAAGGCAATCGTCTGCATCCGCGAAGCCTCGCTCGGCCCGAATTTCGGCGTCAAGGGCGGTGCAGCCGGCGGCGGCTACGCACAGGTCGTGCCGATGGAGGACATGAACCTCCACTTCACCGGCGACTTCCACGCCATCACCACGGCGCACAACCTTTTGTCGGCGCTGATCGACAACCACATCTACTGGGGCAATGAGCTCGGCATCGACACCCGCCGCGTCGTCTGGCGCCGCGTCATGGACATGAACGACCGCGCGCTGCGCGAGATGATCTGTTCGCTCGGCGGCGTCGCCAACGGCTTTCCGCGCGAGGGCGGCTTCGACATCACCGTCGCCTCGGAAGTCATGGCCATCCTGTGCCTGTCGACCGACCTCAAGGACCTCGAGAAGCGCCTCGGCGACATCATCGTCGCCTATCGCCGTGACAAGTCGCCGGTCTATGCCCGCGACCTCAAGGCCGACGGCGCCATGGCCGTGCTGCTCAAGGACGCCATGCAGCCGAACCTGGTGCAGACTCTGGAAAACAACCCGGCCTTCGTGCATGGCGGCCCGTTCGCCAACATCGCGCATGGCTGCAACTCGGTCGTCGCCACCACGACGGCGCTCAAGCTTGCCGACTATGTCGTCACCGAAGCCGGCTTCGGCGCCGATCTCGGCGCGGAAAAGTTCTTCGACATCAAGTGCCGCAAGGCCGGCCTGAAGCCGGCGGCGGCCGTCATCGTCGCCACCGTGCGCGCCATGAAGATGAACGGCGGCGTCAAGAAGGAAGACCTCGGCAAGGAAAACATCGAGGCGGTGAAGAAGGGCTGCGCCAACCTTGGCCGCCACATCGAGAACATCCGCCAGTTCGGCGTGCCGGCGGTGGTTGCCATCAACCACTTCTATTCCGACACCGACGCCGAAATCCAGGCGATGAAGGACTATGTCGCTTCGATGGGCGAAGAGGCGATCCTGTGCAAGCACTGGGCCAACGGCTCGGCCGGCATCGAGGAACTCGCCAACAAGGTGGTGGCGCTGGCCGAATCCGGCGCCTCGCAATTCGCGCCGCTCTATCCCGACGCCATGCCGCTGTTCGAGAAGATCAACACCATCGTCCAGCGCATCTATCGCGGCTCGGAAGCGATCGCCGACAAGTCGGTGCGCGATCAGTTGCACGCCTGGGAGCAGGCCGGCTACGGCAACCTCCCGGTCTGCATGGCCAAGACCCAGTACTCCTTCTCGACCGACCCGAACCTGCGCGGCGCGCCGACCGGCCACACCGTGCCGGTGCGCGAGGTCAGGCTTTCGGCGGGCGCAGGCTTCGTCGTCATCATCTGCGGCGAGGTCATGACCATGCCCGGCCTGCCCAAGGCGCCGTCCTCGGAAAAGATCTTCCTCAACGAGGTCGGCCAGATCGAAGGCCTGTTCTAGAATCTTCAAATCCCAAACGGAAAGGGCGGCCCCTTTCCGTTTGCGGAGTGGTCCTACGCCGCGTTGCGCGCTAGCGCCCGCTGGTTGGAGGCGTAGATCGTGTCGCGTTCCGGCAAGGCGCCGGTCTTCAGGCAGTCGACCCATTCGGCGGTCTTCAGTACGGCCGCGAAACGTGACTGCAGGATGATCGTGACGACGCGGTGGATCTCCTCGGCCGAGGCATAGCCGGCGCTGTTGGCATAGGGCACCGAGCCGGTGGCATCCGACAGGAACTCGACGGCGAAGCCCATATGCACCGCATGGATGATGGTCGACAGGTCGCAATTATGCGTCATGTAGCCGACGACCGTGAGCGTATCGATGGCATTGGCCCGTAGCCACGCCTCGAGGTCGGTGCCGGTGAAGGCCGACGGCAGCGTCTTTTCGACATAATGGTCGCGGCTTCGCCTCGCGACCTCGGGATGCAGTTCGCCGCCGTGGCTACCCTTGGCGAAGATCGGCGAGCTCTCCGGCGCCATCTGCTTGACGACCACGACCTTGATGCCGGCGGCGGCAGCCGCATCCATGGTGCGTGCTACATTGACGACGCTGTCGCGGAACGGCGGATGCTGGATGGCCAGATTGCCGCCATCATAGTCGTTCTGGACGTCGATGACGATGAGCGCGCGGCGTGGCGTGGTTTTGGCTGGGGCAGACATGGTGCTTTCCTTCCGGCTTGAATGCGATGAGCCGAAAATAAGCGGCTTCAGGAGTGATCGAAAGTGGCCCGATTGACATCATTCGAAAGAATTGGGACAATCCAGCTTTCGAACCGGAAATGCCCATGACCGCCCCGATCATTGCCGCCCTCGCCTTCGACGGCATCAGCCCGTTCCACCTTTCCGTGCCTTGCCTGGTGTTCGGCGCCGACCGCACGAGGCTCGGCCTGCCGCGCTTCGACTTCCGCGTCTGCGGGGTCGAGCAAGGCATGATCCGGACCGATGCCGGGCTGAGCATCCTTGTCCCGCACAGTCTGTCCGCGCTCGACGATGCCGACATCATCATCATCCCGAGCTGGAAGGATCTCGAAGCCCCGCTGGCCGGGCCGCTCGACGAAGCGCTCGGTCGCGCGCACCGGCGCGGCGCGCTGATCGTCGGCCTGTGCCTCGGCACCTTTGCCATTGCCGCCGCCGGCCTGCTTTCAGGCCGGAAGGCGACCACGCACTGGGCCTATACGGACCAGCTGCGCGCCCTGCACCCCGACATCTCGGTCGATGCCGACGTGCTCTATGTCGACGATGGCGACATCGTCACCTCCGCCGGTGTCGCCGCCGGGCTGGATTGCTGCCTGCATATCGTGCGCGCCCGCTATGGCGCGGAAGCGGCACTGCGGCTCGCCCGGCACGTCGTGCTCTCACCGCACAGGCAGGGCGGGCAGGCGCAGTTCATCGAACGCCCCGTGGCAAAGAGCGCGAATGCCGATCGCTTCACCCAAGCGCTTGACGCGGTGCGCGCCACGCTCGGCGAGGCGCACAGCCTCGACAGCGTCGCCGAGGCCGCCGGTCTGACGCGGCGTACCTTCACCCGCCGCTTCCAGAAATCGATCGGCACCAGTTTTGGCGATTGGCTGACCAGCCAGCGCATCGAACTGGCGCAGCGGCTGCTGGAAGCGACGGAAAAATCGATGGACATCGTGGCCTTCGAGGCCGGCTTCGGCAGCGCCACCTCGCTGCGCCAGCATTTCGCCGCAAGGCTGAGGACATCGCCGGCGCAGTATCGGCGCGAATTCTCCCAGCGGATTGACCAGGAAGAACGGATGGCGCAGGCCTGATTGCTTGCGGCGGAAATTCAGTCACGCTTGACCGGCCGCGCCGGATTGCCGACCACCGTCTCGTTTGCAGGCACATCACGCGTCACCACCGCGCCGGCGCCGACGATGGCGCCCTCGCCGATGCTGACGCCGCCAAGGATGACCGCGCTGCCGCCGATCCAGGCATGGGCGCCGATCTCGACCGGCCTGGCGATCTCCAGCCCCGCCTGTCGGCCCGCGGCTTGCCTGTGGTGCTCGGCGCAATAGATCTGCACATTGGGGCCAAGCAGCGTTCCCTTGCCGATGCGCACGCTTGCCGTGTCGAGGATGGTGCAGCCGGCGTTGAGGAAGACGCCATCGCCGAGAACGATGTTGAAGCCATAGGCGCAGTGGAACGGCGCCTCGATGCGGGCGCCCTCGCCCACGCCGCCGAGCAATGCCTTGAGGTCCGGCCCGAGATTGCCGCGCTGCCTTGGCGGCAGGCAATTGTGCTCGAACACCGCGTCGCGCGCGAGGGCACGCAGCGCCTCCAGCTCGTCATCGAGGCAAGAGTACCATTCGCCGGCCGTCATCTTCGCGCGCTCGCTTCCAGCCATGGCGGGTCCCCAATTGACGTCCTTGCGTCCTTGCAAAGCATAGTTGCGACCAGCAGAAAAGCGCCAATCCAAGTACTGGTCAAATATCGGACCTATGGTAGCCTGCCGTTCAGGCCGTCCTGGCCTGGTGATCGAGGGGATCAACATGCTCTATCTTCTTGCACTTCTGATCGGCGTCATCGCCGGCCTGCGCGCCATGACCGCGCCGGCCGCGGTCGCCTGGGGCGCCTATCTCGGCTGGCTGCCGGTTGCCGGCACCTGGGCAAGCTTCATGAGCCATTGGGCCGCTGTCGGCATCTTCACCATCCTCGCCATCGTCGAGCTGGTCACCGACCAGCTGCCGTCGACGCCGAGCCGTAAAGTGCCGCAACAGTTCGGCGCCCGCATCATCATGGGCGCCTTCACCGGCGCGGTGATCGGCGCGACCGCCGGCGCCACCATCGTCTGCCTGATCGCCGGCGCCATCGGTGCCGTCATCGGCACGCTGGGCGGCGCCGAAGCGCGCGGCCGGCTTGCGGCTGCTTTCGGCAAGGACCCGCCCGCCGCCTTCATCGAGGACGCGGTGGCGATCATCGGCGGCCTGCTGATCGTGGCGGCGGTGGCATGACGGCAAAAACTTTCGACGCCATCATCATCGGCGCCGGCCAGGCCGGCACACCGCTCGCCGGCAGGCTGAACGCAGCCGGCATGAGCGTGGCGCTGATCGAACGCAAGCTGGTCGGCGGCACCTGCGTCAACACTGGTTGCATCCCGACCAAGACGATGGTGGCGAGCGCCTATGCCGCGCATCTGGCGCGGCGCGCCGCCGACTATGGCGTGACGCTCAGCGGCCCTGTCGGTGTCGACTATGCCAAGATCAAGGCGCGCAAGGACAAGGTTTCGGGCGCCTCCCGCACCGGGCTGGAAACGTGGATCGCCGGCATGGACAAATGCACGCTCTACCGCGGCCATGCGCGCTTCGAAACCGCCAATACGGTGCGCGTCGGCGACGACCTTCTGACCGCCGACAGGATCTTCCTCAACACCGGAGGCCGCGCTTCCGTGCCCGATTTGCCCGGCGTCCAAGACATCGACTATCTGACCAATTCCTCGATGATGGATCTCGAGGTCCTGCCGCGCCATCTGGTCGTCGTCGGCGGCAGCTACATCTCGCTCGAATTCGCGCAGATGTTCCGCCGTTTCGGCAGCGAAGTCACCGTCATCGAGAAGAGCCCGCGCCTGACCGGCCGCGAGGACGAGGACGTCTCGGCCACCATCCTGTCCATCCTCGAAAACGAAGGCATCACGGTCCATGTCGGCGCCGACGACATCGGTTTTGCCAAACAGGGCGACGATATCGCCGTGGCGTTCTCGGCCGGCAAGCCGCCGGCCGTCGGTTCTCATGTGCTGCTGGCGCTTGGCCGAACGCTCAACACCGACGATCTCGGCCTCGACCGAGCCGGCGTCGCCGTCGACAAGCGTGGCGCCGTTATCGTGGACGACCAGCTGCGCACCAGCGTCCCAGGCATCTGGGCGATGGGCGACTGCAACGGCAGGGGCGCTTTCACCCACACCTCCTACAATGACTACGAGATCGTCGCCGCCAACCTGCTCGACAACGACCCACGCAAGGTCAGCGACCGCATCGAGGCCTATGCGCTTTACATCGACCCGCCGCTCGGCCGCTGCGGCATGACCGAGGCGGCGGTGAAGAAATCCGGACGCCGGGCGCTGGTCGGCCAGCGGCCGATGACCCGCGTCGGCCGCGCCGTTGAAAAAGGCGAGACGCAAGGCTTCATGAAGATCTTCGTCGATGCCGACACGCGGCAGATCCTCGGCTGTTGCGTGCTCGGTCCCGGCGGCGACGAGGCGGTGCATTGCGTGCTCGATCTGATGTACGCCAAGGCGCCGGTCGACACGCTGGCGCGCGCGACGCACATCCACCCCACTGTCTCGGAACTGCTGCCCACGATTGCCCAGGAGCTGAAGCCGCTGGCCTGAGGCGCTCGAGCCAAGCTCTCGACAATATGCATTGCTGCAATGCAGCAATGCATATTGCGCGTAGCACGGCTCCGCGTTCATTCTGAAAATTGAACCGATTCAGTCTGGACGCCTCATGCCTCTGCCGATCCTTGCGCTTGCCATCGCGTCCTTCTGCATCGGCACCACCGAATTCGTCATCATGGGCCTGCTGCCGGAGGTCGCCGCCGACCTTCGCGTGTCGATCCCTTCGGCCGGCCTGCTGGTCACCGGCTATGCGCTCGGCGTCGTCTTCGGCGCCCCGATCGTCGCCATGGCCACGGCGCATCTGCCGCGCAAGCCGGTGCTGGTGGGGCTGGCCGCGTCGTTCGTCGTCGGCAATCTGTTCTGCGCCATCGCGCCTGACTATTGGACACTGATGGCGGCGCGTGTCTTCACCGCTTTTGGGCACGGCGCTTTCTTCGGCATCGGCTCGGTGGTTGCCGCAAGCCTGGTGCCGCGCAACAAACGCGCCAGCGCCATGGCGCTGATGTTTGCCGGCCTGACGCTTTCCAACATTCTGGGCGTTCCCGCCGGTACAGCGCTTGGCGAAGCTTTCGGCTGGCGCTCCACATTCATCGCCGTGGTCGGCATCGGCCTGATCTCGGTCGCTGCCATCGCCTGGCTGGTGCCGTCGGATGTCACGGAGCCGAGCGGCGGCGGCCTGCGCGGCGAGTTGCGGGTGCTGGGCAGGCTGCAGGTCTGGCTGGCGATGCTGATCGCCTCGCTGGCCTCGGCCAGCCTGTTTGCCGTCTTCACCTATATAAAACCCTACCTCACCGACGTGTCCGGCCTGTCGACCTCTGCAGTCACCTGGGTGCTCCTGTTGTTCGGCGCCGGCATGACCATCGGCAACATCATTGGTGGGCGGCTGGCGGACTGGAAGCTGATGCCGACCGTCATCGGCACACTGCTGTTGATGGCGGTGCTGTTCGTCGGTTTCACACAGTTCGGCGCGATTGCCGGCGTCGCCATCGGCATCGTCTTCCTTTGGGGACTGCTCATCTTCGTCGTCGTGCCGCCGCTGCAGATCCGCGTCGTCGAGGCCGCTTCCGAAGGGCCGAACCTTGCCGCCACGCTGAACCAGGGCGCCTTCAATGTCGGCAATGCCAGCGGCGCCTGGATTGGCGGCGTGGCGCTTTCGGCGGGCGTCTCCTACGCCCACCTGCCGCTGGTCGGCGCGGTGCTGGCCTTGCTGGCGGTCACCGTCGCGGTGCTGTCGCAGGCGCTGGACAGGCGCGCGCCTGTCCCGCTCCAGGCTGCGGCCGAATAGGCATCCATTCGCCAAAGCGACGGAAATCTTGCGCCCATAGCGCGGCCGACTGGACCAATCGACAGCGATACCTCAAATGGGCATGTCTTCTCGCTCTAACTGGAGAAAGTCATGCAGAAATCGATCGAACGCATCGCCGGCGACAGCGAGGGCGTTTCCTACGAATTCCCGGTGTTCCGCTTCACAGGTAGCGACAAGGAGACGCCCTCGGCCTATCTGCAGGCTGCCCTCCATGCCGGCGAACTGCCGGGCGTCGTCGCCATCGACGCGCTGATGCCGGCGCTGAACAAGGCCGCTGCCGAAGGCCGCATCAAGGGCGACATCACTATCGTGCCCTGGGCCAACCCGATCGGCCGCGCGCAATATCATTTCGGCGAGCATCAGGGCCGCTTTCACCTGGGCACCCGCACCAATTTCAACCGCGCCTTTCCGCTGCTTGCCGCGCCCGACGCCAGGCTCTTGCCCGACACCAGCTTTGGCGGCGCCGACCAGCGGCTGAAGTCCCGCCTGGTGCAGCTGTCGCTCGGCCACGACATCGTTCTCGACCTGCACTGCGACGACGAGGGCCTTGCCTATCTTTACATCCACACCAGCCTGTGGCCGGCCATGGCCGATTGCGCCGCCGCCATGGGCGTCGACGCAGTGGTACTGTGGAGCGAGGACACTGACGGCACCTTCGAGGGCGCCTCGATCATGCCCTACCAGAACGTTCCCGCCGACGTGGCGAAGTTCGACCGGCGCGTCGCCGCCACGGTCGAATATCGCGGCATACTCGACGTCGATGGCGCGCTCGCCGCGGCGGACGCCGACGGGCTTTACCGGTTGCTGGTGGCACGCGGTGTGATCGTCGACAGCGCGCTGCCCGCGCCCGGTCCATTCAAGGGCGTCGTCGCGCCATTGGAAAATATCGACATGATGCCGGCGCCACGGGCCGGCGCTGTGCTCTATGACGTGAAGCCCGGCGATCGCGTCATCAGGGGCGATCGTCTCGCCACCATCGTCCACGCGCCGGGCGAAACCGATGGCCGCGCGGAAGTGTTCGCGCCGCAGGACGGCATCATCCTGACGCGTCGCTCGCGTCGCATCATCCGCGCCGGCGAGGATCTGCTGAAGCTGGTCGGCGACAGGAAGAGCGTCGATGCCAGGTCGGGTACGCTGGAGGACTGACCTAGCCCGAGATCGCCAGCCGCGCCTTGGCTTCCAGCCATTCCGCCATTTGCCGGTATGGCACCGGACCGTGGCTGACGCGGGCGACGCCGAGTTCGGCCAGCCGCTGGCGCGGCGGCACATGCGCCAATGCGATGATGTTGACCGGCAGTGCTGTCGCCCTGCACAGCGCCTCGATGAGACCCTCGTCGCCAAGGCCCGGCGCAAAGAAACCGCTCGCTCCGGCCCTTTCATAGGCATGCGCCCGCTCGATCGCCTGGTCGAGCAGCGTCTTGTCATGCGCATCGGGCTTGGCCTTGAGGAAGATGTCGGTGCGGGCGTTGAGGAAGGCCGGGATACCCGAGGCCTTGACGGCGGCCGCGGCCGCTTCGACCCGCTTCACCTGGACAGCAATGTCGTGCAGGCCGGTGCCGCCAACGATCTGGTCCTCGAAGTTGAAGCCGACAGCGCCGGCCTGCAAGGCGCGTGTCACCGTCCGGGCGACGACTTCCGGCTCGACGCCGTAGCCGCCTTCGAGATCCATGGTCACCGGCAGATCGACCGCCTGCACGATGCGCCCGATGTTGTCGAGCGCCAGTTCCAGCGGGATTTTCTCGCCATCGGCATAGCCGAAGGCGGCCGCAACCGGCCAGCTTCCGGTGGCGATGGCCTTGGCTCCTGCTTTCTCGACGATCTTGGCCGAGCCCGGATCCCAGGCATTGTAGAGAACGATCGGGTTGCCCTTGACGTGAAGGGAATGGAACGTCCGCGCGCGCTGGGCCTGGTCGGTCATGGGTGTTTCCCGTCTTGGTATCGTTGGAAGTCCAGCCTAGCCGGGACCGCCGGCCCTGGCGATGTGCCATGAGCCCTTGAAGCGGCGGCCACCGGACGGACCTTTCAAACCTGTTGCGCATCCGGTTTTTCGCCGCTATGGATTTCGCCATGAACATGCGTTCGACCAAGACCATTTGGTGGTGGGCCTGCTGACAGCGGCCTGTTCGAACGCGCGTGCGTGAAAAGAAGAGGGTGGCCGCAACGGAAAGTCCGGGCGGCCATTTGTTTTTTAAAAGCCAGTCCCGGGTCCGTTGCCCCAACAAGCTGATGGAGACGGCAATGACGATGAAGGTTCTGGAAAACGGCGCTGAAAGTTTCGTGACCGCGGGTGGCATCACCATTGCGCGTGAGCGCCACGACCGGCCCTATGCGGGGGCGATCGACGCCTATGTCGATGGCTTGAATTCGCGCCGGGGCGCGGTGTTTTCCTCCAACTACGAATATCCCGGCCGTTACACGCGGTGGGACACCGCCATCATCGATCCGCCTTTGGTCATCTCCGCGCGCGGCCGCGCCATGCGCATCGAAGCGCTGAACCGCCGTGGCCAGGCGCTGCTGCCGGTCATCGGCAAGACGCTGGGCAGCCTTGCCGACATCACCATCGCGGAGACGACGAAGACGCTGATCCGCCTCGACGTCACCAAGCCCGGCCGCGTCTTCACCGAGGAGGAGCGCAGCCGCGTGCCTTCGGTCTTTACCGTGTTGCGCGCCATCACCGCTTTGTTCAAGACCGACGAAGACGCCAATCTCGGCCTCTATGGCGCTTTCGGTTACGACCTCGCCTTCCAGTTCGACCCGGTCGACTACAAGCTCGTGCGCAAGCCGAGCCAGCGCGACCTGGTGCTGTTCCTGCCCGATGAGATCCTGGTGGTCGACCACTACTCGGCCAAGGCCTGGACCGACCGCTACGACTATTCAGGCGAGGGATTTTCGACCGAAGGCCTGCCGCGCGACGCAATCGCCGAGCCGTTCAAAACCGCCGACCGCATCCCGCCGCGCGGCGACCACGAGCCGGGCGAATATGCCAGCCTTGTGCGGCGCGCCATGGACTCGTTCAAGCGCGGCGACCTGTTCGAGGTCGTGCCCGGCCAGATGTTCTACGAGCGCTGCGAGACCCAGCCCTCCGAGATTTCGCGCAAGCTGAAATCGATCAACCCCTCGCCCTATTCCTTCTTCATCAATCTGGGCGAAAACGAATATCTGATCGGCGCCTCGCCCGAAATGTTCGTGCGCGTCAACGGCCGCCGTGTCGAAACCTGCCCGATCTCCGGCACCATCAAGCGCGGCGACGATGCGATCTCGGATAGCGAGCAGATCCTGAAACTGCTCAATTCGAAGAAGGACGAGTCCGAGCTCACAATGTGCTCGGACGTCGACCGCAACGACAAGTCGCGGGTCTGCGAGCCGGGTTCGGTGCGCGTCATCGGCCGCCGCCAGATCGAGATGTATTCGCGCCTGATCCACACCGTCGACCACATAGAGGGCCGCCTGCGCGAAGGCATGGACGCCTTCGACGCCTTCCTGTCGCATGCCTGGGCGGTCACCGTCACCGGCGCGCCGAAACTGTGGGCCATGCGCTTCATCGAGCAGAACGAGAAGAGCCCGCGCGCCTGGTATGGCGGGGCGATCGGCATGGTCAATTTCAACGGCGACATGAACACCGGCCTCACGCTGCGCACCATCCGCATCAAGGACGGCATCGCCGAGGTGCGCGCCGGCGCGACATTGCTCTTCGACAGCATTCCCGAGGAAGAAGAAGCCGAAACCGAACTGAAGGCATCCGCCATGCTCTCCGCCATCCGCGACGCCAAGATGGGCAATTCCGCCAGCACCGAGCGCACCACCGCGCGCGTCGGCGACGGCGTCAACATCCTGCTCGTCGACCACGAGGACTCTTTCGTCCACACGCTGGCCAACTACTTCCGCCAGACCGGCGCCAATGTCTCGACCGTGCGCACGCCGGTGCCGGAGGAAGTGTTCGAGCGGCTGAAGCCGGACCTCGTCGTGCTCTCACCCGGACCGGGCACGCCGAAGGATTTCGATTGCGCCGCCACCATCAGGCGAGCGCGAGCCCGCGACCTACCGATCTTCGGCGTCTGCCTGGGCCTGCAGGCGCTGGCCGAAGCCTATGGCGGGGAACTGCGCCAGTTGCACATTCCCATGCACGGCAAGCCCTCGCGCATCCGCGTCTCCAAGCCCGGCATCATCTTCTCCGGCCTGCCCAAGGAGGTCACCGTCGGTCGCTACCACTCGATCTTCGCCGATCCGGTGCGCCTGCCCGATGATTTCATTGTCACGGCCGAGACGGAGGACGGCATCATCATGGCCTTCGAGCACCGCAAGGAGCCGATTGCCGCCGTGCAGTTCCATCCGGAATCGATCATGACGCTCGGCCACAATGCCGGCATGCGCATCATCGAGAACATCGTCGCTCATTTGCCGCGCAAGGCGAAGGAAAAGGCAGCCTGACCTCGATGGCCGAAGCCGAGAACACGATGGCGATCGCAGCCAGGGAGGCCGCGAAGCGCAAGGTCGCCAACCTTGCCTTCTGGTCGATCGTGGTCGCCTTTGTCGTGCTCGCGCTGAAGCTGGCCGCCTGGTACATTACCGGCTCCGTCGCGCTTTATTCGGACGCTCTGGAATCGATCGTCAACGTCATTGCCTCGGTCGCCGCCTTCTGGGCGATCCAGGTCAGTTACAAGCCGGCCGACCAGGATCATCCGTTCGGCCATCACAAGGCGGAATATTTCTCGGCGGTGCTCGAAGGCGTGCTGATCGTCGTCGCCGCGCTTTTGATCCTCAACGAGGTCTGGCGCTCCTGGCAAGCGCCGGCGCCCCTGGAACGGCCCTGGAACGGCCTTGCCGTCAACGGTATCGCCACGCTGATCAACGCCTTCTGGGCCTGGACGCTGATCCGCGCCGGCCGGGCCGAAAAATCGCCGGCGCTGGTCGCCGACGGCAATCACATCATGACCGACGTCGTCACCTCGGTGGGCGTCTTCGGCGGCCTGGTCGGGGCAATCCTGACCGGCTGGCAGATCCTCGATCCGGCGCTCGCCGTCATCGTCGCGCTCAACATCCTGTGGCAGGGTTGGCATGTCATCGGCTCGTCGATGAATGGCCTGATGGACCGTGCCGTCGACACGCAGGAAAACATGCGCATCCGCGACGTCATCTCGGCCAATTGCAAGGGCGCGCTGGAGGTGCATGACCTGAAAACCCGCATCGCCGGCCGCGCCACTTTCATCGAGTTCCATCTGGTCGTCGACGCCGGCATGTCGGTCGGCGCCAGCCACGTCATCTGCGACCGGATCGAAGACGCGCTGAAAGCCGAAATCCCCTCGGTGCGCGTCACCATCCATGTCGAGCCCGACGACGAGGCCAAGCTGCCGAAGGGCACGACGGCCGTGCCGTTTGCCTGATGCCCTTCAGCTTATGGTGCGCAGGCCGATTGCGGCATTGGCTCCAGCCGATAGACCTTGTCGTCCGACTTCGTCTTGCCGTCGGCTGCCTTCGAGCAGAGATCGACGATCGGCAGGCTGCTGTTGGGGTTGGCCAGCATCATCGTGCCGTTGGCGCCGCGCTTGAGGAAGATTTCCTTCTGCGCGATGTCGCAGGAGAAATCGCTCATCTTCGAGCTTGCCGCGCAGCGCCACTGGTCGGCCTCGCCCTGGCAGGAATAAGTCTGCGTGATCTTGCCGGACTTCAGCCGCGCCGTGACCGAGACGGCGATGTCGGCGCCGTCAGGCCAGTTGGCGATGTCGCCGCCCGAAGCGAAGGACGCCAGTTCCACCGGCCCGCGGAAAACCCGGATCGACTGCGTCAGTTGGTCGGGATGCGAAGCCAGATGCGCCGCGTCATAGTCGCGGCCGTAGCAGAAGGCCTGGTCAGGCTTCAGCCGCTCGCGCAGCGGCGGGCCGAGCGCCGGATCGATCGGGTCGATGCGCGCGAACTCGGCCTTGCAGGTCGCGGCCGGCATCGGGTCGAGGCGGAAATTGTCATCTTCTGAGCCCAGCGCCTGCCTGTCATATTCGGCCTTGCCGAGCTCCTCTTCTGATCCGGCATCGAGATAGAGGTCGGCCGAGACATCGGTGACAATCAGGCGGCCTTTGTCATCGACCTTCAGCGAGGCCATGGTGCGGTCGCAGTCCATGCCGCAACGGATCGGCCCTGATGTGCCATCCTCGGATTCATGATTGCACCAGCCGCCGGCCCATTGCGGCGCCTTGGCGCCACGCACCGTCGTGGTGAGAAAGCCATTGTAGGACGTGTCGGCATTTGCCGTGGGCTCTTCGTTCGGCCGGCTGACCGGGTCATGGCCATAGTAGAAGAAGATCCGTGCCACCTTCTGCTTCGGATGTGCCTTGAGATGGGTCGCGTCATAGACCCGGCCGAAACAGACGTCCGCCCCGTTCGGGCTGAGTTCCTTAAGCTTGAGTGCGTCGGCGGCGACGGCCGTGCCCGTCAGCAAGCCAAGCAGCACGACGCCAAATCCGGCGCCCGCGACTGTCTTCCATACCCCTGCCCTGAACGTCATGTGACCTCTCCTCGCATCGACAGACGCAGCGTCAATTTATGCTAGTATTGCGGCCGCAGCCACGCAAATCGCGGTAGGATCTGAGGAGGATGCCATGCGCCGACGCGACATGTTCCGCGCGGTTCTTGCCGGGACCGCAACGTTTCTCGGCCTGCGGGCCGCGCAGGCGGCGGCCACGGAAACCCCACGGCTGAAGGTCGCCTATCACCTGAGCGATGTGGACAAGGTCAACTTCGTGCTCGGCAACATCAAGAACCACTATGAGGGCACCGGCGGCAATGTCGACATCGCGCTGGTCGTGCATGGCCCGGCCCTGGCGAGCTTCAAGTCGAAGGGCATATCGGCTGCTATCTCCGGCCGCTTCGCCGGCCTGGTGCAGCAGGGCCTCGAGCCGCAAGCCTGCGGCAACACCATGCGGGGCATGGATATTTCGCTCGCCGACCTGCTCGATGGCTTTCATGCCGCCGACAAGGGCGGCGTCGTCAAGCTCGCGGAACTGCAAAGCCAGGGCTATGCCTATCTACGCCCCTGAGGCTTGAACACCGGGGTGGCAAAGGCCTACGAAGGGCGGCGGACATCCCGGAGGAACAACAGTGCCAGCCACCAACACGCTCAGCATTCCCGATCTCGCCGGCAAGGCGGTGCTGGTCACCGGCGCCTCGACCGGCATCGGCGCGGCACTCGCGCTGGCCTACGCCGCGCAGAAATCCAGGGTGGCGCTGCACTACAATTCGAGCCGCGAGGCCGCCGAGAAACTCGCCAAGACCATTGCCGACAGCGGCGGCAAGGTGTTCCTCGTCCAGGGCGATTTTTCCGTCCCCGCCGACGTCGAGCGCGTCGTCGAGGACAGCGCCCAGCATTTCGGCCGCCTCGACGGGCTGGTCAACAATGCCGGCGGCATGCTCGGCCGCGTACCCTACGCCGACCAGACCGAAGCGCATTACGACGCAGTGATGGACCTCAATGCGCGTTCGGTGCTGACCGCTTCGCGCAAGGCGATGCCGTGGTTGAAGAAGCAGGGCGGCTTCATCGTCAACACCTCGTCCATCGCCGCGCGCAATGGTGCCGGCGGCGGCGCCGGCCTCTACGGCTCGGCCAAGGCCTTCGTTTCCAATGTGACGCGCGGCATGGCCAAGGAGCTGATCGGCTTCGGCATCCGCGTCAACGCCGTGGCGCCCGGCACGATCCTGACACCCTTCCATGAGCGCTATTCGACCGAGGAGCAGATCAAGGGCATGGTGGCCACCATTCCGCAGGGCCGCGCCGGCACGGCGGAAGACTGCGTCGGCGCCTATCTGTTCCTCTCCTCGGACCTGCTGAGCGGCTACATCACCGGCCAGGTGATCGAGGTGAATGGCGGCCAGTTGATGCCGTGACCGGCTATCTGCATACTGACGGTCCGCGTACTCTTGTCGAAGATTTTGAAGGGGAGACAGCTGAATGTACGGACTGATCGGCAAGATGCGGGCGGCGCGCGGCCAGCGCGACGCGGTCATGGACGTGCTGCGCGCCAGCACCGGCGCCCTGCCGGGCTGCCTGAGCTATATCGTCGCCACCGACCCGGCCGATGCCGACGCGATCTGGGTGACCGAAGTGTGGACCGACCAGGCAAGTCACAAGGCCTCGCTGCAGCTTCCGGAAGTCCAGGCGGCAATGGCCAAGGCGCGACCCTTCATCGCCGGCTTCGAGTTCCAGGTGGAGACCAACCCCGTTGGCGGCTTCGGGTTGCCTGACGGCAAGACAGGCTGAGGCCTTCGGGCAGCTTTTTCAGCACGGCGGGTTCGCATCGCCGTGCTTCGGGTCTAAGACCGACACATGGATTCCTCGGTGCAGCCTCGCGACCAGCCCGCCACCGAGCGCATGGCGCGGATGGGCAAGCCCTGGCAATGGATGGTCCTGCTCACCATCTCGGCCCTGTTTGCAGGCGCGCTCGAATTCGCCGCCCTGCCGGCGGCGTTGCTGATCGGGCCGATGCTGGCAGCCATCGTCGCCGGCACCAATGGCGCCACGGTGCGGGTGCCGCGCCTGCTGTTCGGCTCCGCCCAGGCCATTGTCGGCTGTCTCGTCGCCGCGTCGATCTCGGCCGACATCTTTCCCGTCTTCCATGCCGAGTGGCCGCTGTTCCTGGGCGTCGTGATTGCGACAGTCGCGGCCTCCAGCCTGCTTGGCTGGCTGATCAGCCGCTGGCGCATCCTGCCCGGCACCACCGCCGTCTGGGGCTCCTCGCCGGGTGCGGCTACCGCCATGGTGCTGATGGCCGGCGCTTTTGGCGCCGACCAGCGCCTTGTCGCCTTCATGCAGTATCTGCGCGTCATCTTCGTTTCGATGACGGCGGCAATCGTCGCCAAAATGTGGGTCGACACATCGGGCATCGAAATCCCGCCAATCATCTGGTTTCCGCCGATCGATGTCCAAGCCTTCGCCGCCACGTCAGGCATCGCGCTGGTCGGCGGCCTGGCGGGAAAGCTGTGCCGGCTGCCCTCGCCCTTCTTCCTCGGCACCTTCATCTTCGGCGCCGTCGTCCATCTCGGGCTTGATGTCGAGATGCAGCTGCCGCCCTGGCTGCTGGCAATCAGCTACGCCATGGTCGGCTGGTCGATCGGACTGAACTTCACCAGGCCGATCCTGCGCCATGCGACGCGTGCGCTGCCGCAGATCATCGCCTCGATCGTAGCGCTGATCGCCTTTTGCGGCGGGCTCGCCTTCCTGATCAGCCATCTCCTTGGCATCGATCCGCTCACCGCCTATCTGGCGACCAGCCCCGGCGGCATGGACAGCGTGGCCATCATCGCCGCCGCGGCGCAGCACGTCGACATCTCTTTCGTCATGGCGCTGCAATCGGCGCGCTTCCTGATCGTGCTGCTCGTCGGCCCGAGCGTCGCCCGGCTGGTTGCCAGAAGCATCAGGGACTGACAGGCCACTCTTCACCGCCGGCTACCTATCGCGCCGCAAGCCGCTCGGGAAGGAAATCGACGAAGACGCGCACCTTTGGCGACAGATGGCGATTGGAGGGCCACAGCATCCGGAACTGACCACGACCGTCGATATGATCGTCCAGCACGGTGCGCAGCCTTCCGTCCAGCAACGCCTCGCGGACCAGGAAATCGGGCATGCACGCGATGCCGAGCCCGGCGATCGTGGCACCCTTCAAGGCCTCCATATTGTTGCAGGTCAGCTTCGAGCGGATCTGCGGTTCGGCGCTTCCGGTCATGAATGGCCACTCCAGCAGCCTGCCGCTGTTGAGAAAGCGGAAGTTGATGCCGAAATGCCGGATGAGATCCGCCGGCTCCCCGGGCGTGCCGTGGCGGTCGAGATAGGCGGGCGCCGCACACAAAAGCATGCGAAAGGGTGCGACGGGTCTCGACACCAATCGTGAATCGGGCAGCTCGCCGCTGCGGATCGCGACGTCGATGCCTTCCTCGATGACGTCGACAATGCGGTCGTTGAAATCGATGTCGAGTTCGATCTCGGGATAGCGGGCCATGAACTCCGACAGCACCGGCAAAAGCAGATGGTAGGTGACGATTGGCGTCGAGACGCGCAGCCGTCCGTGCGGCGTTTCCCGTGTCCGCGACAGCATCGCCTCGGCATCGTCGATATCGTCGAGGATGCGCCGCACCCGCTCGTTGAACAGCCTGCCCTCTTCCGTCAGGCCGACGCGCCGCGTGCTGCGCTGCAGGAGCCGCACGCCGAGCTCCTGCTCGAGCCTTGCGACGCTCTTGCCAACGGCGGAGGCCGAAATGCCGAGCGCCCGGCCGGCGGCGATGAAACTGCCAAGCTCGGCGGTGCGGGCGAAGGCCAGGAGGCCACTGAGACGATCCATCGTAGTCTTCCATTCGAGCGCTTCAGTCCGGTATGTCAGGAGATATAATACCATTTTTCCGGAAAGGCCGCCGACCTATCTTGTCGTTGCGACCGGCGCTGCGACCCACGCCCATGCCGGCGGATGCTGCTTCAGATAGGAAAATCCATGACCTCAAACCCCTCAACCGGCCCGGCCGAGCGATGGCTCGTGCTCTTGTCGGTATGCCTTGCCGCGATGACCATGCCCTTGACCTTCACCGGCCCGGCCGTCGCGCTCTCCCGCATCGCGGCCGATCTCGGCGGCAGCCCGATCGCGCTCAACTGGGTGACGAACGCCTTCATGCTGACCTTTGGCGCCAGCCTGATGGCGGCTGGAGCGCTGGCCGACAACCACGGCCGCAAGCGCATCTTCCTCGCAGGCCTCTGTCTCTATGTCCTGGCGTCGCTCGGCGCGATGCTGGCGCCCGGCATCGTCTGGTTCGACATGTTCAGGGCGGCGCAGGGCATCGGCAGTGCCCTGGCCTTCGCCGGCGGCGCCTCCGCACTTGCGCAGGAATTCGAAGGGCAGCTGCGGCTGCGCGCCTTCTCCTTCCTCGGCACCAGTTTCGGCATCGGTCTCGCCTTCGGTCCGATCGCCTCCGGCCTGCTCATCTCCGCATTCGGCTGGCGGTCGATCTTTCTTCTGGTGGCAGTGCTGGCGATCGCCTCGGCGCTGCTGGGCCTGCGCACCATCCGGGAATCGCGCGACCCGGATGCGACCGGCCTCGACTGGGCGGGAGCCGGCACTTTCACGATCGCACTGGCTTTGCTGACCTATGGCGTCCTGCAGGCGCCGCAGAGCGGTTGGGCCGACCCCATCGTCATCGCCCTGCTTGCGGCGGCCGCCCTGTTCTTCGCTGCGTTCGTTATCGTCGAGCGGCGCGTGCGCAGGCCGATGCTCGACCTCACGCTGTTTCGCTTTCCCCGCTTCGTCGGCGTCCAGTTCCTGGCGGCGGCGCCCGCCTATGGCTTCGTCGTCCTGCTGGTGCTTTTGCCGATCCGCTTCATCGGCATTGAAGGGATGAGCGAGATCCAGGCCGGGCAGTTGATGATCTGCCTGTCGGGGCCGCTGCTGATCCTGCCCTTGCTTGCCGGCCAGCTGGCGCGCTGGGTCGCTCCCGCCACGATCTGCGGCGCGGGCCTGCTCATCGCCGCCGCCGGGCTCGTCTGGCTGAGCCTGACGCCGCCGGTCGCCGTCGCACTGGTGGCCCCGCTGATGCTGATCGGCGTCGGCATCGCCTTGCCTTGGGGGTTGATGGACGGGCTTGCCGTCAGCGTCGTGCCCAGGGAGCGCGCCGGCATGGCGGTCGGCATCTTCAACACCACGCGTGTTGCTTGCGAGGGCGTGGCGGTGGCGATCGTCATGGCGACCCTGTCTGGTTTCACCGCCACGCAACTCGGGGTTCAAGGGCTGGCCTCGCCCGCCGAAGCGGCCGCGGCAGCGCAACTGCTGGCAACCGGCAACATCGGCGAAACAGCGCAGCGTCTGCCAATGGCCGACGCCAGTGCCTTGGTCCATGCTTACGAAACGGCCTTCGACCGGCTGCTGGTCGTGCTGGCGACAATCACCGTGCTTACCGCCATCGTCGTCTTCCTCGGTCTGCGTCGCGGTTCGGCGCCGGAACAAGACGCCGCTCCTGTCCCGGCCTGCCAGGAAGGCTGACGCCACGTGACGCCATCAAGTCCGGCAAGGCGTCAAAAAATACTTGACTCTTATACTCATATTTGAGAGCGCGGAAGCGCAACCAAAACATGAGAGTTGGAGACAGGTTAATGTCGAAGCAGTCGAGGACATGGCGCCGGGGATTATCATTGCTGGCGGGGAGCGCCATCCTCTGCCATGCTTGGCCGGCAATTGCCCAGGATGGCGGCGACGCCACCATTCTCGACCGGATCGAGGTGACAGCCGAGAGCAATGAGATCCTGAAACAGGACGGCTACGTCGCCAAGAAGGACCGCATCGGCACCAAGACCGACACCCCGATTGCCAGGATCCCGCAGGCGGTCTCGGTCGTCACGCAAAAACAGATCGAGGACCAGAAGCCGCGCACGCTGAACGACGCGCTGGGCTACACGGCCAGCGCCAACCCCAACAGCTTCGGTTTCGATACGCGCTACGACGCCTTCTTTCTGCGCGGCTTCCAGGCCTTCTACAACGGCATGTTCCGCGACGGGCTGCGCCAGTACAACGGCCCCTCCGCCTGGTTCAAGACCGAGCCCTACGGCATCGAGGGCGTCACCGTCCTCAAGGGTCCGGCCTCCTCGCTTTACGGCGTCAGTGGTCCGGGTGGCATCGTCAATGTCGTCACCAAGCGGCCCAAGGACGTGCCGTTCCACGAGATCGAGTTGCTGGCCGGCGAACACAACCGCTTCCAGGCGGCACTCGACGCCTCCGGCCCGGTCAACGACGACGGCAGCATCCTCTACCGCTTCACCAGCCTTGGCCGCCTGAGCGAGACCGGCCTGCCCGACTATCCCGACGACAAGCTCTATCTGGCGCCGGCCGTCACCTTCAAGCCGGACGAGGACACCAAACTCACCATCCTCGGCGAATATTCCAAGTCCGTCACCGGCGGCACCGCGGCCTTCTACAATTCGGCCTATGGCGTCCTGTCGAATGTCTATGAGGGCGACGCGGCCTGGAACGACTTCACCCAGGACCAGGGGCGCATCGGCTACGAGTTCGAGCATCGCTTCAACGACTGGCTGACGGTGCGCCAGAACCTGCGCTACAACGCCGTCGATTCAGACATCGAATACAGCGGCCACTATTCAGTCGGCGCCGACCAGCCGCTGCAGCGCTATTGGGGCCACTACACCGAGGCGATGAAGAACTTCGTCGTCGACAACATGGCGCAACTGGAATTCGATACCGGCCCGGTCAGGCACACCGCGATTGCCGGCATCGACTATGCCTGGTCGGACTATGACGCCGGCAGCGGGCTTTCCTACGTCTCGGTCGACGACATCGAGGCCGCCCCCGTCCCGCATTCCGGCGGGCAGGAGATGAACCAGCTCGGCGTCTACCTGCACGACCAGATGGAGTGGAACGATCTCACCCTGTTCACCAGCGGTCGTTACGACTGGGTCGACACCACCTCAACGGCGGCCGATTTCAGCCAGTCGAAACAGAAGGACAGCGCCTTCTCCGGCCGCGTCGGCCTGTCTTACCAGACCGAATGGGGCATAATTCCCTATGTCAACTATTCGACCTCCTTCTCGCCGAACATCGGCCTTGTCTATGACGACGTCTCGAGTTCTGTCGGCCGCGTCGCCCGCCCGACCATTGCCACGCAGAAGGAGATCGGCGTCAAATACGAGATCCCCGACCATAACGCGACGATCAGCGCCGCGCTGTTCGACATCGACCAGAAGGACGGCGTCGTCTTCGACGCCTCGACCGGCATCAACAAGCAGCGCCAGCTCGACCTGAACTCGCGCGGCGTCGAGCTGGAAGCCAATGCCTCGTTGGACAACGGTTTCAGCGTCATCGCCTCCTACACCTATCTGCGCGTGAAGATCGAACGCGGCGCCGAGGGCACCGACGGCAAGGAATTGTCGGCGACGCCGAACCACATCCTGTCGCTCTGGGGCCATTATCAATTCGAGAACGGCACGCTGGAAGGGCTCGGGCTCGGCGCCGGCGTACGCTTCGCCGGCGCGAGCTACGGCGACGACGCCAACACTTTCGAGAACGACGCGCGCGCCTTCGTCGACACCTCGCTGTCCTACGACTTCGGCTACCGCAGTCCGAAGCTCGAAGGGGTCAAGCTGCAGATCAACGCCAAGAACCTGTTCGACAACCAGCAGACGATTTGCTCGGCCGGCTATTGCTACCGCGACGAAGGCCGCTCGCTGTTCGGCAGCCTGCGCTATCGCTTCTGATGTCGGTCTCGGTCCCAAACCAGGCCGCGTCGTCGCCGGCCGCCGTCGCGGCGATCGGCGGCCTCTATGTCGCGCAGAGCCTGATCGGCGGCATCACCTGGACCGGCCTGCCGGCCGTGATGCGCGACCAGGGCCTGCCGCTCGACCGCATCGGTCTGCTCACCCTGATCGCCCTGCCATGGGCGCTGAAGTTCCTGTGGTCGCCGGCGGTGGAGCGCCACCGCCTTCCGCCGACCGGCGAAAACCGCACGGGCGCGATCGTCCTTGTCGGCGGCCTGGTTTCCATCGCCGGATTGCTGGCCGTTGCCCAGCTCGGCCCCGCCGCCTTATGGCCCGCGATTGCCTGCCTGACAGTCGTTGCCTTTGCGGCCTCTACCGTCGACATCGCCTGCGACGGTTTTGCGGTGGAGAACCTTGCCGGCGAGAACCTCGGCTGGGGCAATGCTGCCCAGGTCGGCGGTGCTTATCTCGGCTCGGCGATCGGCGCCGGCCTTTTCCTCTATCTGGTCGAAATCCATGGCTGGCGCGCGGCGGTTTCGGCCATGGCCTCGCTGCTGGTGTTGCTCGGCCTTCCCTTCCTGCTCGGCATCGCCAGCCGATCGCGCGAGGAAGTGCGCGAACACGTTCCTGCGCTCGCCGCGGCCTTGCGGCGCCCGCAGATACGCCGCGGCCTTGTGGCATCGGCGATCTACGTTCTGGCGCAGAAGGCGGCGCTGGCCATGCTCGGTCCGTTTCTGATCGATGCCGGGCTCAGCCTTGCCACCATCGGGCTGGTCAACGGCGCCGGCAGCATGATCCTCGGCGTCGCGGCCGCGCTTGCCGGCGGTGCTCTCGTGCGATGGCTGGGCACGCGCAGTGTGCTTGTCCTGGCGCTCGTCCTGCAGGCCGGATCGCTATTCACCCTCTCGGCCTTCGCGCTTTCGGGCACTTTCCCGGCGGGTCCGCTGATGGCGATAGCGATGCTGAGTTCCTCGGGCATCATGGCGCTCGGCTTCGTGGCGCTTTATGCGCAGTTCATGCGCTGGTCGGACCCGAGGCAGGCGGGCGTCGATTTCACGCTTTTCCAATGCATGGACGCATTGGTCAGCATGGCGGGCGGCGTCCTGGCCGGCTATGTGGCGCAACATCTCGGCTATGGCGCGCTGTTCGGCGGCGCCGGCGTCGTCGCGCTGCTGGCGGCGCCGGCGATCGCCATGGTCAGCGACCGCGACTGAAGACAGCGCTATTCCTCGCCGGCCCCGTCCTTGCCTTGCGCGTCTCGGCGCCAATAGGCGGTGACCAGGTGCCGGTCGCGCGGCAGGCCCCATCCCTTGCGCACGATGCTGCGGATTTCTCGGAAGTCCGCGAACTCGCACCCGGCCCAGACATAGAGATCGTCGGCCGCGGGACCACGCTCACGCAGCGCCGCGGGCAGCAGGCCGGCGCCGCCCGCTTCGCGGCCATGCCGGTAAAGCCAGCGGACGGCGATGTTGTTGCCCGCCGCCAGCGCCATCCGGTCTCGCGGACCATCGATCTCGATGATGGCTTCGGCGCGAGCGGACGGCGCAAGCTCTTCCAGCATCCGGCCGATCGCCGGAAGCGCGGTATCGTCGCCCAGCAGAAGCAGGTTCGATGCCTCGGGCAAGCCGCCGCCGCCGGGGCCGATCATGCCGATGACGTCGCCGCTCCGCGCATTCAGCGCGAAGGCCGCGGCCAGCGTCTCGGCACCAGGATGCAGCACGAAGTCGATGTCGAGCCAGCCCTCGGTCACGTCCAGCGCGCGGATCGTATAGACCCGCACGGTCAGCGCATCCTCGCCGGACGGCCAGACGATCAGGCCGTCGGCACCCATGGTCGGCCAGACTGCTTGCCGTCCGGTCGGCGGCAGCAGAAGCCGGACATGAAATCCGCCATGGCTGAAGCGGCCGAGGTCGCGGCCTGAGAAACGCAGGCGCTGCATATGCGGCGACAATCGCGTCGAGGACAGGACCGAAATCTCGCGGAAGAACACCGGTGTGCCGGCATCCGCGCCGTCGCCATGCCAGCGCAACCCTTCGGTCGTGCGCAGATGCGCGGCGATGTGGCCAGCAAAGATCATCTTCATGTAGGAGAGGCAGGTCTCGTCCTCCGCCGCGACGCGGATCAGCACGCCACCGTCCTCGAACGAGGCATTCAACGAGCCGTAATGCATGCGCAATTCCCATTGGCCGACAACGCCGGTGTCGATCTCATAGTCGCTATGCTCAGCGCACAGCCTGTCCATCACCGCGCAGATGCCTTCGCTTTGGATACGAATTTGCGCGCTCAAGGGCTTCATCGTCGGCCTTTCCATACCCAGTGCGGCGACACCGGCTGAAGCTCGGTGTCGACAAGCGTCGGCATGCCACAGCCCCGGCGGCATTGCCACTAAAACATGATTATGAAAGTCATATATTCGGACGAAACCGCGGGAAGGCGCCTTGACGCATCCGGTCTTCAGCTGATGACCGGGCTTGCGATCCGATCGCCGTCCAGCGTGAAAGGGCATGTCGCCCTCGCCGTTTGAAGCCGTTGCCCGTCACGGCGACGCGGGCATGATAGACGCCGTCGCGTTGCGCGACGCGTACGATGCGAAGGTTGGACTGGACGCCGATATTGTCCGACAGGTTCCACCGAGCGATCCCGTCGCGGCCACGGAAATCGCGACCCCAGTCGCTCAGGAAAGCATCGTCGCTAGATGCGGCTAGAAGGCTTCGGTATCGCCGGCATTGGTGGCTTGGACAAGGCGGCGGATCGCGTCGCGCGTGGTCATCAGTCCAACCTGTGCATCAGATCATCATCCAGCCAGCGGCCGAAGAAATAGACCAGTTGCTTGTGCCACCACGGCCAGTCATGGCTGACGTCGCCGCCCCAATAGTCGACCCAGGCGGGAATGGATTTGTCGCGCAGGATCTGTTCCAGCTGGCGCGTCTCGACCAGCATGCGTTCTTCCCAGGCGCCCTGCCCGCAGCAAAAGATCAGCCGCAGTGCCTTCAGCCGGGCCAAAAGCTTCGGATCGACGATGCCGGGCAGGTAATCGAGCGGCGAGTTGTAGAAGATGTCGCCCTCCAGCGCCTTGCCGAAGAAATCGCGGGCCGAATAGACCCCCGACAGCGAAATGACGCCGCTTGCCAGTTCCGGAAAGCGGAAGACGAAGTTCGACGAATGGTAGCCGCCCATCGAACAGCCTGAAAACAAGGGCTTCAGCCTGCGCCCGCCATTGGCGGCCGATGCGGTGGAGAGGATTTCCGGCAGCGCCTCCTCGCGCACATAGCGGAAATAGGCCTCGTGGCGGCCGATGCGATGCGCGGCGTCGGCATGCTTGTCGAAGAAGGATTCCGAATCGATGCCGTCGACCGTGAACAGCTGGATACGGCCGGTGTCGATGAACTCGGCCAATGCGCCGACGCCACCGGAATCCTCGAACTGGTAGAACCGCCCCTGCGAGGTCGGGAACACCACCACGGGCCGGCCGGCATGCCCGTAGCGCTTGTATTCCATGTCGCGGCCGAGCTTGCCGGAGAAATGCTTGTGATAGGAGATGTCCATCGCCTCAGGCCTTTTCCGCGTGGATATAGGCAACCGCCTCGCGCAGCGCCGCCTGATCCTTCGAGCGCATCTGGTAGGCGTAATTTCCCATGGCGCGGCTGAAAACCTCTTCGATGGCCTGATGGTGGACGATCTTGTCACGGTGCGCCGCTAGCACGTCCTCGTGGCTGTGCAAATAGTGGAGGTGCCGCTTGCGACTGGCATAGGCGGTGAAATACTTGCCCTCATAGGGTCCGCCGGCGGCATCCTTGACCACCATGTCGGCCCATGCCGCGTAGACGTCGATGTCGAACGTGTAGTTGATGGCGTCGGTCATCCAGGCGCCGGGCGGCCGCATGTTGACCTCCAGCGCGATGATCCGGTCGTCCCTGGTCTCGAACAGCTCGATGTGGAAGAAGCGCTCGCGCACGTCGAACGCCTTCAGGATCTTGCGGCCGGCCTCCTCGACCGCTGGCCTGATATGGGGAAAGCAGGTGTAGCTCATATGGCGGTCCTTGTTGACCACCTCCATGACGCTCTGGTCGTAGCGGTGGCTGGCCGCCAGCACCACCTCGCCGTCGCGGTTGACCAGCCCGTCATAGGTCACCACCAGCCCCTCGATGAATTGCTCCATGACGAAGGTCACGTCCTCGGGCTTGTCCCGGAAGAACTGGTCGAGCTCCCCTGTGTTGGAGATCTTGAAGGTATTCGAGGCGCCTGAGCCGCTATCGGGCTTCACCACCACCGGGTAGCCGACGCGCCGGATGAAGGTCATCGCGCCGGCGCGGTCGGAGCATTTGCGCTGCGCGATGGTCTCGACGCCGCTCTTGCGGAAGAAGGCGCGCATGCGGCTCTTGCGCTTCAGGTTCTTCACGAAATCGAGCTTTGTGCCGTAGATGTTGAAGTCGGTGCGGATGTTGGCCTCCAGCTCCAGCCAGTGTTCGTTGAGCGATTCGAACCGGTCGATGCGGCCCCATTTGTGGATGAAATGCCCCATCGCCCGGAACACCGGATCGTAGTCCTCCATGTCGGCGACGCGGTAATATTCCGAAAGCGCTGCCTTCAGCCTGCCGTCCAGCACGTCATAGGGCGCATCGCCAATGCCGAGCACGGTGGCACCGGCCTTCTTCAGCCCGTCGCAGAAATCGGCGCCGTTGGTCGGAAAATGCGGCGAGAAGAACACGAAATTCATGGACACCCCCTCATGGCGGCGGCGCACCGCAGCCCCGCCGGCGCGCAAGTCTGGCGCATTTGCGCCGCCTGGGGAAGAGCACCCGCATTTGGGATAATGTTCAACGGAATTCAGCCCCCGCTTGCCTCTGCGGGGGCGCTCCTGTATGAGAACCGGCATGAACACACGCGCCACCATCGCTTCCCGTCAGACCGGCTTTGCCGGCGAGACCGTGCGCGCGCTTGCCTCGACCCTGCTTCTTCTCGGCCTTATCGGCGATCGCCGGGTTCGCTGAAGGAGCGCCCGGCGGTCGAACCGCCGCGCAAGCGCATGCTCCTTGGCCAGTCTCAAAATTGGCAGTCACATCAAGCGAACGAAAATCTGGTAGAGGCGCCACTCGCCAGCCATCCGTCCGAGACGGATCCGAGGGCCGCCGGGAGAACAAGACGATGAACGCACGAGAACAAATCCGCCCTGACGCCGCGGTCGCCGGCGAGCATGTGGAACCAGCCCGCGGCATGCCCGACGCGGCCCGCAAATATCAACCCTATCCGACGGTTGGCCTCACCGACCGCACCTGGCCCTCGAAGGTCATCGACAAGGCGCCGATCTGGTGTTCGGTCGACCTGCGCGACGGCAACCAGGCGCTGATCGATCCGATGGGCCATGAGCGCAAGGCGCGCATGTTCGGCCTGCTGCTCGACATGGGCTTCAAGGAGATCGAGATCGGCTTCCCCTCGGCCTCGCAGACCGACTTCGACTTTGCCCGCTGGTGCATCGAGGAAGGCAACGTGCCCGCCGATGTGTCGCTGCAGGTGCTGGTGCAGTGCCGGCCCGAGCTGATCACGCGCACCTTCGAGGCGCTGAAGGGCGCCACCAACCCGATCGTGCATTTCTACAATTCGACCAGCGAATTGCAGCGCCGCGTCGTCTTCGAAAAGGATGTGGGCGGCATCAAGCGCATCGCCACCGATGCGGCCAAGATGATCACCGACATGGCGGCCAAGGCCGGCGGCGGCTATCGCTTCGAATACTCGCCGGAAAGCTTTACCGGCACCGAGCTCGAAGTCGCGCTGGAGATCTGCAACGCCGTCACCGAGATCGTCAGGCCGACATCGGACAACAAGCTGATCATCAACCTGCCGTCGACGGTCGAGATGTCGACGCCCAACATCTATGCCGACCGCATCGAGTGGATGTGCCGCAATCTGGACAACCGCGAGAACCTGATCATCTCGCTGCATCCGCACAATGACCGCGGCACCGGCATCGCCACCACCGAGCTCGGCTTGATGGCGGGCGCGGACCGCGTCGAAGGCACGCTGTTCGGCAATGGCGAGCGCACCGGCAATGTCGACATCGTCACGCTGGCGCTCAACATGTACACGCAAGGCGTCGATCCGGGCATCGACTGCTCCGACATCAACCGCATGAAGGACGTCTACGAATACTCGAACCAGTTGAAGATCCCCGAGCGTCACCCCTATGTCGGCGAGCTCGTCTACACCGCCTTTTCCGGCTCGCACCAGGACGCCATCAACAAGGGCATGAAGGCGCTGAAAAAGGCCAACACCGGCCTGTGGGAGGTGCCCTATCTGCCAATCGACCCGGCCGATGTCGGCCGCAGCTACGAGGCGATCATCCGCATCAACTCGCAGTCCGGCAAGGGCGGCATCGCCTATGTGCTGCAGGCCGATTACGGCCTCAATCTGCCGCGCAACCTGCAGATCGAATTCAGCCAGGCGATCCAGGCGATCACCGATGCCGAGGGCAAGGAAGTGCCGGCCAAGCGCATCCATGAGCGCTTCCTCGAAACCTATGTCGACCAGCCGGGCGCGCGCCTAAAATTCCTCGACCACCACACCTATCCCGATACAGTGGTCAAGGGCCGGCGCGTGATCGAGGCAGTGATCCTCGACAAGGGCAAGGAAGTGACCATTACCGGCACCGGCACAGGCCCGATAGACGGCTTCGTCGATGCGCTGTCGCGCCATGTCGGCATCGAGATGTCGGTGCTCGATTATTCCGAACACTCGATGCAGCGTGGCTCCAATGCATCCGCCATTTCCTATGTCGAAATGGAATATCCCGGCGGCAAGCTGTTCGGCGCCGGCATCAACACCAACATCGTCGCCGCCTCGCTGGAAGCGGTGACGTCGGCCGCCAACCGCATCGTCGGCCGCAAGCCGCGGTAGCGTCTACCGACGATTGGCGCGAGAGATCACAACCGCTCTCGCGCCAGCCGTTTTTTCGGCCTTGGCCTCAAACGGCTGACACCGGCGACCCACCAATCCTGTAGCCGGCATCGGCCGCGTTATTAACCACCGGAAAATTATCCGGTGAGGTACGCGATCGCATAAGGGGTGTATACTTGTGTGGTGATGCGAGCCCTATATGATCGCGCCTCAACCTGTGCCGACTTCGAGAGGATCGACACTTGCAGCATGCCACGCCTGCCGCCCCCGCAGTGCGCGAGACACTGGAGCGACTGCTTGCCAGCGAAACGTTCGGACGGTCCGAGCGCGCGCGCAAACTGATCCGTTATCTCGTCGAACGCGAACAGGCCGGCGAAGCCGACAGGCTCAAGGGCTTTTCCATCGCCATGGACGTCTTCGGCAAGGACGGCGATTTCGATCCGTCGACCGATGCCGTGGTGCGGGTGCAGGCAGGCCGGCTGCGCGAATTGCTGCAGCAGTATTTCGCCAACGAAGGCATCGCCGACCCCGTCCGCATCGCCATCCCACGCGGCGGCTACGTCCCGGCCTATGAGCTCAACGCCATTCGTCTGCCGGAAGCAGCCAAACCCGCCGAGCAGACGCCGGCGGCGGCTCCGGCCGAGCACCCCAGTGCTGCCGAGGAGGCCGTGGCACCCGCCGCATTGCTGGCGCCGGCGGCAGCACCCGCGCCTTCGGTGGCGCGCCACCTCCGCTTCTTCTGGATGGCGATCGCCGTGGTCATCGCCATGCTCGGCGTCCTGATCCTGCGTCAGGGCGGCGGCGCGCTGCTCGCCGGCGGCGATCTGCCGGCGACGTTCGAGAGCGCCGGCCTGACCAGCAGCATCGGGCCGTCCCCGGTCAGCGAGGCCCTGCCGCTCGTCTACATCGCCGTCAAGGCCAGCGGCGCGGACGCCACCCGCGTCGCCGCGTCGTTGCGCGCCGGCCTGAGCGGCTTCGATACGATCGATTTCATCGGTCGCGACACTGTCGACAAGACCGATCCGGCCGCCGGTGCAACGAGCTTCATGTTCGATGTCCTGCCTGGACCGGGCGCTGGCGAGATCACCATCGAACTGCAAAGCGTGGCGACCGGACGTGTGCTTTTGTCGCGCAAGCTGACCGTCGCCGACAGCGCGCCATCGACCGTCGAGGACCGTATCGCCGGCATCCTGAGTTCGGCGCTGCCCGCGTCCGGCACGATCTACAACTACATCGAGCAGAGCGGCATTCAGAACGGCCTGACGCAGTGCCTGCTGCTCAACGGCAAATACTATCTCGACCAGAACGCCAGAACCCACGAGGCCGCCTATCGCTGCCTCGAAACCCTTGCCGAGAACGGCGCAAGATCGTCGCTTGTTTATTCCGAGCTCGCCTCGTTACACCTCGAGGCCGTGAACGACCACTACGCCTATCCGCCGGATGCGACGATCGAGAAGGCGATGACATTCGCCCATCGCGCCGTGCAGATCGGTCCGACCAGTCCCTATGCGCATCGTTCCTACGGCTACATCAATTCGCGTCTTGGCAACGCCGACGAAGCGCTGCGCTGGATGCGCAAGGCCTATGACCTCAACCCCTATGACGTCGCCATGGCGGCCGCCTATGGTTATGGGTTGGTTTTCGCCGGCCGCTACGCCGAGGGAACCCCCCTTCTGGCCCATGCCGTGGATGCCTCCAGCGGCCATCCGACATGGTGGGATTTCGGGCTTTTCGCCGGGGAATTCATGCTTGGCGACACGAACAAGGCCGCGATCGCCAGCTCTGCCCTGAGAACCACCGCAACAAAGTCACACTATCTTGCAGCCCGGCTGATCGGCGCCAGGATCTCCGGTCAGGACAGCCTGGCACGTAAGCTGCTCGATGAACTCACCACCAAATTCCCCAAATTCGCCGCCAACCCTCGCGCGACCTTCATTGACCGAAAATATCCGGCCGACCTGACCGAGCGGCTGATCGGCGCCTTGCGCGCCGCCGGGCTCGGCAACGCCAGCTGACCTCGTTTGGACCAATGGAATTGTTGGGCGTTCGCGCCCACAGGACGAAGCGCCGATCCGGCTGATTTCCCGGCTTTTGCCGGACGAACCCTTGGATGACATGCCAGCGCTCGCGAAAATCGCGAAAGGTTTACTGGCCATCGCTTTGGACAAAGAGCAATCCAGTCGCATTTCAAGCGTTCCCGCAATTTGATACCGTCCGCTTTCATGATCTCATCGCTCCACGCTGCCGAAAAGGGTGCCGGGTCCAAGACCATCGTCTTGCTGCACGGTTTCGGCGGTTGCGCTGACGTCTGGCGCGGCGTGATCGTCCCGCTGGCGCCCTCCGCGCGCACGCTTGCTTATGACCTGCCGGGACATGGCCTATCGCTCGACTTTCCCGATGCCGGGCCTGCAAAGGTGGCGGCAAGGGCCGTTCTTGCCGACCTTGCGGCCCGCAGGGCCAAACGCATCCATCTCGTTGGCCATTCGATGGGCGGAGCGGTGGCGACCTTGATGGCTCTGGCCGAGCCGGAGAGGGTGGCCTCGCTGACGCTTCTGGCGCCTGGCGGCTTCGGCCCGGAGATCAACGGGCCGCTGTTGCGTCGTTATGCCGGCGCACAGAGTCTGTCCGAGATCCTCGCCTGCCTTGCCGCCATGTCGGGTCCACGGGCGCCGCCTTTTGATCACACCGCCGATACGCTCCGCGAAATGCGCCAGCGACCCGGACAATCGGAAAAACTCGTCGCGATCGCCGCCGCCATGACCAGGGACGACCGGCAAGGCGTCATCCCGCGTGGGCATCTGGACAGGCTGACCATGCCGGTGATGGTGGTATGGGGCAGTGATGACGCGGTGCTGCCCTTCACCCAAGCCGACGACCTGCCGGCGCGCTTTCATGTGCATCAAGTGCTGGAGGCCGGCCATATGCTGATCGAGGAAGCGCCCGATCTGATCGCCAGCATCATCCGGCGCAATATGAACCGTCGGGCCAGACCCGTTCGCCCCAAACTCGCCGCCGCGGCCAGTTGAGTTGCTTAATGCATGTCGCCCAAAAATGACCTCGCTTTTGGCAGCACGACATGCATGAAACAAAGATCTGAAGCGCGTCGCGTAACGCGACGCGCGTCGGCGCAACATCCCACAGCGCGTCGGTCCGCTTCATCTCGCCAGTGCATTTTGCCGGCGTCTGTGTTAACCCCGTGTTAACCAAACCCGCGAGGCAGACGCCGATGAAGGACGCAGGCGAAAAGATCGATCCGTCAAGCAAACTGTCCGATGCCGTCCGTGATGTGAAGAACGCCTTCGCCGACCGCGACGATGTCGTCGTCGACATGCGCGAGGCGCATCGCATGCGCCTTGATCTCCTGGCCGCCGAACTCGCACCCGTCTTTGCCGATGTGCCCGCCGACATGGACAATTTCGACTTCGTCGTTTCGTCAGGGCTGCAGCCGCGTCTGTGGATCGATGCCGTCAGCCATGTCGCCATGGGGCGCGACCGCCGCACCTACCGCTTCCTCAAGGACACCCGCATCGGCCGTGTGGTGCTTGCCGAATCGACCGAGATGAAGCCGGTTGCCGATTCGGTGACCCGGTATGTCGCCGAGCGCATCGTCGAGCGCCAGAGGATGATGGAGGGCGGGGTCGAGCCGGCCGTCGCCAGCATGAGGCGCGCCGAGGTGGCGGAGGCCGAGCCGCCGCTGCGGTCGCAGCAACGCGGCAAGGGCTGGTCGGCCTTCCTGTCAGGCCTCGGCCTGGTCGCCGCAGGCGCACTGGTCGGCCTGGCGGTGTCGGTCGCCCTGTTCTGGGACCGCCTCGTGGCGATGGTGATCAGCCTGCGGCCATAGAAGCGCTGGCCTCCACACCCAGTTCCAAGGTCTGCAGATCGGCAGGCGGTATCGCCGGCCCGGTCAGGCCGCGCCGCGTCAGCCGGATGCGCCAATTGCCCTTTTCGCCATCGATATCGAACAGATTGTACTGTGCGGCCGGATGCTTGCCACCCGGCGCCTGGCCGGCGGCGGCGACCCCGACCACTGGAACCTTGGTGCCGCGCAGCCCGATCTGGAACAACGACGGCAGATGCGAATGACCGTGCAGGACAAGTTCCGCACCGTTCTTGCGAATGACCTTGTGGAAGCGGGCGATGCCGAACAGCCGCTTGTGCTGCGAGACGGCGCCGCGCACCGGCGGATGGTGGATCATGATCGCGCGAAACAGGCCTTGCCCGGCCGCATCGCGCAGGATCTTGCCGAGCCGCTCCGCCTGCCCTTCCATGAAGAAGCCGTTGGCCATGAAGGGTGCCGTGGCGCGCGCCGTCGAGACGCCGATCAGCGCGACATTGCCGCGCACGCGCAGATACGGGAACGCGTTGCGGTCGACCGGCGTGTTGACGCCGTCGCCGCTCATCCAGGCCGCCCATGCGCGGCAGACCTTGTCGAAGGCGCCGGGCACATAGGCGTCGTGGTTTCCGGGAACCACGGAAACGTCGTTCGGCGATCCCAACGTCTCCAGCCAGTGCTTGGCCATCTCGATCTCGCCGTCGAGCGCCAGATTGACGAGGTCGCCGGTGACGGCGAGGTGGTCGGGGTTCTGCGCCTTGATGTCGGCGGTGATGGCGTCGATGACGGCGTCATGCATGTGGCGCCGGCGATTGCGTTGCCAGTTGACGTAGCCGAGCACGCGCTTGGAGGCGAGATCGCGATAGGATACATCGGGGAGCGGCCCCAGATGGACATCGGAAATATGCGCGAGCCTGAACATCCATCCCTCATAGGCGACCAGCGCCGCGCTTTCCACTCAAGGTTTTCTTACCGGTTTCGCACCTGATGGCAAATCCGGACGACATCTTCCGACAGACCGGCTGGCCGGGTTTGCGGGCCAGGCTGTTCCATCTCTATTTCGTGCTGCGGCGGCCAATGACGCTCGGCGTGCGCGGGCTCGTCCATGATACCGCGACGAATTCCGTTTTCCTGATCCGCCATACCTATGTGCCCGGCTGGCAGCTTCCCGGCGGCGGCGTCGAGGTCGGAGAAACGCTAGCCGAGGCGCTGGTGCGCGAACTCGCCGAGGAAGGCAACATCGCGCTGAACGCGCCGGCGGTGCTGAAGTCGATGCATTTCAACTGCCGCTCCAGCCGCCGCGACCATGTCGGCTTTTACGTCATCGAGCATTTCAGTCAGACGATACCGAAGCTGCCGGACCACGAGATCGCCGAGGCCGGCTTCTTCCCGCTCGATGGTTTGCCGGAGGGAACGACGCCGGCAACGCTGCGACGGATCGCCGAAGTTTTTGGGGAGGAACCCGCGTCGCCCTATTGGTAAGCTTGCCTTAGCCGTTATAAGTCGCAAACTGCGACGCTCGTCGATGTCGAGATTGTCCGCAAACCGAAGTATCAGATTGGGTTCGCCGTTCATCCCAAGCGGTGGGTTGTTGAACGCTTCTTAGCGTGGATCAGCCGAAAGCGGCGGCTCTGGAAAGATCCGCAATCGACATCAAGTCCGCGAAAGTCTTCCTTTGCGCGGCATGCATCATGACCCTCGTCAGACGCATTGCCCGTGCATCATGAATTCTCGCACGGGCTCTCAGATCGCGAACCTTGCCCGGTCATGCGGCGCGCCATAGTCGAGCTCCGGCCCCACCGGCACGATTCGTGTCGGATTGATCGTTTCGTGGCTGCCGTAGTAGTGCGCCTTGATGTGATGCAGGTTCACGGTCGCGGCGACACCAGGCACCTGATAGAGATCGCGCAAATAGTTCGACAGGTTCGGATAGTCGGCGATGCGCCGCAGATTGCATTTGAAATGGCCGACATAGACCGGGTCGAAGCGCACCAGCGTGGTGAACAGCCGCCAGTCGGCCTCGGTGATGCGGTCGCCGACGAGATAGCGCTGCTTTGACAACCGCTCCTCCAACGTATCCAGCGCCGCGAACAATTCGCCGAACGCCTCCTCATAGGCACGCTGCGTGGTGGCGAAGCCGGCGCGGTAGACGCCGTTGTTGACCGCGGGATAGACCAGCGCGTTGACGCGGTCGATCTCATTGCGCAGGTCCTGGGGATAGAAGTCGAGGCTTGCATCGCCCCATGCGTCGAACGCCGAATTGAGCATCCGGATGATCTCGGAAGACTCGTTGGAGACGATGGTCTGCTCCTTCTTGTCCCACAGCACCGGCACGGTCACCCGGCCGGAATAGGCGGGATCGGCCTTGGCATAGATCTGGTGCAGGAAATCGAGACCGTAGAGCGTGTCGCCCGTGGCGCCGTCCTCGGCCAGGAATGTCCAGCCGTTGGCGCCCATGAAATGATGCACGACCGAGACGGAGATGATGCCTTCGAGCCTCTTCAGCGCGCGAAAAATCAGCGTCCGATGCGCCCACGGGCAAGCGAGTGAGACATAGAGATGGTAGCGCCCCGGCTCGGCCTTGAAGCCGCGCCTCCGGCCTTCGGCCGGCGCCCCGTCGACGGTGATCCAGTCACGCCATTGCGACTGCGTTCGCACGAACCTGCCGCCATTGTCAGCCGTATCGTACCAGCGATCCTGCCACCTGCCCTCGACCAGCAATCCCATGCGAATCTCCTTGCGTCCTTCCGCATTATCTAGGCGCAAGTTTGCCCCGCCGAAGACGTCAGGCGCTGAACAGACCGTCACTTGACGGAGACGGCGAACACATCAGGCCAATTGCGGCGGCCGAAAATTGATGCTAGCGGACACTCCGCATGTTCGACTTTGCTTTGATCCGGTTTGACCGACGACGAAAGGGCGCCCGCGCTTGATGAAGCGCTGACTGGCGAACGCTGCCGTTTGCAGCAACCTTTCCTCCTCTACCGGAACGCAAAGACCATGAGCCTTGCCGACGTGAAATACCTGCCGGAAACTCCGGCGCACGACCCCGAAATCGAAGCCATCAATGACGAGGCCTTCGGGCCCGGCCGCTTCGTGCTGGCCGCCTACAAGATCCGCGAAGCCGGCGGCCACGAGCGTGCACTGTCCTTTGTGGCGGTCGATGGCGATCTCGTCGTCGCCTCGGTGCGCATGACCCGCATCGCCGCCGGTGCCGGCCGCGCGCTGATGCTCGGGCCGCTCGCGGTGCGGCCGGCCTTCAAGAATCTCGGCATCGGCCGCCGGCTGGTGGCGATCGCGCTCGAAGCGGCTGCAAAGGCCGGCGCACCCGCCGTCATACTGGTCGGCGACGAGCCCTATTACGGGCCGCTCGGCTTCAAGCGTATCCCGCGCGGCCAGATTTCGATGCCGCGCCCTGTCGATCTCGACCGCCTTTTGTCGCACGAGATCACGCCGGGCGCGGTCGCCAGGCTCACCGGCGAGGTCGGTCATGCCAGCCAGGCCAGGGTCGCCGAGCACGTCTAGGCGATGGCTTGACCTTGGCCGTCGATCCAGGCCTGATCCATCCCTGTTTTCTGGGAGCAATTCCAGGAAGATGTGAAACGGTTCGGCGCTTTCGTGAAACAATGAATTTCTCCGGGAAAGGATGACGCCATGAACCCGAACGGCCAGATCGCGATCGTCACCGGCGGCGGCTCCGGCCTTGGCGAGGCGACGGCGCGCGCGCTTGCCGCCAAGGGTGCCCGCGTCGCCATCTTCGATGTCGGCATCGATCGCGCCGCCAAGGTCGCCGCCGAAATCGGCGGCATTGCCGTCCAATGCGACGTCAGCAACGCCGACAGCGGCGCCGCCGCCGTCGCCGAGACGGCGAGCAAGCTGGGCGAGCCGCGCCTCCTGGTCAATTGCGCCGGCATCGCCATTGGCGTGAAGACGATCGGCAAGGACGGGCCGCATCCGCTCGATCAATACCGCAAGGTGATCGAGGTCAATCTGATCGGCACCTTCAACATGATCCGCCTGGTCGCCGACTGCACCGCCAGGCTCGAGCCGCTGCAGGGCGGCGAACGTGGCGTCATCGTCAACACCGCTTCGGTCGCCGCCTATGACGGCCAGATCGGCCAGGCCGCCTATTCCGCTTCGAAGGGCGGCGTGGTCGGCATGACCCTGCCGGTGGCGCGCGACCTTGCCCGTTCCGGCATCCGCGTCTGCACCATCGCACCCGGCATCTTCAAGACACCGATGATGGCCGGCATGCCGCAGGAGGTGCAGGATTCGCTCGGCGCCGCCGTGCCCTTCCCGTCCCGCCTCGGCGAACCGTCCGAATATGCCGCACTTGCCCTGCACATCATCGAAAACCAGATGCTGAACGGCGAAACCATCCGCCTCGACGGCGCCATCCGCATGGCGCCGAAGTAGTATAAGTCCGGAAGTGCGATGCGGTTTTGGCCGACTTGCATAGAACGCTTGCCAGGACCGGCATCATCGTCTGATAAGTGGAATAGGAAAATCAACTTAGCAGGACGAGACCCTTGGCCGATCGAAAGAAGGACGTGATCCGCCAGACCGACGCCGAGGCGATCCGCTTGGCGAAGACGCTTCTGCGCAGCGCCCGCTTCGGCGCCCTGGCGGTGCTGGAGCCGCAGACCGGGTCGCCGCTGGCGAGCCGGGTCGGCGTCGCCACCGATATCGACGGCGCACCGCTGATCCTGGTCTCGATGCTCTCGGCCCACACGCCCGCCATGCTTGCCGATCCACGCTGTTCCCTGCTGCTCGGCGAGCCCGGCAAGGGCGACCCGCTGGCGCATCCGCGCCTGACGCTGATCTGCCAGGCGTCGCGGCTTGAGCGTGGCTCTGACGCACACGCCCGCGCCGAGCGCCGCTATCTCAACCGCAATCCCAAGGCCCGCCTCTATGCCGGGCTCGGTGACTTCTCGATCTTTCGCCTCGAGCCGCAGCGCGCCAGTCTCAATGGCGGTTTCGGCAAGGCCTATCTGCTCGATCGCTCCGATCTCGTCACCGTCGGCCCCATCGTCGAAGAACTTGCGGTAAGCGAACAATCCGCCATCGAGCACATGAACGCGGACCATCTGGACGCGGTCGCCATTTACGCGCATCATTACGCCGGGGCATCTGCCGACGGCTGGGGCATCGCCGGTTTGGACGCCGATGGCATGGATCTGGTGTCGGGAGACGATGTTTGCCGGGTATTCTTCCCACAACCTCTGGTAGCGACGAGGGAATTGCGACCCGTTCTGGTCGAAATGGCCAGGGGCGGCCAGGCGGCCGGACGGGCAGATGATGAAACTTAATTGCATTTGATCAAAAGCAACACTTGAGATTTGAAGGAAATGTTCTACCCTTCACAGGTGGCACTGACTCGTCAGTGGCCTTTCGCAAGTGAATTTATGGATTCAGGCACCATTGCCCCCATGGCGCCTTGATGAGCAAACAGCATGGGGCATTCATGGTCTCGACAAAGCTAATCGCCAACGCCGAATCTGCTGCCGAATTTTTGATGCTCATGGGCAACGAAAAGCGGCTCTTGATTATGAGCTATCTGATCGACGGTGAAATGTCGGTCGGCGCCATCGCCGACAAGGTGATGCTCAGCCAATCCGCGCTCTCGCAGCATCTGGCCAAGCTGCGGGCGCTTGACCTCGTGGAAACCCGCCGCGACCGTCAGATGATCTACTACTCCTGCAAATCCGACGCGGTGCGCGAGCTGCTTGTCGTGCTGGATGGTATTTTCGGTGCCGGCAAGGAGGACCTGTCCCAGATGGCACAGAGATTGCGCCGCGCCGGGACTTGACCGGACGCTGCTGCGGCCGCTTACCTCGCTGACGATTTTCGGAGCGTGGCTTGTGCGTCTCTCCAACGCACGAACCACGCTCTCGATGTTTGAGCGCAGGACATGGACCCAATTCGCATCGACGACCCACGGGATTCACGCGTCGCCGCCTATCTCGATATCCGCGAACGCGATCTTGCAGGCCGACAAGGCCGTTTCGTCGCCGAAGGCAAAGTGGTCCTCGATCTGCTTCTGTCGTCCGGCCGCTTCGGCGCCGAATCCATTCTTGTCCTGGAAAACCGGCTCGGCGGCCTGGAGGACATCCTGCACAAGGCGCCGGCGGACCTGCCGGTCTACGTCGTCACCAGCGCGGTGATGGATGCGATCGCCGGCTTCCACATGCATCGTGGCATCCTGGCCATCGGCCGCAAGGAGGCGCCGCAAGCGGCCGAGCCGTTGCTGGATGCGTTGCCCGACCAGGCCTTGGTGGTGGTGCTCGTCGGCATCGCCAACCACGACAATATGGGCTCGATCTTCCGCAACGCCGCCGCCTTCGGTGCCGATGCGGTGCTGATGGATGCGACATGCTGCGATCCGCTGTACCGCAAGGCGATCCGCGTTTCCGTCGGCGCCGTGCTCAAGATCCCGTTTGCATCCTTCACCGACACATCAGGCTTTACGGCGATGCTCGCCGAACGGGATTTTGCACAATTCGCCCTATCGCCGCGTGGACGAACCGACCTACGCGATGCTAGGCGGGCCGAACGCTTGGCGCTCTATCTCGGCACCGAGGGCGAAGGCCTGCCAGAAAGCCTGCTTGCGCGCCTGCAAACCGTGCGGATCACCATGTCGAAAGGCTTCGACAGCCTGAACGTCGCCGCCGCGTCAGCCATCGCGCTGCATCACTTCTCGCATCGTTGAGCAGCATGGGCGACGGCGGCGCACCGCCGTTTCAGTTCGCGTCCGCTTTCTGCAAGGCCCGCACGCGGTCGGCGAGGCTACGATCGCCGCCGTTGGATCGGCTGTCCTGTGGTGCCGCCAGCGCCTTGGCGATCGGGGAGTCAGGCCCCTCGAGCTTGGCCGTCAGGTGGACGACTTCGGCCGCAAGCTCGTTCATCTGCTCGCGCAGCGCGGCACTGGCATTCGCCGTGCCCGACGATGCCGCGGCGCCGAGATCCGCCTTGAGCCGCTTGTTCTCGCGCGCCAGCGCCGTCAGCCTGGCCTCCAGCCGCTCGCGGTCGCTGTCGAGCTTGGCGATCGCCTGGTCCAGATCATCGCGCTGTTTGGCCTCGTCAGGCCTGCCCGCTTCATCCGGCTTGCCGACCAGCCGCAAGGCCGGTCCGCCGTCCTCGGCCTTCGCCTTTTCGCGCAGGCGCGCCAGCTCCCTTTCGCGGCGGTCGAGCTTGTCCTCGCGATCGGCTAGCGTCGCCAGCAGCCGTTCGACCTTCTTGTCGAGTTCGGCCACCCTTTTCTTCTCCGCCTTGAGCGCATCGCGTGCGGCCTTGCTTTCGGCCGCGATCTCCTGCTGGCGCCGGTCCGCTTCCTTGCGCTGGCCGCGCAGCAGCGCGATATCGCTGGCTAGCTTCTGCAATTCGGACTCCCGCGCCACGAGCTCGATCTGCCGGCTGGAGGAGGAAAAACTGGCATCGTCATACATCTGCTCCAGCTTTTCCAGCTCGAGCGCCCGCTTCTCCAGCTTGCGTTCGGTTTCCTTGAGCCGCTCCGAAAGCCGGTGCAGTTCCTCTTCGCGCTGCCGCAGCGCCTCGTTCTTGGCGCCGAGTTCGGCGAGCGCGTTGTTCTTGTCCGTGCGTTCGATGGCCAACCCCTTCAACGCCTCGTGGCCACGATTGATCTCGACGAGCTGTTCGGCCGCTTTCTCGCGCAGCGCCTTGACGTTCATTTCGAGGCGGCGCGTCGCCATGGCGTATTCCGCCCGGATGCGGTCCTTGTCTGCCTGGATTTCGGTCTGTGTCAGCGGGATGGAGGCCTCGATGCGCCTGCGGGTCAACGCGACGGCACGGCGCCAGACGGCCGGAGCCACCATCAGTGCCAGAAAGCCGGCGCAGAGAAAGCCGAGGGCAAAGAACAGGACCGACTGAACCAAAGGACTACCCGCTATCGGCGGCAACCGCCGGAACTGGACCGCATCACACTGGCATGGCGGAAATCCGGCGCTGCGGCAAGAGCTTGCCGCAGCACGCGGAGGGTCACAGGCCTACAATTCCCATCGAAAACTTGGCATTGCGGTCATGACCGGTCGGACTTTAGAACGGATTCCAGGTCGCCCGCTCGGTCAGTTTCAGATAGCCGAGATTGACGCCGAGCCGGGCGCCGACGCCGGTGCGGATCGGCACCAGGAGCACATTGTTGTTCTTCAGCACATTGAAGCCGACGCCTGCCACCACATAGGCCGACCCCGCGACGCCGCCATACCGGTTGTAGAGGTTGCTGACATCGTCGAGATTGTAGACCAGCATCATCACCCGGGACCCCTCGCCGCCGAAATCCCAGCCCAGCGACGGGCCTTGCCAGAACACTTTGTGGTCGCCGGCATTCTTGGTGTAGAGCGTGCCTTCGCCGTAGGTCAGGCCGCCGATCAGCGCGCCCGACCCCTCCTCACCGAGCAGATAGCCATTGGGCAGACCGTAGGAGGCGAAGATCTTCTCGACGACGGTGGCGAGCCCACCCGAGGTCGCGCCGAAGAACTTGTGACCGGAATCGATAATCTCCTGAGCGGTGTACTCCTGGGCCCGCAGGGCTGAAGTCGAGAAGACGAGGACGCCCATGAGCGTGATCGCCATTGAGCAGACACGGAGAAACTTCCGGCCTGAGGTGACGCGGAGGAAACTCCGGTCGTAGAATCGGGAAAACATGCTTCCAATCTCCGTCATGGAGCACTTTCGCCGACGCCTCGCATCCGGTCCGGCTCTTTAGGCGGCCGTTAAGGATGACTGTTAGGGGCAAACTATGCCGTAATCCTTTTTCAACCATTAACTCCCACAGGAAGATGGCGGTTCGAAGGCTGGCTTTTGGGGTCGCGCGGCTCTGAAAGCCTGGGCAAAGGCGCCATTTGCCGGACGACAATTTTGGATTTGTTGCTGTACGTACAGGTGCTGTGTATTCAGAAAGCCTCGGGTTGAGGCGTGATTCGTATGGGCAGGCGCGACGATCGATCGCTGGGCCAGGAATTGTGGAATTTTGCAGGGATTTTCACCGATGGCCGATCTGTTCACCCTTTCCGCGCCCGACCTCGCGGCGCTTCTGTGCAGCCGCGTCTGCCACGACATCATCTCACCGGTCGGCGCGATTAACAACGGGCTTGAACTGCTTGACGAGGGCGGCGCCGACGAGGACGCCATGCGGCTCATCCGCCAGAGCGCCAAGAACGCCTCGGCCCGGTTGCAGTTCGCCCGGATCGCCTTCGGCGCGGCAGGCTCCGCCGGCATGCTGATCGACACCGGCGACGCCGAAGCGGTGGCGATCGCCTTCCTCAAGAACGAAAAGCCGGAACTGACCTGGAACGGGGCGCGCGCGCTGCTGCCCAAGAACAAGGTCAAGCTGCTGCTCAACCTGATCCTGGTCGCCAACGCCGCCATTCCGCGTGGCGGCAAGCTGGTCGTCACCCTCGAGAATCTCGAGACCGAGCCGCGCATTTCCCTTTCGGCAAGCGGCCCGATGCTGCGCGTGCCGCCGAAATTCCTCGAACTGCATTCCGGCCACAAGCCGGAAGAGCCGATCGACGCGCATTCGGTGCAACCCTACTACACGCTGCTGCTGGCCCGCGAGGCCGGCATGACGATATCGATCCATGCGACGGCGGAAGAAATCGTGCTTTCGGCAGTCTGAGCGTCCGGCCGGTTTGCCGCGGGAACAAAGTATTTCAACGGCGTAATATTGCCGTGACGGCTCAATCCGCGGCGGCAGCGAAGCATTCGCGAAGAAAAGCCTGCCCGGCGTCATCTTTCCAAAAATTTTACCTAAAGACTTTTCGGGTTCTTTACCAGATCGGCCTAGGGTGCTTGTCAGATGCCCCGCACGACCGGATTGCCCCAAGGCAAAGAGGACCCGGAAAATGAAACGCTGCATGTTCGTCGACGATTCAAGCGTCATCAGGAAGGTTGCAAAACGCATCCTGGGCGGTTCCGACATGGTGGTCATCGAAGCAGCCAGCGGGCTTGATGCACTGGAGATGTGCGCCGCCGACATGCCCGACATCATCGTCGTCGACGGTGCCCTGCCGGACGTGCAGGCGGTTGACCTCATCCGCCGTGTGCGCGCCATGGAAAGCCCGAAAAGACCGCAGATCCTGATCTCGCTGGTCGAGCTCGACATCGCCTCGATCATGCGGGCCAAGCGCGCCGGCGCCCAGGGCTATCTCCTGAAGCCGTTCAATCGCCCGCAATTGCTCGAGCGCTTTCGAAACCTGAAAATCGCAGCTTGAGGCGGCAGAGGCCTCTCATCGCTGATCCATGACGCAAAAACCCGGCCGAAGCCGGGTTTTTTGTCGATGATGGCAATGATTCGGGCGGCGCGCCGCTCAGGCGCTGACGCGGATGTCTTCGGGTTCGCGCAGCACGTAGCCGCGACCCCAGACGGTCTCGATGTAGTTCTGGCCACCGGATGCGGCGTCGAGCTTCTTGCGCAGCTTGCAGATGAAGACGTCGATGATCTTCAATTCCGGCTCGTCCATGCCGCCATAGAGGTGGTTGAGGAACATTTCCTTGGTCAGCGTGGTGCCCTTGCGCAGCGAGAGCAGCTCCAGCATCTGGTATTCCTTGCCGGTAAGGTGCACGCGCTGGCCGCCGACCTCGACGGTCTTGGCGTCGAGGTTGACCACCAGGTCACCGGTGGTGATGACCGACTGGGCGTGGCCCTTGGAGCGCCGCACGATGGCATGGATGCGCGCAACCAGCTCGTCCTTGTGGAACGGCTTGGTCATGTAGTCGTCAGCGCCGAAACCGAGGCCGCGCACCTTGTCCTCGATGCCGGCCATGCCGGAAAGGATCAGGATCGGCGTCTTTACCTTGGAGAGGCGAAGCGTTCTCAAGACCTCGTAGCCGGACATGTCGGGCAGGTTGAGATCGAGAAGGATGATATCGTAGTCGTAGAGCTTGCCCAGATCGACACCCTCTTCACCGAGGTCCGTCGTATAGACATTGAAACTTTCCGATTTCAGCATCAGTTCGATGCTTTGTGCGGTTGCACTGTCATCTTCTATCAGCAGAACACGCATTTCATTCCCCTTTTCTGCTGCCGGGCCATTTCACGACCCGTCCTGCCCCGGAGCAGTGGTTGCCTTGTGCAGAGGCTGCCATTGAATGGTTAACAAAACCTAATTTCCCGTCCATGACGGTATCAGATTTTTTAACCCCTTTCTACACCCTCTTGAATCTAATAACGAATCTCATGCCCAAATTCCTAATGCAACACATTAACAACCTGGACTAAGCGACTCCAGGGACTCATCGACGCGCCTTCGCTTCGGCGGCCGGAATTTTTACCCGGCCTTAAGTCCTGACCCGTATGATTAACAATGCCCGTAAACGAATGGTTACCGCCGGCAAAAAACTTTAGGGTTTTGTTTCCCATAGTTCGGGAGATGCCGGTGGACACGGGCAAAGCCTGGGCCTTTCCAGGTGGTTTGGACGATATGTGCGGGTGTGCGTTTCCGGGAGTACCGAATCATGAAGTCACGTGAAAACCTCGTTCGGCTGAAACAGTTTCAGGTGAATGAGAAGCGGCGCCAGCTTCTGCAGCTCGACATGATGATCGCCGAGTTCGAACGCATGGCCGTCGAACTGGAGCTTCAGATCACCGCCGAGGAAAAGAAAGCCGGCATCACCGACATCAATCATTTCGCCTATCCGACCTTCGCCAAGGCGGCGCGCTTGCGCCGCGACAACCTCAGAAATTCGCAAAGCGACCTCGCCCAACAGCGAAGCACTGCCGAATCATTACTCGGCGAAGCTGAAGCGGAGCTTTCCAAGGCTGAAATGCTGGAATCGCGCGACACCAAGGTCCGCGAAGCCGAAACCGGCGGCCGCAGCGCCATGATCGGCTGAACCGGCGAGATCGGCACCGGCGCGGGCGGGGAGCTCATCGGGCCATCGGCCCGAACCACCCCCTTGCCGCGAGATCCCCGCTCTAGGCTGCCCAATCCCCTTCACTTACGGCAATCGCCCTGGCCCGGGCATCCTTGATGTCAGGCGCGTGCTGCTCCGCCCATGCCCTGATCTGGGTAAGCAGCCCTCCCAGATTCTGGCCAAGCTCGGTCAATTCATATTCGACGCGCGGCGGAATGACCGGAAAGATCTCACGCCGCACAAGGCCGTCGCGCTCGAGCACGCGCAATGTCTGCGCCAGCATCTTGGGCGTGATCCCTTCAAGTTTGCGGGCCAGCTCGCCATTGCGCAGCCGGCCTTTGCGCAGCGCGCAAACCACCAGATAGACCCATTTGCTGGCCAGCATCTCGAGCACGGTGTGGGAAGGACACGTCCGCCGGAACGCATCATAGCCGAAGGGGGAGTCGCTATCACTATCCATGAGGTGAGTATATATCAAAAAGGTACATACTGGACAAGGGAATGTTGCTATCCAAATGATAGCGGCACCAACCAAGCAGGAGAGATACCATGCGTGCCGTTATCCAGAATTCCTTCGGCGGACCCGAAGTTCTTGTCATCGCCAACCAAATCGATCCCTCTCCCAAGCCCGGCGAAGTGCTGGTCCGGGTCAAGGCAGCCGGCATCAATCCGGTCGACGGCGCCGTCCGCTCTGGTCACTACAAGCTTCTCGGAGAGCCGCCCTTCATCGTCGGGTGGGATATTTCGGGAACCGTCGAGGCGCTCGGCGCCGGCGTCACCGGCCTCAAGGTCGCAGACGAGGTGTTCGGCATGCCACGCTTCCCCAAGCAGGCGGCGGCTTACGCCGAGCGAGCAGCAGTGCCGGCCGACGAGGTCGCGCTGAAGCCGAAGGCGGCGGACCATATCCAGGCAGGCGCGTTGCCGCTGGCCGGCCTGACCGCCTGGCAGGGCCTTGTCCGCCATGGCGCCTTGAAGTCGGGCCAGCGCGTGCTGGTGCATGCGGCGGCCGGCGGTGTCGGCCATCTGGCAGTGCAGATCGCCAAGGCGCGCGGCGCCTACGTCATCGCCACAGCCAGCTCCAACAAGCTCGATTTCGTCCGCAAGCTCGGCGCCGACGAGGTCATCGACTACACTCAAGGCGATTTTGCCGGCCGGATCAGCAACATCGATCTGGTGCTGGACCCAATCGGCGGCGACCATGCGGAACGCTCGCTGAAGGTCATCAGGAACGGCGGCGTGCTGGTGTCCTTGCTGGATCTGAACGACACCACCAGGGCGCTCGCCGGCGCGCGTGACATCCGCGTCGAGCGCATGTCCGTCGTGCCTGACCGCGAAGGCCTGGTGGAGCTTGGCCGGTTGATCGACGCGGACAAGCTCACCGTTCATGTGGCGAAGAGCTTCCCGCTCGAAGAGGCCGGGGCTGCTCACGCCTTTCTCGCCACCAAGCCAATCGGCAAGGTGGCGCTGACGATCTGACCGGCAAAGACACGACCCAAAAGCAAAAGGGCGCGGCATGCCGCGCCCTTTTGTATCTTCAGCCCGGCCCTAGTGCCGGTATTGCTGGATGCGCGTGGTGCGCAGCCCGGCAAGGCCATATTCGTCGATCGACGCCTGCCAGGACAGGAATTCCTCGGTGGTGAGCTTGTAGCGCTGGCATGCCTCTTCGAGGCTCAAAAGCCCGCCGCGCACCGCCGCGACCACTTCCGCCTTGCGCCGGATAACCCAGCGACGCGTGTTGGTCGGCGGCAGATCGGCAATCGTGAGAGGGCTGCCGTCAGGCCCGATAACATACTTAACTCTAGGTCTAACCAGATCGGTCATCGTACTCTCTACAAAAAACTCAAAGACCCAATCCCCGCCACGTTACCGCCACAGCTTTAAAAATTGCCTAAGCAGACCCTAATGACTAGGTAAGGATCGTGAACGCCGCGTTAGTGTTTTCGCAGGCATTTGAAATATCCGGCTGGAAGCCTTGAATTGGTTGGAAAAAATCCGGCCGATCGCGGATCACGCGCAATCGGCCGATCGCCTTGCAAGCTGGCGCCGGCGGAAAGCTTGACCTATATTCTCGACATTGGCATTCAGACGCCGCGCAGAATGAAAGCATCATGAACAGTCTCGACCTTCCCGGACGTCCCGAAAACACCCGCATTGTCGTCGCCATGTCGGGCGGCGTGGATTCGTCCGTGGTCGCCGGCCTGTTGAAACGCGAAGGTTATGATGTCGTCGGCGTCACCCTGCAGCTTTACGATCACGGCGCGGCCACGCACCGGGCCGGTTCATGCTGCGCGGGACAGGACATTGACGATGCCCGGCGTGTTTCCGAGACGCTGGGCATCCCCCACTATGTACTCGACTATGAGGAGCGCTTCCGCAAGGCGGTCATCGACCCCTTCGCCGAGAGCTATGTCGCCGGCGAGACCCCGATCCCTTGCGTCTCCTGCAACCAGACTGTGAAGTTCGCCGATCTGCTGGCCACCGCCAAGGAACTGGGCGCCGATGCGCTCGCCACCGGCCACTACATTCGCTCCGGCGCCAATGGCGCCCACCGCGCGCTCTACCGGCCGGTCGATGCCGATCGCGACCAGAGCTATTTCCTGTTCGCCACCACGCAGGCGCAGATCGACTATTTGCGCTTTCCCCTGGGCGGCCTGTCGAAGCCGCAGGTTCGCGCCATTGCCGAGGAGATGGGGCTGACGGTGGCCGCCAAGCAGGACAGCCAGGACATCTGCTTCGTGCCGCAAGGCAAATATTCCGACATCATCGCCAAGCTGAAGCCAGCCGCCGCCAATCCGGGCGACATCGTCCATATCGACGGCCGCGTGCTCGGCCGCCACGAGGGCATATTGCGCTACACGGTCGGCCAGCGCCGCGGCATCGGCATCGCGTCGGGCGAGCCGCTCTATGTCGTCCATCTCGATGCCGAACGGGCCCGCGTCGTCGTCGGCCCGCGCGAGGCGCTGGAGACGCACAAGATCTATCTGCGCAACATGAACTGGCTTGGCGACGGGCCGCTCAGTGATATTCCCGAAGGCGGCCTTGAACTGTTCGCCAAGGTGCGCTCGACCAGGCCGCCGCGTCCGGCAGTGCTGCGCCACATCGCGGGCGTGACGTCGGTCGAACTGGCCGACGGCGAGTCCGGTATCGCGCCCGGCCAGGCCTGCGTGCTCTATTCCGACGACGGCAACGAAGCGCGCGTCTTCGGCGGCGGCTTCATCGAGCGCTCCGAGCGCGGCGCCGAGGCCGAGGCCATGCTGACGAAGCTTGCGGCAAGGCCGGCGCAAATTCCCGCCGAATAGACGGTCGCGCTTTTTCAGTCTTTCGACTTGGTGTGGGTGACCGTGCCCGCCGTCAGGATGCGCAGCACCCTGATTGCTTCCTCGCCGCTGGTGCGCGGCTCGGCCCGCGTCTCGATGCAGTGGATGAAATGCTCAAGCTCGCGCGTCAGCGGCATGCCTTGCGCGACCGCGACATAGGACGGCTCGTTGGTGGTGAAGGCCCATTGGCCGCTGTCCTGCCAGACCGCATGGCGGTAGACGGCAAGCTTGCGCTCCCACGGCTCGACATCGTCGAACACCGCCATCGCCTTGGTCCCGACCACGGTCAGCCGCCTTTCGCGATAGGGATTGAGCCGCGACGTGAAAAGATGGCTGCGCAGGCCGTTGGGAAAGCGCATGTGCAGATGCGCGAAGTCGCTGAGATTGTCGAGGAGGGCCGCACCCTCGCCGCGCACCTCGATCGGCTCGGTACCGGTGATGGCCAGGATCATCGACAGATCGTGCGGCGCCAGGTCCCACAGCGCATCGTTCTCGGTATGGAACTTGCCAAGGCCAAGCCGGTGCGAGTGGATGTAGCGGACCTCGCCAAGTTCGCCATTGTCGATCAGCCCCTTCAGCGTCTCGAAGGCGGGATGAAAACGCAGGACATGGCCGACCATGAAGACACGGGCCTTGTCCTTGGCCGCCTGCACCGAGCGCTCGGCATCCGGCACCGTCAGTGCGATCGGCTTCTCCACCAGCACGTCCTTGCCGCTCTCGACGGCGCGCACGGAGAGTTCGGCATGGTATTGAGGTGGCAAGGCCATGACGATGGCGTCGATGTCGTCCCGGCCGAACAACTGGTCCGGCTCGATCGCCAGACAATCCTGTTCGCTGGCAAAGCCTTCGGCACGCGCCCGGTTGGCGTCGGAAACCGCGTGCAGCGCGCCAAGCGCCTTGAGGGTGCGGATATGGTTGCTACCCCAGTATCCGCAACCGAGGACTGCAATGCGCGGCTTCATCTGTTTCAAACTCTAAAAACTCGTGGCCGAGACATAGCGACGTGCCCCTTCGAACTCAACCCCGGCGGTTGCAACCAAATGTCCACGCGGCAAAGCTTTTTTCGGCAATGAGAATATGCGGCGATATGGAATGCTTCGAAGCTTGACAGGCTCGCCCTCCCAACCTTATATCCGCGCGACCTTGGCGAACGCCTCGAAATGCCTTTCGATTTGAGGCGGATTTCGGGCCTTTCGCCGCCCTGGCGGGGTAGCTCAGTTGGTTAGAGCACGGGAATCATAATCCTGGGGTCGGGGGTTCAAGTCCCTCTCCCGCTACCAAAATTCCTCTAAACTATTGAAATCACAACGAAATCGCGGATATATAATAGCGCCGCGCTTGAAAATCCTCAATGATTTCAAGGCCCGGGGCCATAGGTATCTGCTGACATTGTGGTGCCGACCAACGTCGTGGATGCCGCCAGTTTCCGACATTGGTAGTCAGCTTCGCGCGTGTTTCAGTTCCCCAAAAGCGACTGTCGGATCTATGACGCGAGGCCGTGTCGGCCTGGTCGCTGCATGTTGCATGACGTTGTTTCGGCACGTCGCTTAGTACGGCTTGCCGAGAGCTTTCAGAATGAAGCGAATCTGCTCACGGAGGCCCGCTTCGATGTCTTCGCCGTGTTGAAGGCAGTGCTCGATCAGAATCGGGTGGAAGAACGGTGTGAACGCGGTCTTGACCGCGCGCGCCGCCTCGGCGGGATCCTCGACCTTGAATTCGCCCGCTTCGATGCCTTCGCGGATGATCACCTCGAAGATTGAGATCAGCCGCTCGATATGCGCCTTGATGATCGCCCGGATCTCCTGCATGGCGGCGACAATCATGTCGTGCATGCGCTTTTCCTTGAAAAGGATAGTCTTGCCGTGGTGGTGAATGGCGGTCAGAAGCCGGTTGAGTTTCTCGGAGGCTGGCGCGCTCGTGCGTGCGATCGCAAAGGCGATCTGGGCGACCTCGTTGACGACCTGCCCACAAATGGCTTCGATGATCGCACCCTTGGAGGGGGAAGAAACGGTAGACGTTTGCCGAGCTCCGCGGCAATGTCGGTCACCGACGTCTTATGGTAGCCGATGCGGCGAAACTGCTCGTCCGCCATCTCCAGGATGCATGCGCGCATCTCGTCGGGATCAGTTCGCGTTCGGAGCGGACGATTCACGGATGTCTCCAGAATTGATGAAGCACGAGCCTGCGGGACAGGCCTGGACGATCAGCAGTAAGTGGTAAGTTCGAGCCGTTGGCCTTGCCTTGGTCGGGCAAAGCCAACGGCGGGAACTGAACAGTTTCCTGCGATTGCCGGCCCCTACTCAGCCGCCATTGCTGCTGGCACTTCCGGCTCCTGCGTCGAAACCTCCTGGACCTCATCCGCGGTCGGCTTGATCCGGAACCACGCGACATAGAGCGCTGGAAGAAACAGCAGGATCAGCACCGTGCCGGCCGCCGTGCCGCCGATGAGCGTATAGGCCATCGATCCCCAGAAGACGGAGTGCGTGAGAGGAATGAAGGCCAGCACGGCGGCAAGTGCGGTCAGGATCACGGGCCTCGTGCGTTGCACCGTGGCCTCGATAACGGCTTGATAGTCGTCAAGGCCGGCGGCACGGTTTTCCTTGATCTGTTCCGTCAGGATCAGCGTGTTGCGCATCAGGATGCCGGCCAGCCCTATCAGGCCCAGAATGGCGTTGAATCCAAAGGGCTGGTTGAAGGTGAGCAACATGGGCACGACGCCGACGAGGCCGAGCGGCGCCGTCAGCATGACCATCGCCATCGTCGAAAAGGATCGCACCTGCAGTATGATGACGATCAACATGGCGGCGATCATGGCCGGGAAGACTTTACCCAGCGCTGTGTTGGCCTTGGCCGCCTCCTCGATCGATCCACCCATTTCGATGCGGTAGCCGGCCGGAAGGGATCTGATCACCGGCTGAAGGGCCGTCATGATCTGCTTGGAAACCTCTGGAGGCTGCGTCGCCTCGTTGATGTCCGAGCGGATCGTGATGACGGGTGTGCGATCGCGTCGCTTCAGGATCGGCTCTTCCAGGCGGACGTCCGAGTGACCGATCTGGTCGAGCGGAATCTGGCGGCCATCCCGGCTCATCAGCGAGAAGTCGGCCAGACGCGTCGGATCCAGCCGCTCACCGCCGGCGCTGCGTGCCACGATGGGAACATTGCGAATGTCCTCGCGGACCTGCGTGACGGGGATGCCGGTGAGGAGGAACTGGAGTTGCTGGGCCACCTCCGCCGGTGACAGGCCGATGAGGTTCAGTCGATCCTGATCCGGGATGAAGCGCAGTACCGGCGTGCGATTGCCCCAGTCGCGATTGGCCTGCCGCACATCCGGCACGCCGCGCATGATGTCGAGGGCTTTTTCGGAGATGGTGTACAATTGCCGCTGGTCTGGCCCCATGACCCGGAACTCGACCGGGAACGGCGTGTAGGGTCCGAACACGAGTTGCGTGACACGGACGTTCGCTTCGGGGGCAAGCCCTGTCGCAACCGCCACGCGGAGCCGGTGCTTCAAAGCCTCGCGCGCCTCCGCGTTCGGTGTCAGCACGACGATCTTTGCGAAGGCGGGATCAGGCAATTCGGGCGCCATGGCGAAGAAGAAGCGGGGAGCGCCCTGACCGATATAGCTCGTCACGATCTTGGCCTCGGGCTGGCTGCCAAGCCAGTGTTCCAGCTTCTCGACCGTGGCGGTCGTCGTCTCGATGCTGGTGCCTTCCGGCAGGCGAACCTCGACCAACACTTCAGGGCGATCGGATGTCGGGAAGAACTGCTGCTTGAGACCGCCCATGCCAACAACCGAAAGCGCGAAGACGATGCCGACAGCAGCGCAGGTCAAAAACTTGTGGCGCACCGCAAAGGTGATGAGCCGGCGAAGGCGCCGATAGTTCGGTGTGTCGTATATGGCGTGAACGCCGCCTTCGACTGGTTTGATCGCGGGCAGCATCTTGATGCCCATATAAGGGGTGAAGATCACAGCGACGATCCAGGAGACGATGAGGGCGAACCCCACGACCCAGAAGATGTTGCCGGCGTATTCGCCCGCCGTCGAGCGCGCGAAGCCCACCGGCAGGAACCCGGCAATCGTCACGAGCGTGCCTGAGAGCATCGGCGCCGCGGTGTGGCTCCACGCATAGGCTGCTGCCTTGATGCGGTCCATGCCCTCCTCCATTTTCACCACCATCACCTCGATGGCGATGATGGCGTCGTCGACGAGGAGGCCAAGCGCCAGGATGAGGGCACCGAGCGTGATGCGGTCGAAGAACCGGCCGGTTTCCAGCATGATGAGAAACACGACGGCGAGCGTCAGTGGGACCGCGGCCGCCACGACGATGCCGACGCGCCAGCCAAGGCTGAGCAGGCTCACCAGGAGCACCACGCCGAGCGCCATCGCGAATTTGAGCATGAACTCGTTGACCGACGAGCCAATATTCACGGCCTGGTCGCTGACTTTGGCCAGCGTCATTCCGAGCGGCAGCGTCTGTGCGATGGAAGCGGACTTCTCCTCCAGCGCCTTGCCGAGTTCAAGACCATTCCAGCCCTCCTGCATCACTGCAGCGAGCATGATGGTCGGCTCACCCTGGTGCCTGATGATGTAGGTGGGAGGATCCTCATAGCCGCGCCGGACCTCGGCGACGTCGGAGAGCTTCAGCGTCCGTCCCGCGGCGACGATCGGCGTGTCGGCGATCGCCTGGACACTGTCATAGGCGCCGGCGACCCGGATGAAGACCTGCGGCCCCTCTATGTCGATCGAGCCCGCCGGCGTGACGGTGTTCTGCCGCTGCAAGGCGGCAATGATGTCTTGTGCCGACACGCCGAGGGTTGCCAGCTTGGCATAGGAGAACTCGACGAATATCTGCTCGGGACGTTCGCCGAGGATGTTGATCTTCTTGACGCCGGGCACATGCAGAAGGTCCTGGCGAATGGTCTCAGCCTGCCTCGCGAGTTCCCGCATCGGCATGCCTTGGGCCTTCAATGCATAAAGCGCGAAGCTCACATCCGAATACTCGTCGTTGACGAAGGGACCGAGCACGCCGGGCGGCAGGTTGCGGGCTTCATCCCCGAGCTTCTTGCGGGCCTGGTAGAACTCCTCCTGCACGCTGGATGGCGGTGTGCTGTCCTTCAGCGTAACCGTCAAATAGGCATAGCCTGGCCGTGTCGTCGTCTCGACGCGGTCGTACCAGGTCAATTCCTGAAGCCGCTTCTCCAGCGGTTCGGCGACGAGGTCCTGCATCTCGCGCGCCGTTGCGCCCGGCCATACCGTCGTGACCGTCAGGGTCTTGATGGTGAAGTTGGGGTCTTCGGCACGTCCTAGCATGAGGAAGGCGTAGGCGCCGGCAGCGACCAGCAGAATGATGAAGAAGAGGGTTACGGCTCGCTCGCGAACGGCGATCGCGGAAAGGTTGAGGCCCATCAGTTGCTCCCGCTTCCAGACGCGGTCCTGACGCGGGTGCCCTCCTGCAGGAGATGAGCGCCGAGCGCAACAATCGAATCACCGGAACTCAGCCCGGAGATCACGACGGTTTCGCCGGTCAAACGAACAAGCTTGACGGGCCGAAAATGCACGGTCGAGGTTGCGCCGTCCAGAACCCAAACGCCGGTCTTCTGGCCATCATCCAGCACGGCTCCCAGCGGCACCTGGACTTCCGGTTCACTCGCCTGGCTTGCAAGCCGAATGGTTACCGTCGCGCCAAGCGGTGCTGCCGCGGCCTCACCGTCGAGCACATAGCGGGCCTCATAGGTGCGGGTCTGGGGATCGGCAGCGTCCGACAACTGTCGCAGATGCGCCGTATAGTGCTGCCCATCGGCCCCATACATCGCCGCCTCGGCTACCGAGCCGATCTCCGGCCGGATCGTTTCGGGAAGCGCTACAACCGCTTCGCGGGGACCGGCGTCGGCGATCCGAACCACGGTCTGTCCCGCAGTGACAACCTGTCCAGGCTCACCAAGCGTTTCGATGACCGTTCCATCTGCGTTCGCGTCCAGAATGGAATAGGCCGCCTCGTTCTGCGCGACCTTCGCGTCCGCTTCCGCGGCCGCGAGCTGTGCGGTCGCGGTATCAAGTGCTGCCTTCGCCTGCTCATAGCGCTGCGGAGTTGCCGCCAATTCCTTCTGGACCAGGACGGCATAGCGCTTTTCGTCGGCGCTCGTCTGAACCAGGGCAGCGCGCGCCGCAGCGACAGCGTTGCGCTTCGCGGTGAGCGCAAGGACGAGATCGGCATCATCGATCCGCAGCAGCGGTTGGCCTGCCTTGACCTGTTCGCCAACGTTCACAAGTCGCTCGATGATCTTGCCGGAGACGCGAAACCCAAGATTGCTCTGCACCCTCGCCGCAATTGTGCCCGTGAAGCCGCGGTCAGATCCGGTCACCCCCGCTGCCGTCACCAGTCTGACCATCGGAGGTTCCTGCCTCGGGTCAGCCGCGGCAGCGGCCGTCTGCGTGCGAAGCGTAATGAATGCGGCCATCCCTAGCCCCATGACCAGGATGCTCGCCAGTCCAATAACAAGTCGCTTTTTCATGCCCATCGCCCTCTGTGAAAATAGATTGCATTCGTACTCTATAGCTGATATAGATTATGAACGCAATCAAAAAGGAGATGGATGATGCGTGTGACTCGCAGCCAAGCTGAGCAGAACCGGCAAACCGTGATCGATGTGGCGAGCCGGCTTTTTCGGGAGCGCGGATTCGATGGCATCGGCGTCAAGGATTTGATGGAAGGCGCCGGGCTGACACAAGGCGGGTTCTACAAGCAGTTCGCGTCCAAGGACGACTTGGTCGCGCAGGCGTCCAGAAGGGCATTGGAGAGTTCTGCGAACCGATGGTCGACAGCGGCCGCGGCGAGCCCTGAGGATCCGCTTGGCGCCGTGATCGACTTCTATCTCAGCACCGGGCATCGCGAGGAAAAGATGGACGGCTGCCCGGTGGTTGCGCTTGGCTCGGATGCTGCCAGGCAAGGCGCCGAGGTGAAGGCATCATTTGAGGCCGGCATCCGAGAATACCTCGAGATGCTGGGCTCATGGGTTGGCAAGACCCGCGGCGAGGAGGCCGGCGTTAAGGCCATGGCCGTTCTCTCGACAATGGTCGGTGCGGTCGTCCTCTCGCGCGCCGTCAATGATCCCGACCTCGCGAGGGCTTTTCTGGGTGCAGCGTCCGATCAAGTTCGCGAAGCAGTCGCGGCTTGAAAGCCGCACGCAGCGCTGGCGACGCACCCAAGTGACGGGAGAATAGATGCGACGGATCGTTGTTACGGGCATGGGAGCGGTCACGCCCCTTGCCGCACATGTGGAAGCCTCCTGGTCGCGTCTGCTGGCCGGTCGCTCGGGCATCCGCAGGCTGCCGGACGATGTCGTGGGAGACCTGCCGGCGAAGATCGGCGGCACGGTTCCTTCCCTGGAAGAGGATCCCGAAGCCGGCTTCGATCCCAATACCGTCTTGGCGCCGAAGGACCAACGCAAGGTGGATCGCTTCATTCTCTTCGCACTGGCGGCAGCGGAAGAGGCGATTGCCCAGGCGAACTGGAAGCCGGTCTCGGAAAATGACAGGGTCCGCACCGCGACGATCATCGCATCGGGCATCGGAGGGTTCCCCGCGATAACCGAAGCGGTGCGAACGGTCGATCAGCGCGGCGTTCGACGTCTTTCACCGTTCACGGTGCCATCCTTCCTGGTCAACCTGGCGGCAGGACAGATTTCGATCCGTCACGCCTTCAAAGGTCCGCTCGGAGCGCCGGTGACGGCGTGCGCGGCCGGCATTCAAGCGATCGGCGACGCGGCCCGTCTTATCCGCGCCAATGAAGCTGACATCGCGGTGTGCGGCGGAACGGAAGCCTGCACAAATACGGTCAGTCTCGGTGGGTTTGCCGCGGCACGCTCTCTTTCGACGTCCTTCAATCATCGTCCAGAGGAGGCCTCTCGCCCGTTCGACATGGCGCGCGACGGCTTCGTCATGGGCGAAGGCGCCGGCATCCTGGTCATCGAGGAATTGAGCCACGCGCTTGCGCGCGGCGCCAAACCGCTCGCCGAACTGGTCGGCTACGGCACGACGGCGGACGCCCATCATGTCACTTCCGGTCCCGAGGACGGCGATGGCGCGCGTCGAGCCATGGAGATCGCGATTGCCCAGGCCGGCATTTCGGCGCGCGAGATCAGCCACCTCAATGCGCACGCGACGTCCACGCCAGTCGGCGACCTGGGGGAAATCGCCGCGATCAAAAGCGTCTTCGGGGAAGATTACGGCATAGCGGTCAGCGGCACGAAGGCGGCCACCGGACACCTGCTTGGAGCCGCCGGCGGGCTTGGCGCGATCTTCGCGATCCTGGCGCTCAGGGATCAGATGGCACCGCCCACCCTCAATTTGAACACCGCTGATCCAGCGGGTGAAGGGATCGACTTCGTCGCAAACCGGGCCCGGCCAATGGAGATGGAGTACGCGATCTGCAACGGCTTTGGCTTCGGAGGCGTCAACGCCAGCGCGCTGTTCCGACGGTGGGATTGGCGCGCCGGTTGATTGAGATGCGCTTGCCTCATTTGCCGTCACAAACAAAGAAGAGATATGAAATGCTAACGGCCACCAAATCCCAGCCAAGCCTCTTGCAAATATCGGACGCGCTCAGCCTGCGTTATGAAAAGAGCGGCAATGGCCCGCCATTGGTCCTTGTGCATACGATCCGCACACAGCTTGAATATTTTCGCGGTTTGGCCCCTCTCCTCGCCAAGTCGTTTACGGTTTATGCCATCGATCTGCCTGGACACGGCCATTCGCCGATCGACCCGCTCGCGTCCTTCGATGAGCCGTATTTCAGGCAGAGCGTCATCGGCTTCATCGAGAAGCTCAACCTCACCGGCGTCACGCTTGTTGGCGAATCGATCGGGGGTGCGTTGGCTCTCACGGTCGCTGCCGCCATTCCGCGGCGGGTCGAGCGCGTCTTCGCCAGCAATCCTTACGACTACGAAACCCGTTATGGCGATGGCCTGCGACGTGGCAACTGGTTCGCGAACCTCATCATCGGAAGTTTGCAGATCCCAATTCTTGGTCCGTTCAATGCGTGGATGGAAAACCAGATGGTACTCGGCAAGATCATGGGTGGCGGATATCACGATCCGCGCAAACTGCCTTCCGAGCTTCTGGCCGAGTTCGGCCGGGTGGCGCAACGCCCTGGATATAAGCGCATCGCGCGCAAAGTGCTGGCAGGTTGGCGATCCTGGAGCGAGGCGCGGGACCAGTATCGGCACGTCTCAACGCCCGTAACGCTCATCTATGGCGACAGCGACTGGTCGCGCCCCAACGAAAGGGAGCGGACCAGGGCACTGCTCCCTGACGCGCGCATGTTCACGCTCAAGGATACCGGACACTTTTCGGCGGTGGAGAATCCATTGGGACTGGCACGCATCATACTGGGGAGTTAGCTGCCGAATCTCAACCGCCTTATGACGGGAGATGGCGACGCCTGGGCTGGCCCAGCAGGCGACGCGGCACGTACATGAGCGTTGCTGCATCATGAGATGCAAGACAATTCGAGTCCCTCCGTTGTCATGTCTGGACCGTCGCGGCGACCTTCGCTGCCACGCCCGGGGTCCAACCCATGGCCGGATCCTGCCCGGCGCCAAAGCCCGCGCTCTCTGACAGAGGCGCGCGGGCCGATCCGAGGCCAGATCTTCGGCTGAGGATGGAGGGCACCGTCCTGCCGCACGGATAAATTCTTAGAGACAACCAATGTCTCGATACACATTTGATATTGAAAATGGATTCGCGCGACCCTTACAAAATCGACGTTCACCATTGCTTTCTATGGAGCTTTGCGATGGATCGCGTGGCGTCTGACGGCGAGGTCAATCCTTGCATTGAAGTGATCGAAGCCTGCGGAGAGTGGTTCGTCCGTGTGGTCGATGGCGACGAAGAACTAACCCGAGTGTTCGAACTGGAGTCGTTCGCCCTGGCATATGCAGAGGGCCAGCGAAGACGTCTCGGGCTGGCTGATTTCGATCGGCTGTAGGTTAACCGTTGGGGAATAGCCGGTGCGGGTGGGCTTTGGGGCGCGACAGACGCCGCACCGGCCATTGCGGTGAGTTTTCGGGTTCCTCCCCGCTCCAATGAGTTTGTCCATATATTAGCAAATTTGCAACTAAGCCTGTTGGGCTACCCAGCCGTAGGAGGCTGTACCGGCCGCGTGGCGTTCCATCGGATAAACTCGACTCCCTTGCCGGTGACATGTCGCACGGCCTTCAGCCGGCTTTGGCTTCCTTCGTTCGCATGTTTCGCTGTTACCAATTGGAGTGCATATATCCCGCCAGCCGGCGCCGCCCGTCCTCAAGGCCCTGTCGGTCAGGCCCAGCGGCCTTCCGCTGCCAGTCCCCCTAGCAACCCCAGGCGCTGGGCCGTTGCCTGAGATCGCGGCCCGCGGCCCTGCAGTTCGAGCACCCGGAGATCCTCAAAAGATCCTGATGCATCGAACCGGCTCAAGGCTCTCGCCGCGACGACGATTCCGACTGCTGCCCTGCGAGGTGCCCATGCCGGGCGCCTCAACAGCATTGGCTTGCTATTATAGCAAAATGCATATTAGCTGTTGCTTGACAAACTGCTTAAGCTCTGGTTTCCTGATTTTACGGATTTTTAGACAAGTTCGTTGCGTTTTTTACGGACGGTTCGCATGTCAACTTTGGTTGTTGCGGACCCGCGGGGGGTTTATCTCGCCGGTCTGGAATGGGTGCTGCGCAAGGCTGGACACGATGTTGTCGCCCAGTGCCGCCGCCCTGCGGACGTTCTCCCTTATGTGGCGCGCCATCGGCCCGATATCGTCATCGTCGGGCTGGACATTGCCGATCCGCAGGCAATCGGTCTTTCCTCCCGGCTGAGAGCCTGCAACGACAGTCTCGGCGTCATCTTCATCGTGCAGCCGAACGGCAGGCTCGATATCAAGGAAATACAGGCACTCGACGGCGACGGTCTGCTGCTCGACGGCATCAGCCACCGCTATCTCGCCGAATGCGTGAATGCGGTGGCGGCGGGCAAGAAGTGGATCGACAACAAGATCGTCCAGCAACTGCTGATGCCTCGATCGCAGCCCCAGCCGAAATCCAGGCTGACCGGGCGGGAGACCGAGATCGCCGATCTCGTCTCGCGCGGATTGCGCAACAAGACCATCGCGCAGCGGCTGCATCTATCCGAAGGTACGGTGAAGATGCACCTGCATCACGTCTACGAGAAGCTGCACCTCGGCGGCCGGGCGGAATTGGCCTGGGTAGCGCATGGCGAAGACGACGAGCGTCCAGGAATAGGCCGAAGCGGCCTGCTCTGACCATCTCTCTCTTTAGCTTGGCATCGACATGATGCCCGCAACGGGCCGGAAAGCCGCCTGATGCCAATGGCCGCGACAACAGCGCCTCCGCCCGCGCCGGCATGATCTATCGAAGGATATATATCGTTCGATCAGCTATGGGCATCCACCCTAATACTATCGAAGCGCAAATGGACGCGTCCTCCGCGTCGGCGGCACAATCGCGTAGGAGGGCCGCACAGCGCGCGACCGGATGCACTCGGGTAGGGGCATTCCGGCCGGACGTGCGGATCGTTCTAATAAAACCTCGCCATCAAACCTCTCCAAAGGGGACGACGACCATGGCCACCACCATCACCATCAACGGCACATTGATCCTTGATCAGACTTCGGGGCAGCAGACGCCGGTAGACGGCAACGACACCGTAATCGGCAGCGATCTCAGCGGGCTTTCCTCCGCTTTCCAGACTTTCCTGAACGGCCTTGCCGGCGAGCTGCAACTGTCTGCGGGCCAGCGCGCCTATGCCGACGATGTCGAGGCCGCGGTCAGCGCGGCCGGCCTCGTCACGGTCAATCCTGACGGGGCGACGATCAGCAAGCTGTTCTTTTCCGATGGTAGCGGCGCGCCGCTTGACGGCGACCAGGTCATCTTCAATGGCAGCCCGCTGCAAACGGTCGATGGCGACGCCATCTATCTGCATTCCTATGCCAACGGCACGATCGTGCTCGCCACGACAAGCGCCATCGAAGGGTTAGGCGATGTCGTCGCTGCTTTCTACCTGAAAGCGGCCGGGGACAATCTCAGCGCCAGCATCGAGATGGTGACCTTCGAGGCCATTGCTCATCCCAATACCGCGAATCCAGATGACCGGATCGACTGGACCAACCTGCTCAATGTCTCTGCTTCGGGATCGACCTCATTCAATTTCGACAATCTCGACTCTGGCAACCATCTGTTCGTGGCAGTCGGCACATCGGGCGCAGGATTGTTGGTGAGCGGCATACATCCGGTCATCCACGCAGACGGATCGCTCGACAATTCAGGTGACAACATCAAGACCAGCCAGGGCGGCATTGGCGCCACGATCGGCGTCAACAACCAGATGTTCGATCCGGGTGAGACGGCCGTGTTCAGTTTCGTCAAAGGCCAGGCACCGGGCACTTATGGCGACATCGACAATATGAGCTACACCGACTTCATCGATGTCACCGACGCCAAGCTCTTCATCTCGCAGACCGAGGGCAGTCCGGGCACCAACTTCACCGTCAAGATCGGCGCGTTCAGCGCCGGCGGCGCGACAACCTCTCCCGAGCAGGGCCGAAGCTATATCGACAACAATCTCGGCAGTGGCAGCAACCTTGGCAACGACGCCGGCCAAAGCGCGCTTGCCGACGATGCGGCGGTGGCTATCGTTCGCGTCGTCATCAGGGACGGCACCGGCCAGCAGGTCACCGACACGACGTCGTCGAACGGCTTCGTCACCTTCAACGGGGACGGAACCATAACCGCCCAGCACCTCAACGATGCCTATACGGTGCAGTGGTTCACCGACAACAGCAGCACACAGGCAGTGGAAACCTTCAACCGCTTCCAGGCGACGGCGGTGGTCGGCAAATTCGACGTCGGCCGGGTCGACCTGTCGCAAGGCGTGACGGTGACCCAATCGGTCGGCGACAAGCTGTTCACTGACGACGATGGCCCGACGGCGGGCTTGACCGAGAACGCGGCCAAGGTACTGCATGACGAGACGGCCGGCGTCGATGCCAGTTCCAATGACCAGGCCGGCGCCTTGCCCGCCGCCTTCGCGGCGCTCGGCACAGCGCTCGGCTGGGCGGCCAGCGCCTCGGCGGTGGTCACACCCAATTCGAGCTTCGGCACCGACGGCGGCACCCAGACGCTTTCGCTGGGCGTCAGCGGCGCGAATGTCGATTCCGGCTTCGATTCCCTCGCCGGGCACAATATCCTGCTCAATGTCGAGGGCGGCCTTGTGGTCGGCCGGGTTGACGTCGGCAACGACGGCAGCACGACTGGCGATCCCGTCGCCATCGCCATCTCCATCAGCCAGGCCGGCATCCTCAGCATCGCGCAATATGTCGCGATCGCCCATCCGGACACGACCAACCCCAACGACGTGAAGACGATGCTCGACGGCGCCTTGCTGGCGATCATCACTGCCACGGACGGCGACGGCGATACCAGCAGCACCAACATCGCCATCGGCGACAAGGTGCAGATCAGGGACGATGGACCGACGGCGGGCTTGACCGAGAACGCGGCCAAGGTACTGCATGACGAGACGGCCGGCGTCGATGCCAGTTCCAATGA
>NZ_VFTA01000022.1:0-130779 GCF_007003935.1 Mesorhizobium sp. WSM4310
AGTTCGAAGACCAACACGCCCGGAAGATGGTCAAAACTGCCGCTTGATCCTGTCCGCTCCGAGGGGCGCACTCCAAACCGCGTAGCGCTTTCCCTGGGGAATTGCGTTAAAACAAAGAGTTAGAGCGGGTTGCCGTTTCCGTGAAACGGTGAACTGCTCTAAGGGAAAACGGATTTGTCCATGAGCCTGATCGATAGCTTTCGTGCCGAAGCCCGCGCCGCACCGGAAAGCGGCATTGTCGCCGTCGTCAATTACGGCCGCCTGCGCGAGGGCCTGATCCCGCTCTGGGCCGGCGAGGGCGACCTGCCGACACCCGCCTTCATCACCGATGCCGCGTCGAAGGCGCTGGCCGGCGGCGAGACGTTCTACACATGGCAGAGGGGCATCCCCGACCTCAGGCAGGCGCTGGCACGCTACTACGCCAGGCATTTCGGCAAGACGTTCCCGGAGGAGCAATTCATCGTCACTGGATCCGGCATGCATGCCATCCAGATGTCCCTTACCGCTCTCGCCGGCGCCGGCGACGAGGTGATCTATCTGTCGCCGGCCTGGCCGAATTTCGACGCTGCCGCCGCCCTGTCGGGAGCCGTTCCGGTGCCGGTCACGCTCGATCATTCCGGCAATGGCTGGTCCTGCGACGTCGAGAAGATCGCCGCGGCGATCACGCCGCGCACCAAGGCGCTGTTCATCAATACGCCGTCGAACCCGACCGGCTGGACCGCCGATCACGAGACCTTGCAGGCCATCCTCGACCTGGCGCGCGCCAGGAACGTCTGGATCATCGCCGACGAGATCTATTCGCTGTTCCACTACGGCCATGGCCGTGCGCCGTCCTTCCTCGACATAGCGACGGAGGAAGACCGCATCCTGTTCGTCAACTCCTTTTCCAAGAACTGGGCGATGACCGGCTGGCGCGTCGGCTGGATAAAGACGCATCCGAGCCTGCAGCAGGTGTTCGAGAACCTGATCCAGTATTCGAATTCCGGTGTTGCCCAGTTCATGCAGCGCGGCGCGGTGGCCGCGCTTGACGAGGGCGATGGCTTCGTCGCCGAACAGGTGGAGCGGGCGAGAAAAGCGCGCGACCTGGTCTGCGGCATTCTCGGCGCCACCGGCCGCGCGGGGTTTACGGCGCCGCAGGGCGCCTTCTATCTGTTCTTCACCGTCGACGGCATCACCGATTCCCGCACCGCCGCCTTCGACATCGTCGACAAGGCCAATGTCGGCCTTGCGCCCGGCACCGCCTTCGGCCCCGGCGGCGAAGCCTTCCTGCGGCTGTGCTTCCACCGCCGCCTCGACCAGATCGAGGAAGCGGCGCACCGGCTGGCGAAATGGATGAAGACTATTTAGCCAGCCCGCGTCGGCTGGCAGTCGAGCCGCGTTTCAACCGCCGGACTTGGGCACCAGGAGCGGGATGATGCGCTCGCTCTTGGCGACGGCGGGCCGTCCTGCCGAGCCATAGGGAATGCCGAGCGCATCCCAGGTCTCGACCAGCGCGTCCTGCAGCTCGGCGATCAGCGCATCGGAATGGAACGGTGTCGGCGTGATGCGCAGACGTTCGGTGCCGCGCGGCACGGTCGGGTAATTGATCGGCTGGATGTAGATGCCGTGCACGCCGAGCAGGCGGTCGCTGGCCATCTTGCAGAGTTCGGGATCGCCGACCAGCACCGGCACGATATGGGTTGGCGAGCCCATCACCGGCAGGCCGGCGGCCGAGAGGATCTGCTTGGTCCGCGCGGCCTGCCGCTGCTGGGCGTCGCGCTCGGCCTGCGAGTGCTTGAGATGGCGGATCGAGGTGGTGGCCGCGGCCGCGATCGCCGGCGGCAGCGCCGTGGTGAAGATGAAGCCCGGCGCATAGGAGCGCACCGCGTCGATGACCGCGCTGGTGCCGGTGATATAGCCGCCCAGCGTGCCGAATGCCTTGGCCAGCGTGCCTTCGATGATGTCGATGCGGTCGGCCAGGCCCTCGCGCTCGGTGATGCCGCCGCCGCGCGGTCCGTACATGCCGACCGCATGCACCTCGTCGATATAGGTCATGGCGTTGTAGCGCTCGGCGAGCTCGACGATCTCCCGGATCGGCGCGATGTCGCCGTCCATCGAATAGACGCTTTCGAAGACGATCAGCTTGGCGCGTTCGCGCCCCGCCGCCTGCAGCAGGCTTTCCAGATGCGCGACATCGTTGTGCCGGAAGATCTTCTTCTCGGCGCCGGAGCGCCTAACACCTTCGATCATCGAGGCGTGGTTCAGCTCGTCCGAGATGATCAGGCAGTTGGGCAACAGCCGCGCGATGGTCGAGATCGAGGCTTCGTTGGAGACGAAGCCGGAGGTGAAGACCAGGGCCGCGTCCTTGCCGTGCAGGTCGGCAAGCTCATGCTCGAGCTCGACCAGCGGGTTGGAGGTGCCGGAAATGTTGCGGGTGCCGCCGGCGCCCGAGCCCATCTTGCCGGCCGCGTCCTGGAACGCGGCGATGACGTCGGGGTGCTGGCCCATGCCGAGATAGTCGTTGGAGCACCAGACGGTGATTTCCTCGGCGCGGCCGTTGGAGCGCCAGATGGCACGCGGAAACTTGCCCGCGATGCGCTCGAGGTCGGCGAAGACACGATAGCGCCGCTCCGCGTGGAGCTGGTCGATCGCTTCTTCGAAGAACCGCTGGTAGTTCATGTCCGCTTCCCAATTTTGCGCGGGATCATAATCATTGGCCTATTGGTCGTCCACCGGGCCGTTTTGGTCAAAATGCCACGCCCCGCACCTGTTCCTAACGATGACGGATCGTGGCCTATTCCCACTCCACGACACGCTTTGTGGATCACTTATGTTTCAGCACGATGCCACATTTGGTGAACGCCGGTTACCAAGGGTTCTAATGGCCATGCGGCAGGCTTTCCAGTAAGGCGGTGTTTGAGACAGTTTCCGATAAATCTTGAGATGCGAGGATGCGGATGACGGTTTTGGTGACAGGCGGCGCCGGCTATATCGGCAGCCACATGGTCTGGGAATTGCTGGATGCCGGCGAAAGCGTGGTCGTGCTCGACCGGCTTTCCACCGGCTTCGAATGGGCGGTGGCGCCGGAGGCAAAGCTCGTCGTCGGCGATGTCGCCGACAAGGAATTGGTCGGCGGGATCATCAGGGACAATCATGTCGACGCGATCATCCATTTTGCCGGTTCCATCGTGGTCCCCGAATCGGTCGCCGACCCGCTCGCCTACTACGAGAACAACACCTCGAAGACACGCACGCTGATCGAAACCGCGGTGCGCGAGGGCGTGCCGCATTTCATCTTTTCCTCGACCGCCGCCGTCTATGGCGGCGCCGGGCTGGAGCCGGTGCGCGAGGATGCCCGCCTGGCGCCGGAATCGCCCTATGGCCTGTCCAAGCTGATGAGCGAGTGGATGTTGCGCGATGCCGGCCTCGCGCACGACATCCGTTACACGGCGCTGCGCTATTTCAACGTTGCCGGCGCCGACCCCAGGGGTCGCACCGGCCAGTCGACTCCGGGCGCCACCCACCTCATCAAGGTCGCCTGCGAGACTGCGCTCGGCAAGCGTCCCTTCATGCAGGTGTTCGGCACCGACTACCCGACGCCGGACGGCACCTGCATGCGCGACTATATCCATGTCAGCGACCTGGCAGCTGCGCATCGCCTGGCGCTGCAGCGGCTGCGCGCCGGGGGACAGAGCCTCGTCGCCAATTGCGGCTACAGCCATGGCTATTCGGTGCTCGAGGTCATTGAGAGCGTGCGCCGCGCCTTTGGCCGGGATTTCGAGGTGAAGATGGGCGACCGGCGCCCTGGCGACGCCGCTGCGGTGGTCGCCAATTCAGACCTTGCCCGGGCGGAACTCGGCTGGACGCCACAACGCGACGATCTGGACCAGATCGTTGCCGACGCACTCGCCTGGGAACGCATCCTGACCAGCAAGAACTCCGCCCGCGGCTAAGCCAGCCCCCAAGGGCTCGCAAGGCGCGCGGCGACGCGCTATGGAAGCAGTCGCGACGCGGCGTGGAGGCGCCGCGCCGCCGAGAGCTTTGGGGGATGGCATGAAGATAACGGTGCTCGGCGCCGGCGTTGTCGGTACGGCAGCGGCCTATTGCCTGGCCGCCGACGGCCACGAGGTCACCGTGATCGAGCGCCATGCGGCGCCGGCGCGTGGCACCAGCCAGTCCAATGCCGGCCTGGTTTCTCCGGGCGACGCCACCGCCTGGGCCTCGCCGGCGGCGCTGAAGACATTTCTGCGCGGGCTCTACAATCATGATCTCGGCATCAAGGTGCGGCTGCGCTTCGATCCTTATTTCCTCGCCTGGAGCCTGCGTTTCCTGCGCCAATGCACGGTGGCCCGCCTGCGCGCCAACAGCCAGGTCAAGCTGCGCCTGGCGCTCTACTCGCGCGACTGCATCAACGCCATCTCGGCCGACACCGGCATCCACTATGACGAGCGCAAGAAAGGCATCCTGTATTTCTTCCGCTCGCAGCACAGCCTCGACACCGGCACCGACAATTACCGCTATCTGGCCGAGCATGGCCTGCCGATCGAGATCGTCGGCCGCGACCGGCTGGTCCAGCTCGAACCGGGCCTTGCCGGGGTGAAGGAGAAGATCGCCGGCGGCGTCTATTCGCCGATCGACCAGACCGGTGATTCCCGGCAGTTCGTGGAAAAGCTCGCCGCCCATGCCGCCGAAAAGCTCGGTGTGAAATTCCTCTACGGCACGACGGTCGAGGGTCTCGACATTGAGGGCGACCGGGTGCGGTCGGTGATGACCTCGGCCGGACCGGTGACGGGTGATGCCGTGGTCATCTCGATGGGGCCGGAAAGCGGTCTGCTCGGCCGCCGCTACGGCATCGACCTGCCGGTCTATCCGGTGAAGGGCTATACCGCGACCATTCCGCTGGAAGACGAGAGCAAGGGGCCGACCATGGGCGGCGCCGACGAGGACCAGTTGATGGCCTATTCGAGGCTCGGCAACCGGTTGCGGCTGGCTTCGACCGCCGAATTCACCGGCTTCGACCGCACCCACAAACCCAGCGACTTTGTTACCATGTTCAGGACTGCCAGAGACCTCTTCCCCGGCGCATTCGACGAGAAGAAGGCGGAGCTCTGGGCAGGGCTGCGGCCAATGATGCCGGGCTCCGTGCCGGTCATCGGTCAGGCGCGCTACAAAAACCTCTATCTCGACACCGGCCACGGCCATGTCGGCTGGACGATGGCCTGTGGCTCGGGAAAATTCCTGGCCGACCTCGTTGCCGGCCGCAAGCCCGAGATCGACCCGCAGGGACTCGTCTACGTCAACTGATGGAGCACTAGTCGTCGTGCTGGCACCGCGTCCATTGGCCCTGCACCCATTCAGCAAGCCAACCACGCTCAAGCCGCCCAATCTGTGCCAGATTGTCCTGCGTGGTGGTCAGATGGCCGAGGCCGACGACTTCGAAATCTTCGCAGTCCGCAGGATGATCATGTGCGCCGCATGTCAGTTGCCACTCGCCATCGGAATGACGGACGACCAGTGCCACCGGTCTCTCCAATCGAAAGACGTGCCCACATACAATTGCTCTGGTTTCCAACATTGAGACCGTCACTTCTGGCTTTGACAGGTATCAGAAGATGATCTTGAAGATGCACCTGGCCGATAGATTATACAAACCCTGAGAGGAAAAATGTCGGGACCGCAAGTCGCCATCGACCTCGGCCGTATCGAGCGCAACGCACGGACCATTGTTGACCGCTGCGCTTTGTCCGGCATCAAGGTGTTCGGCGTCACCAAGGGCACCTGCGGCATGCCGCAAGTGGCGCGCGCCATGCTGCGCGGCGGCGTCGCCGGCATTGCCGAATCGCGTTTCGAAAACATTCGCCGGCTGCGCGACAGCGGCATCAGCGTGCCGATCATGCTGCTGCGCAGCCCGCCCATGGCGCGCATCGAGGAGGTGGTGCGCACCGTCGACATCAGCCTGCAGTCGGAACTCGCCACCATCCGCGAGATCTCGCGCATCGCCGAGCGCATGGGCCGCGTCCACGACATCATGCTGATGATCGATCTCGGCGACCTCCGCGAAGGCATCTGGCCGAACGACCTGATCCCCACCGTTGAGCGGATCCTCGAGTTCAAGGGCGTGCGCATCGCCGGCATCGGCACCAATCTCGGCTGTTTCGGCGCCATCATGCCGACGCCGGAAAATCTTGGGCAACTCGTCGCCCACGCCTACAAGACGGAGCGCCTGTCGGGCAAAAGTCTCGACTGGATCTCCGGCGGGGCTTCGTCGTCGCTGACGCTGCTGCTCGAAGGCACACTTCCGGCCGGCATCAACAATCTCAGGGTCGGCGAGGCGATCCTGCAAGGCGGCGTCGAAACCTTTCGCGATGTGCCATGGGATGAACTCGAGCCCGACGCGTGCCGCCTGACCGGCGACATCATCGAGGTCAAGCTCAAGCCGTCGCGGCCGATTGGCGAGTCCGGCTACGACGCTTTCGGCAACCAACCGGTCTTTCCCGACGAGGGCGACAGGCTGCGCGCCATCGCCAATATCGGCCGCGAGGACGTGCTGGTCGAAGGGCTGACGCCGATCGCCAGGGGGATCAGGGTGCTCGGCGCCTCCAGCGACCATCTGCTGCTCGACGTGCAGGAAGCCGACCCGCGCCCCGCTGTGGGAGATCGCGTCGCCTTTCGCATGAGCTACGGCGCCATGCTGCTGGCGATGACGTCGGAGTATGTCGAGAAGGCGCCGATGCATGACGTCGCGGACTTTTCCGGCCGCAAGATGGTGTCGATCTCGGCCGAACAGGAAGCCGCCGGCATTCTTGCCCGCGAGGGGACCGGTGCGCGGCTGGAGGCGATGAATTTCGACGTCGTGGAACTCACCGATGTCGAGCGGCCGCCCTCGGGGCTGATCCGGCTGAGTGCCGGCGCCGATCGCCGTATCGCCCACAAGGCGCTGACGGCGACGGCGCGCGCGACGCATTCCTTCGGCCTGATCTGGATCGATTCCATTGCCGCGCTGATGCCGGAAGGCGAAGAGGGCATCGACCTGCCGGAAGGTTCGGTGCTGGCCCGTACCCTCGGCCTCGATCACAAGGCCGGCGCGCTGCAGCCGCAGCTGTCGCCGGAAAATGTCGTCATCGTCGGTCTGCGCCATGCCGATCCGGCGGAGGCCCGGGTGCTGAAGGATTCGCGCGTGTCGGCCTTCACCATGACCGATATCGACGCCATGGGCATGCGCGACCTTATGCATGAGGCGATCCGCATCGCCACGTCGGGCACACAGGGCTTTCATCTCAGCTATTCCCCAACGGCGACCGAATTCGTCGGCTGGGCGGCCGGCTCCGGCGGGCTGACCGTGCGCGAGACGCATCAGGCGATGGAGGCGATCGCGCTGTCGGGCGGGCTTTTGTCGATGGATGTTTCGGGGCTGAGCAAGGATATCGAGCCCAGGATCGGCGCTGACACCGTGAACTTCGTCATGTCGGCCTTCGGCAAGCGGATCCTGTGATCAGCCCCGCGACTCGACCGCCGCGCGCCATGCGCTGGCATAGTCGGCCCAGGCCGGGTCGGTCGGCGGTTCCGGTCGCTCGCCTTTGCCGTGCGCCGTGACCAGATCGGACGCCAGCAGTGCCGCGCCGATGCTGGTTCCCGTGGCGGCTTCGGAGGCGACGACGGCGCGGCCTGTGCTTGCGGCTAGCATGCCGACGAACAGGCGATTGCGGGCAAACGGGCCTTCGACGGTGGTCGGGCCATCGCCGCCGATCAGGTCGAGGCAGGTCGCCGTCATCAGTGCCAGGTAGAACGAGATGGAGGCAAAGCGCTGGCCATTGTTCATGCCGTCGGCATTGAGCCATGTCGCGGCCTGATGCGGGAACGGCCCTGATCCCTGTTGCGTCGACGGCAGCAGCAATGTCTTCCGCGCGAGCACGGCCCGGACATCATCGTCGGTCCAAGTCTCCGGCCGGCCTTCCGTCAGCACGGAAAACTCGCGGCCGCCCATGAAACGGGCCGAGAGGACGGGGTCGCCCAGCGCATTGACATTGACCAGCGTATCGCGCGCCGCATCCAACGCAATCTCTCTGCCGCCGACCGCCATCGACACCACCCAGGTGCCGGTCGAGACGACCGAGAAGGGTGGCGCGTCGGACAGGAGATGCGGCAGCAGCGAGGCGTTGGAATCGTGCAGGCCGCAGAACACTGGGGTTTGCGCATCAAGGCCGGTGCGCGCGGCAAGCGCTGGCAGGATCGGACCGAGGCGATCCCTGGCCGGCCGCACCGGTGCCATCAGGCGGCGCCAATCCAACCGATCGACCAGCGACGAAAAGTCAGCATGCCATGGATTCCACAGATCGGTGTGGCAACCGAGCGAGGTCACTTCGTTGGCGGCGACGCCGGTCAGGCGCAGCGCCCAGTATTGCGGGTACATCAGAATCGCGGCCGCATGCGCGAACGCGGCCGGAAAGCATTTCTGCTGCCAAAAAAATTGCGCGCCGAGATTGAGGCCGAGCGGCAGGCGCGGTGTGCCGGTCTCGGTGAAGGGCGGTCGAACAGCGTCATAGTCCGCCGCCAGCCTGTCGGGGCCGTCGAACTCATAGTCGAGCACCGGCAGCACCAGTTCGCCAGAGGCGTCGACCAGCGCACCTGTCGCGCCATGCGTGGTGATCGAGATGGCGGCGATCGGCTGTTCGCGGTTGAGATCGGCAAGGCTGTCGAGGATGAATGTCCATAGCGCCTCGACATCGTGATGCGGGTAGGGCGCTTGCCGCACCGGCGCATTCGCCATCCGGCGCAGCGCTACCTCGCTCAAGGTTGCGAGGTCGACCAGCGCCACCTTGGCGTTGGTCTTGCCGATGTCGATGACGGCGATGTGGCGCAGAGCACTCATGCCATCTGGAACACAGTTTCCAGCGGCACGGCCACCGGCTCGTTGTCCGGCTTCGTTTCCATGATGTCGGCCATGTGAGCCCACCAGCGCTGCATCACAGGATGCTTCGGCAATTCGGCCATGCCGTGATCGTCGCGCCGCCACAGCACGCCGAACAGGATGTTGGTTTCTTCATCGAGATGGATCGAATAGTCGGACACGCCGGCCTGTTTCAAGAGCGCGACCAGCGACGGCCAGATCTCGTCATGGCGCTTCCTGTACTCGGCCTTCATGCCCGGTTTGAGCTTCATCTTGAACGCGTATTTCTCAGGCATCAGCTGCTACCTCGCAGCCGCCGCCAGACGATCGGAAGCGCGATGACGATGATCAGCAGCACGCCGATGAAGATCGACATGACGATGCCGGGCACGTTGAGCAGGCCGAGCCCGAACGTCACCAGCCCCATGATGAACGCGGCGAGCACGACGCCGACAATGCTGCCGGCGCCCCCCAGAATGCTGACGCCGCCGAGCACCACCATGGTGATGACTTCCAGCTCATAGCCTTGCGCGATCGACGGTCGCGTCGAGCCGAGGCGCGAGGTGATCAGCACCGAGGCTATACCCGACATCAGCCCGGTCAGGCAGAACAGGGTGAATTTGATACGCCCGACGCGCACGCCGGAAAACTGCGCCGCGACCGGATTGTTGCCGATGGCGAAGACGCGGCGGCCGAAACTCGTGCGATGCAGGAGGAACCAGTAGACGACGGCGGCGACGAGGAAGAGCACCAGCTCGAACGACACCACCCACCAGACATAGCCCTGGCCAAAGAAGGCGAAGCTTTCGGGATAGCCCTTATAGGCCTGGTCGCCGAGGATGATGAAGGCGATGCCGCGGAACAGGCTCATCGTGCCGATGGTGACGACGATGGACGGCAAGCCGAGCCGTGTCACCAACAGCCCGTTGAAGGCGCCGCAGCCAAGCCCGACCACAATGCCGATCAGCACCAGCACCGGTGTACCCGCACCCGCCTGCACCGCCATGCCCATCATGGTCGATGCCAGCGCGATGATGGCGGCGACCGACAGGTCGATTTCGCCGGAGATGATCAGCAGCGCCATGGCAAAGGCGATCAGGCCCTTCTCGGTGAAGTTGAAGGTCAGATCGGACAGCGAATAGGGATCGAGGAAATAGGGCGAGGCGAAGCTGTTGATGGCGAAGATGGCGACGGCCACCACGACCAGCAGTGCCTCCCAGGAAAAGATCGCCGAAGACAGCGGCTTGTCGAGCCGGTCGGGAATATGGCGTGGGGCAGGGATGTCGGTCATGCCGCCTCCGCCTTTCTCAGGATGATGCGGCCTTGCTGGCGTTCGCCGCGCGCGTTGAGCACGACGGCCAAGATGATGGCACTGCCCGAAATCGCCATCTGCCAGAAGGGCGAGATGTTGATGACCGGGAGCGCGTTGGAGATGATGCCGAGGAACAGCGCGCCCAGCACCGCGCCGCCGACCGAGCCGATGCCGCCGGCGATCGAGATGCCGCCGATGACGCAGGCGGCGATGATGTTGAGCTCATAGCCGTTGGCGACCTCGACCGAGGCGATGACGTAGCGCGAGATCCACAGGTAGCCGGCAAGGCCGCCGATCATGCCAGAGATGCAGAAGACGATGAATTTCGTGCGGCCGACATCGATGCCGGTATAGACCGACGCCGTCGGGTTGACGCCGATGGCATAGATCGAGCGGCCGAGCGCGGTGCGTGTCATCAGCACGAAGAACAGCGCGATGACCAGGATGGCGATCCAGGACAGCACCGGAATGCCGAGGAAGGCCGCGCGCTGGAAACCGATGAAATCCGGGCTCATCTTGTCGGCATTGACCCAGGCGCCGCCGGACAGCACGAAGGTGGCGCCGCGATAGATGGTGAGCGTGCCCAAAGTCACCACGATCGAAGGGATGTTCAGCCGCCAGACCAGCAGGCCGTTGATGGCGCCGAGCACCAGCCCGACCGCCAGCGCGAGGACGATCAGTGCCGGGATCGGGATTGCCGGGTGTGCGGCGTTCAGCATCGCCACCACCATGCCGGTGAAGCAGAGATTGGAGGCCATGGACAGGTCGATCGACCGCGTCAGGATGATCACCATCTGGCCGAGCGCCAGGATCATCAGGATCGAGGTGTCGTTGAATACCTGGCGCAGGTTGCCGGGGTCGGCGAAGGCCGGGAAGCGGGTCGAGATTAGCCCGATCAGCACGATGATGGCCGCGGCCAGCCAGATCTCGCGGTATTTCAGAAAGGCTTTCATGCCGCGATCCCCGCTGCGGTCCGCACCAGCGTCTCGGCGTCCAGCCCCTTATTGTCATAGACCGCCGCGACAAGGCCCTCGCGCATGACCACCACCCGGTCGGACATGCCGAGTATCTCCGGCAGTTCCGACGACACCATGATCACCGACAGGCCCTGCGCCACCAGCTCGGCCATGAAGCCGTGCACGGCGGCCTTGGAACCGATGTCGATGCCCTTGGTCGGCTCATCGAGGATGATCACCTTGGGCGCGGTCGCCAGCCATTTGGCGATGACGATCTTCTGCTGGTTGCCGCCCGACAGCGTGCCGACATCCTGGCTGAGCGACGAGGCCCTGAGATCAAGCCGCTCGGTGTAGGAACGGGCGAGCGAAAATTCTTCGGCCAGCCGCAGCAAGCCAGATTTGGAGGTGCGCTTGAGCGAGGGCAGCGAGACGTTCTGGAAGATCGGCAGGCCGATCACCACGCCTTGCTTGCCGCGCTCTTCCGGCACATAGACGATGCCGGCCTCGATCGAATCCGCCGCCGATTTCGGCGCGATCGTCTTGCCTTCCAGCGTGATCGTGCCGCCCGTGGTGCGGGTGATGCCTGAAATCGCCTGCATCACCTCGCTGCGGCCGGCGCCGACAAGGCCGTAGAAGCCGAGTATTTCGCCTTTGTGTAGTTCGAAGCCGATGTCGTTGAACTCGGTCGGGTGCGACAGGCCGGCGACGGACAGCACCGGTGCACCGATCTCGGCCTTGCGCTGCGGAAAAATATGATCGACCGAGCGGCCGACCATCATGCGCACGATCTGGCTCTGGCCGGCATCCTTGATCAGGCCTTCGCCAACCATCTCGCCGTCGCGGAACACCGTGTAGCGGTCGGCGATGCGGTAGATCTCGTCGAACTTGTGGCTGATGAACAGGATCGCCTTGCCTTCCTCCTTGAGGAATTCGATGAGCAGGAAAAGCTCCTCGATCTCCTTCATCGAAAGGGCTGCGGTCGGCTCGTCCATGATGACGATCTGCGCGTCGATCGACATGGCGCGCGCCACCGCCACGAGATGCTTGTTGGCGATGCCGAGGTCTTTCAAACGCGCATCGGCATCGATATGGCCGGCGTGCATCGTGTCGAGCACTTCGCGGGCATTCTTGCGCATCGTGCGCCAGTCGATGGTGCCTAGCCGTGTGCGCGGCGCGTGGCCGAGAAAGATGTTTTCGGCAACGCTCAGATCGTCGAACAGCACGGTTTCCTGATGGATGGCGGTGACGCCATGGCCGAAGGCGGCATGCGCGCTGGGCAAGCTGACCGCCTGGCCGTCGATGCTGATCGTGCCCGAATCCGGCTGGTAGATGCCGGTCATGATCTTGACCAGCGTCGACTTGCCGGCGCCGTTCTCGCCGATCAGTGCCGTCACCTGGCCGGGATAGAGCGACAGGCTGACATTGTGCAGCGCGCGCACGCCGGGAAAGCTCTTGGAGATGCCGGACAGCGTCAGCCGTGGCGTGGAGGCCGCTGGCCTCTCCTTCACCGTGCCGTGCTGGGCTGTCGTGTCCATGGTCGTATCAAGCCCTGAAACAAGGTCCGTCTAAAATCGCGGCGGGACGTGAGCCCCGCCGCGACGGCTTGAGAGGGTCCCAGATCAATAGATCTTGGAGAACTTCTCGATGTTGGTCTTGTCGAACTGGAAGGGCGGAGCCATCGCGGCCGAGTTGGTATCGTCGAGCGTGACCTTGCCGACGCGGCCGATCGACAGCGTGGCACCGGGCTTGGCCTCTTCCTTCTTCACCGCCAGGTCGTGGGCGAGGTAGACGGCCGAGTAGCCGAGGTCGATCGGGTTCCACAGCGCAACCGCCTGGCTGGCGCCGTTGTCGATGAACTTCTTGAACTCGGACGGCAGCGCAAGGCCGGTGACATTGACCTTGCCGATCAGCTTCTCGTCGGTGACGACCTGGGCGGCGGCAACGACGCCGACGGTTGTCGGCGCGATGATCGCCTTGAGGTTCGGATAGGACTTCAGCAGGCCCTTGGCTTCGTCGGTGCTCTTGGCCGAATCGTCATCGCCATAGACGGTGGCGACAAGCTTGATCTTGGGGAACTTCTCCGGCAGCACCTTCTTGGCCGCGTCGATCCAGGCGTTCTGGTTGGTCGCGGTCGAGGAGGCCGACAGGATGGCGACATCGCCGCCTTCCGGCAGATAATCGGCGGCAAGCTTGATGATGGTCTCGCCGATCAGGCCGGTGTCGGACGGGTTGAGGTGAAGCTGGCGGCCTTCCTTGGCAACGCCCGAATCCCAGGAGATGACGGTGATGCCGCGCTCCATGGCCTTCTTCAGCACCGGCACCAGCGCGTCGGCGTCATTGGCCGAAATGGCGATGGCGTTGACCTTCTGCGCGATCAGCGAATTGACCACTTCGATCTGCGCTTCGGCGGTTGCCTTGGTCGGGCCGGTGTAGATGATGTCGACATCGCCGAGTTCCTTGGCCGCCTCCTCGGCGCCCTTGTTGGCGGCGTCGAAGAAGCCGTTGCCGAGCGACTTCACCACCAGTGCGATCTTGACGTTCTCGGCATAGGCGGCATTCACGAACATGGCGGCCGAGAATGCGGCCGTCACCATCAATTTCTTCAAAAAGCTCATCGCATATCCTCCCTTGAGCGTTGCATTCCATCGCCGCTGCGGGCGTGAGTTGGTCTCAGGCCTGCAGTGAAGATTCTTCCTTTGCCGTCTTGCGGGCGACGATCAGCGTCACGCCCGCGGTCTCCAACATCTTGGCTTCGTGATCCTCGATGCCGTCGTCGGTGATGACGGTGGCGATGCGCGACAGCCCGCACAGGATCAGGCTGGAGCGCTTTCGGAATTTCGAGGAATCGACCAGCACCACCAGCTCGTCGGCCTGGTCGATCAGCTTCTGCTCCGCCTGGATCAGCAGCGGGTCGCCTTCCATCAGGCCGAGCGGTCCAAGCCCTTGGGCGCCCATGAACATGCGGCGCGCGTAGAAATTGCGGGTCACGTCATTGTCGAAGGGCGACAGGATGATGTTCTGCTCGCGATAGATGGTGCCGCCCGACAGCATCACCGTGTTCTTCGAGTGCTTGAGCAGATGCTCGGCGATCGGGAACGAATTGGTGAAGATCGGCATGCGCCGCCCAGTCAGGAAATGCACCATCTGGAAGGTGGTGGTGCCGCCATTGATGATGATCGGCTCGCCATCCCCGCACAATTCGACCGCCTCGCGAGCGATCGCCCGCTTCTGTGAAGCGTTGATCGTTTCGTTGACGGAAAAGGGCCGACCGGCCAAGCCGATGAATTGCGGCGGCGAGATTGCCTCGGCGCCACCGCGCACCCGGCGCAGGCGCTTCTGGACGTGCAGAGCCGCGATATCGCGCCGGATCGTCGCCTCGGACGACTCCGTCAGGTCGACCATCTCCTGCACCGTCACCACAGGCTTTTCCTGGACGGCGGACAGAATGATCCTGTGGCGCTCTTTTTCGTGCATGGTTCCTCCCTGCCTGGCCATCTAGGCACTCAAAACGAGCAGTGTCAATCATTTCCGATCAAATAATTTCATTGTGCAGTGCAATATGATCGATATTGATCGTTTATGATTGACAAGCGAGGCGCTTGCGTAGACATTCCCGGCAAAATGGACTGCGGCTTTTGCGTCCCAGGGAGGATAACCTATGCTCGACAAGCGCTCCGGCTCGCGCCTTGCCAATTTGTGGGACGATGCGAAGGCCAAGGGGATGAGCGATCCCGAGCTTCTGGTCTATCGCTCGAACACGCTCGGTTCCGACAAGCGCGTCACCAACTATGGCGGCGGCAACACCTCCTCCAAGATATGGCAGAAGGATCCGCTCAGCGGCGAGAACGTCGAAGTGCTGTGGGTCAAGGGTTCGGGCGGCGACAGCGCCTCGATCAAGCTCGACGGTTTTGCCACCCTCTACATGGACAAATTGCGCGCGCTGAAAGGCCTTTATCGCGGCGTCGAGCATGAGGACGAGATGGTGGGATATCTGCCCCACTGCACCTTCAACCTCAATCCGCGCGCGGCCTCGATCGACACGCCGCTGCACGCCTATGTGCCGAAGCCTTTCGTCGACCACATGCATCCCGATGCCATCATCGCCATTGCCGCGGCGAAGGATTCCGAAGCGCTGACCAAGGAGATCTTCGGCGACGCCATCGGCTGGCTGCCATGGAAGCGGCCGGGCTTCGAACTCGGCCTTTGGCTGGAGAAATTCTGCCTCGAACATCCCGCCGCCAAGGGCGTCATCCTCGAAAGCCACGGCCTGTTCACCTGGGGCGACACGCCCAAGGAATGCTACGAGACGACGATTTCGGTGATCAACCAGGCGATCGAGTGGTTCGAACGCCGCTCCGAGGGCCTCGCCATCTTCGGCGGCGAAGTGGTCAAGTCGCTCGATGCCGCTACCCGCCGCGCCATCGCGGCGAAACTGATGCCGAAAATCCGCGGCCTGATCTCGGAAAAGAGCCACAAGCTCGGCCATTTCGACGATTCCGCCGCCGTGCTCGAATTCGTCAACTCCAGGGATTTGCGCCCGCTGGCGGCACTCGGCACTTCTTGCCCGGACCATTTCCTGCGCACCAAGATCCGCCCGCTGGTCATCGAGTTCGATCCGGCGAAGCCCGATGTCGATGCGGTCATTGCACGCCTCGCCGACGACATCGCCGAATACCGCGTCGGCTACCAGGCCTATTACGACAGCTGCAAGCATCCAGACTCGCCTGCCATCCGCGATCCCAACGCCGTGGTCTATCTGATGCCTGGCGTCGGCATGTTCACCTTCGCCGGCGACAAGGCGACGGCGCGAATTTCCGGCGAATTCTACGTCAACGCCATCAACGTCATGCGCGGTGCCTCGACCGTTTCATCCTATGTCGGCCTGCCCGCCCAGGAAGCCTTCGACATCGAATACTGGCTGCTCGAAGATCTGAAGCTGCAGCGCATGCCGAAGCCGAAATCGCTCGCCGGCCAGATCGCGCTAGTCACCGGTGGCGCCGGCGGCATTGGCCGGGCGACCGCCAACCGCCTGCTGCGCGAAGGCGCCTGCGTGGTGCTGGCCGATATCGATGAGGCTGCACTGGCCAGCGCCAATGAGGAACTGGCGAAGGCCTATGGCAAGGATTTCGTCCGCCCGGTGGTGATCAACGTGACCGCGGAAGACCAGGTGGTCTCGGGCTTTGCCGAGACGGCGGTCGAGTTTGGCGGCATCGACATTCTGGTCTCCAACGCGGGTCTCGCCTCCTCGGCGCCGATCGAGGAGACGTCGCTGGCGCTGTGGAACAAGAACATGGACATCCTGTCGACCGGCTATTTCCTGGTCTCGCGGGAAGCGTTCCGGCTGTTCCGGGTGCAGAAGATCGGCGGCAATGTCGTCTTCGTCGCCTCCAAGAACGGTCTTGCCGCCTCGCCCAACGCTGCCGCCTATTGCACGGCCAAGGCCGCCGAAATCCATCTCGCCCGGTGTCTCGCCCTGGAAGGCGCGGAAGCGCAGATCAGGGTCAATGTCGTCAATCCGGACGCCGTGCTGCGCGGCTCGAAGATCTGGACGGGCGAGTGGAAGGAACAGCGCGCCGCCGCCTACAAGATGTCTACGGACGATCTTGAAGAGCATTACCGCTCGCGCTCGATGCTGAAGCGCTCGGTCTTCCCGGAAGACATCGCCGAGGCGATCTATTTCTTCGCTTCCGACATGTCGGCCAAGTCGACCGGCAACATCATCAACGTCGACGCCGGCAACGCGCAGAGCTTTACGCGCTGATTTGGAGCGTTTCCCTTCTCCCCGTCTAAGGGGAGAAGGTGCCCGTAGGGCGGATGAGGGGCGGCGCCAGCCGAACACATTCTTGGGAGGAACCAGCACTTGTCCGAAACCATCATTTCCGCCGAAATCGTCGAAAAAGATAACACCGCGCGCAAGCCCGACCTCGAGCGCGACTACGCCTCGCTCGGCGAACGTCTCGACCGCCGCGGCATCGCCATCGACGCCATCCGCGACAAGGTCGAGAAATTTGCGGTTGCCATCCCCTCCTGGGGCGTCGGCACCGGCGGCACGCGCTTTGCCCGCTTTCCCGGCGCCGGCGAGCCGCGCGATATCTTCGACAAGATCGAGGATTGTGCCGTCATCAGCCAGCTGACGCAGGCGACGCCGACCGTCTCGTTGCACATTCCATGGGACAAGACTGACCCGAACCGGCTGAAGCAGGCGGCCTCGCGCTTCGGCCTCGGCTTCGATGCCATGAATTCCAACACATTCTCCGACGCCAGGGACCAGAAACTCTCCTACAAATTCGGTTCGCTGTCGCACGCCGACGCCGGCACCCGCCGGCAGGCGGTTGAGCACAATCTCGAATGCATCGAGATCGGCAAGACGCTCGGCTCCAAGGCACTGACGGTGTGGATCGGCGACGGCTCGAATTTTCCGGGCCAGGTCAATTTCGCCAAAGCCTTCGAGCGCTACCTCGACGCCATGAAGGAGATTTATGCCGGGCTGCCCGCCGACTGGAAACTGTTCACCGAACACAAGATGTACGAGCCGGCCTTCTATTCCACGGTCGTGCAGGACTGGGGCACCAATTACCTTATCGCCAAGGAACTGGGCGACAAGGCTTTCTGCCTGGTCGACCTCGGCCACCACGCGCCCAATGTCAACATCGAGATGATCGTGTCGCGGCTGATCCAGTTCAAGAAACTCGGCGGCTTCCATTTCAACGATTCGAAATATGGCGACGACGATCTCGACGCCGGTTCGATCGATCCTTATCGGCTGTTCCTGGTCTTCAACGAACTGGTCGATGCCGAACTGTCCGGCGCCGAGGGTTTCGATCCCGCCCACATGCTCGACCAGAGCCACAACGTCACCGATCCGATCGAAAGCCTGATGTTGTCGGCGGTCGAGGTGCAGCGCGCCTATGCGCAGGCGCTGCTGGTCGACCGCAAGGCGCTGGAAGTTTTTCAGGACGGCAATGACGCGCTGATGGCGACCCAGACGCTGAAGGCGGCCTATCGCACCGATGTCGAGCCGATCCTCGCCATGGCACGGCTGAAAACCGGGGGCGCCATCGATCCGGTCGCCACCTACCGGGCGGCGGGCTACCGCGCCAAGGTCGCGGCCGAACGCCCGGCTGTTGTTGGCGGCTCGGGCGGAATTGTCTGACACGCCTGACATCTGAATTGATCCGCCTGGCCCACCGTTGGTGGTGGACTCGGCCGCTGCGACGGGCTCTTCTAGGCTTCCCCGCCAGGAGAACCCGCCATGCACCTCACCCGTCGGACACTGATCGCCGCCAGTCTTTCCATCACCTTCGCGCTGGCGCCATTGACGAGCGTCTTTGCCGCGTCGCCAGCACCTGCCAAGGGCGAGCACGGCATGGTGGTGACGGCCCAGCATCTGGCGTCGGAAATCGGCGTCGAGGTCTTGAAGAAGGGCGGCAATGCCGTCGATGCGGCGGTCGCTGTCGGCTATGCGCTGGCCGTCGTCTACCCCAATGCCGGCAACATTGGCGGCGGCGGCTTTATGACCATCCGTTTCGCCGATGGCAAATCGACCTTCCTCGATTTTCGCGAGCGCGCGCCGCTGGCCGCGTCCAAGACCATGTATCTCGACAAGGATGGCAACCCGGTGAAGGACGCCAGCCTCGACGGTTATCTCGCCGTCGGCGTGCCGGGCTCGGTGGCCGGTTTCGAAATAGCGCGCGAAAAATATGGCACACTGTCAAGACAAGAGCTCATGGCGCCGGCGATCGCCTATGCCAGGGACGGTTTCATCCTCAATCAGGGCGATGCCGCCTCGTTCGCCGGCAACGCTGAAAGGTTGGCGAAGGACCCGGCGGCGGCCGCCGCCTTCCTGAAACCCGATGGCAAGCCCTATGGCATTGGCGAGCGGCTCACCCAACCGGATCTTGCTGGCTCGCTCTCGGCGATATCCGAGAAAGGCCCCGACGCCTTCTACAAGGGCGCCATCGCTGACGCCATCGTCAAGGCGAGCGGCGCCAGGGGCGGCATCCTGGCCAAGCAGGACTTCGAGCAATATGCGGTGCGTGAACTGAAACCGGTCACCTGCTCCTATCGCGGCTATGAGATCACTTCCTCGCCGCCGCCAAGCTCCGGTGGCGTCATCATCTGCGAAATCCTCAACGTGCTGGAAGGCTACCCGTTGTCCTATCTCGGCGCCGGCTCGGCCGAGACCGTGCATGTCATGGTCGAGGCGATGCGCCATGCCTATGTCGACCGCAACTCCGCGCTCGGCGATCCTGATTTCGTCGACAATCCGGTCTCGAAATTGCTGGACAAGAGCTACGCCAAGGACATCCGCGACAAGACCGACCCATTCCGGGCCGGCGTGTCGCAGGACCTGATGCCGAAGGGTTTTGGCGAGTCGAAGGAGACGACACACTATTCCATCATCGACAAGGACGGCAACGCGGTGGCCGTCACCTACACGCTGAACGGCTCCTTCGGGGCCGGCGTCGTCGCGGGCGGCACCGGCATCTTGCTCAACAACGAGATGGACGATTTCACCCAGAAGCCGGGCGTGCCCAACCTCTATGGGTTGGTCCAGGGCGAGGCCAATGCCATTCAGCCGAAGAAGACGCCGCTGTCGTCGATGAGCCCGACCATCGTGGCCAAGGACGGCAAGCCGTTCATGGTCATCGGCAGCCCCGGCGGCTCGCGCATCATCACCATCACGCTGGAAGCGATCGTCAACGTCATCGACCACGGCATGAACATCCAGGAGGCGATCGACGCACCGCGCATCCACCATCAATGGCTGCCCGATAAAGTCTATGTCGAGCCGTTCGGCCTGTCGCCGGACACCGAAAGACTGCTGGCCGGCATGGGCTACCACCTCGATCTGAGTGACCAGACCTGGGGGCAGGCGGCCGGCATTCTCGTTGGTGGCAAGAGCCTGGCGGAGATCGGGAAGGGCGGCGGCGCGCGCTACAATGGCGCCATCGACAGCCGGGCGGCCTCTGGCGAGGCGCTCGGATATTGATGCCGGGGTGGGTGCTTGGACAGGGTCGCGGCCCGGCAAGGACCGTCAGGTAACCAGCGTGATGGTCGATGCGATCAGCATCAGGGCGGCGATGCCGACGAACAGCGCGTAGATGCGCGGCCGGTCAAGCAGAAGCGCGTTTCCGGAGATCCATGCCGAGGTGGCGCCGCCGAGCGCGAAGAGGAACCCGTTGCGATGGCCGAAGGTCAACGACGCGGCCATCAGCCCGCCGATGATCAGGGCGCCGAACACGATGATCACGGCGACCGCGTATTTCTCGAAATCATTGTTGCCGATCCCTGGTCCGATCGCATTCAGATTGGGCAGGTCGTCCGGATCGAAAGGGTTCGCCGACCCATATTCGTCTTGACCGATCGATTCTCGCATCACTCGTTCTCCGCAGACCGGCAACAAACCATCAACACTTGCCGAGTGCAACCCGATCGCACGTCCCTCTCTGTGTCGACCGTCACCTTCAACACGTTCCGGCGGCGCTTGTCACCGATTTTCCGGCCGCCTGGGTCGAATGCAACACGTGTCCGCGTTTGGATGGCGCCCCACCATCCTATTCTATTTGGACAATGTTCGCGGGAAAAAGATGATGCCGCGCGTCAATTTCAGCGCCGCAACGTCCTGCGCGACTGCGGCGGGGAGTCGCAGCGCTGCGTGAGGCGGGCAATTGTCGACTGGGAAGGCGTTCGCGGTGCGGGAAAGGAACACCGCCCTTGCTGAACGCCTGCCTCGGTAGGATGGTGGGCACCTCGCGCCCTCATTCCTGTGAAGGGGAGGCGCTCAATCGACGATAGGGCACGCCATCGAAGCTTGCCGTCACAAAATCCGTGACGGACATCTTGCGCTTGCGTCCGTCGCTGCAGGCGTAGACCGGCCAACCGGCATCGCTGCATTCGCTGGCAGCGCAGATACGCGCCAGGCAGTTACCGATAGTCAATCGGAAGCCGCCCTTGCCGGCGAAGCCTTGCAACAAGCTGCCGTCCGCCGAGCGCCAGGTCCGCGCACGGAATTCCGCCCGCAAAAACAATGGTTCGAGAGAGACCGCAAGATTGGTTTCGCCGGCACGTCCTGAGAACTGCAGACGGAAGCGCGCCATTGCAGTCGTGTATGCGGTCACAAGATCCGATTCGCGAAGATAGGAGATCGGCAGGTTGGAGCGGTCAAGCAGATGTGACATGCGCTCGCTTGCCTCTACCGGCGCCAGCAAGACAACAAAGGTAAGAAAGGCGAAGCAGGCTCGCGACATTTTCCAGCAGCCACATCGATCTCGGCCTGCCGGTTTGGCCCCGGTTGCCCCCAGTAACATCCCGCCAATCGTCGCCCCGTGCAAGCCGCTTGCTGAGGCAGTCCAAGGCGGCCGAGAGTGCAATTCGCAAGGCCACCGAGTTAAACCGCTTGGAACCGAAGGGGGGACCCGCATCGACGAATTTGCGCGGGCGATGGCGCGGTATGCTCGGCGTTTGCGGCAAGGAGGAACACATGCCACCAGCCGGGGTTCCTTAGCTGGCGCGGGCCGGCGGCAGCTCAAACAGGTTGGCGCCGTTCTCCTGACCGCGCTCGGCATAGCCGATAATGCCGAACCATCGGGCGACGTCAGGCCCCTGCAGCCAGCTGCGCGAATGGATGGGAAGGTTGCCGGCGAGCGCCTGGATGTGCCTGATATGTCGCTTGCAGAAGCGCACGGTCGAGGCGCGGAAAAAGTCCTCCTGCGCGGCAAACAGCGTATCGGCGGCGTCGCTGTTCTCATGCCAGGCGATGATTGCCACGGCCTTCTCGCCCTCCACCAGCGCGTGCGCCCGGCCTTCCTTCAGATTCATCATCAGATTGTCGTAGGCGATCTTGCTGTCCTTGCCGGCCGCCGCGTACTCCTCCGACATCCGCTTGGACAGGCCATGAAACACATCCTCGAGATCCCCGAGCGTTGCTGCGCGTGCTCTCATTTCACCTCCTGCAGCCCCGGCAGGGAGTTTGCCCTAAGGGTGAGGGATCACCAAGCAAATCGAATCCGCTGAATGGCCAATGAGAGCAAAGCTGTTTCGCTAGGCGAGTCGCCTGGTCGCGCAATAGGGCCAAGTCCCGAGGTTGCGCAACTGCCCACCGAGCGGTGCACATCACACTGCGACCTCCTCATTCGGGTCGGCTCGGCATTGCCTCTAGAAGAGGGTCGTTTCAATCGTCTGCATCAAGCAATCGCCAGCTTGCGTACCGATGATGCCCAGATCCCGTACGCTCGTCATATGGTTCCGGTCATTCAGGCAAAGCTCGCGGACACCGTGCCCCTGCGCGCGCAGGAGCGTTCCGAAGTCGGCCGCCTGCTGGTGAAAAGGGGGCGTTTCCTGGTCCCCGACGAGAATGGTCACTGCCGTCTTCGGGTCATGCTGCCGCGTCATTGGCGTTAAGGCAGCTGCCTCCTCGTCGGTGATGCCGATCAACGGCTCGAGGAAGGATTTCTGCAGGGGCTTCAGGTCGTAGAGGCCACCCAGCAGCAGCGCTGCGTGGATGCGTGACGGCATTGGCGCCTTTTCAAATAGGAATGTGGCCAGGTGCGCGCCAGCCGAATGGCCGCTGACGCTGATCCGGCCTGGATCGCCGCCATGGTCGACGATGTTGTCCAGCACCCAATGTTTGGCGCGCCGGACCTGCTCCACGATCGCCGCCATCCTGAACTCGGGCATCAGCGCATAATCGACGATGACCGCGATCGCACCGGCTTGGGTGACTGTGTTCGCCACATAGGAATAGTCACCCCTTGAAAACATGCGCCAGTAGCCGCCGTGGATGAAAATATGAACGGGAAGATTCTGACGCTCGCCCGGCGGAAAGAACAGGTCGAGCCTCTCGGCCTCGCCGTTGCCATAGGCGACATCAGCCACCATGGGCAGCGTCGCCCGGGTCGTGTCGCTGCGCGCCACGATATCGGCCACGATGTCATCAAAGTCGGCAACGTGGTCGCGGGTGCGGAAGGGGTCTTTCTGCATGGCTGCCCGATCAGAAGGTAACGGCGATATACTTCGCCTCCATGAACTCGGCGATGCCGTGGTGCTGGCCGCCCTCGCGACCCAGGCCGCTCTGCTTGACGCCGCCGAAGGGGGCCGCGGGATCCGACATCAGCCCCCGATTGAGGCCGATCATGCCGGCTTCGATCCGCGATGCCACCCGCAATCCTCGGCCGACATCGCGCGTATAGATATAGGCGGCAAGGCCGTATTCCGTGTTGTTGGCGTGCATGATGGCTTCGGCCTCGGTCTCGAATCGCGTGATGGGCGCTACCGGCCCGAAGATCTCCTCATGCGCCATGTCGGCATCGGACGGAACCTGCGACAGGACCGTCGGCGGATAAAAGAAGCCTTCCTCTTCCGGGATAGAGCCGCCGCAATGCACCTTGGCTCCCCGGCCCACGGCGTCCTTGACCAGGCGGTCGATCTTGTCGACCGCCTTTCTGGTGATCATCGGCCCGCACTCGGTATCCGCACTCATGCCTGGTCCGACCTTGAGAGCTGCCATGCGTTTGCGAAGGCCGTCGGCGAACGCGTCATGGATGCCCGACTGAACATAGATGCGGTTGGCGGCTGTACAGGCCTCGCCGGCATTGCGCATCTTCGCGATCATGGCGCCGTCGAGCGCGGCATCGAGGTCGGCATCGTCGAAAACGACGAATGGTGCATTGCCGCCGAGTTCCATCGAGCAGGAGACCACATGCTTGGCGGCTTCGCCAAGCAAGGTTCGTCCGACGCCTGTCGAGCCGGTGAAAGAGAGCTTCCTGACGCGCGGATCGGCCAGCATGGCCGAGGTCAGCGGACCGGGACTGGTCGTGGTGAGCACGTTGACGACGCCGGCCGGAACGCCGGCCTCGCTGTAGAGCGCGGCCAGCGCATAGGCCGTCAGCGGCGTCTCGCTGGCCGGCTTCAGGATCACCGTGCAACCGGCCGCCAATGCCGGCGCTATTTTTCGTGTCGCCATCGCGGCCGGAAAATTCCAGGGCGTGATCAGCACGCAGATGCCGATCGGCTCATAGTCGACGACGATGCGGTTGGTGCCGGACGGCGCGGTGCCGAACTCGCCGGTGATGCGAACCGCTTCTTCCGCGTTCCAGCGGAAGAACTCGGCGGCGTACGCAACCTCGCCGCGCGCGTCGCGCAGAGCCTTGCCGTTCTCCAGCGAGATCAGCATGGCGAGCGTTTCCGATCGCTCGACCATGAGTTCGAAACAGCGCCTGAGGATTTCCGAGCGCTTGCGTGGCGCTGTCCCCCGCCATGCCGTCGCCGCCTTGGCCGCCGCATCGACGGCTGCCAAGGCATCCTCGAGCGTCGCGTCGGGAACCGCTGCAATGACGGATCCCGACGCAGGATCGACGACGTCGATGACCCGGCCGTCGGAAGATGGTCGCCACCTGCCGTCGATGTAGAGTCCGTGCGAAAAGCCGCGAACGTCATAGTCGTCCTGGTCGATCCACAGCGCATTCGGAGGAAGGTTCATGGTCTTGTTCCGTGGATTACATGGCGCAGGCTGCGAGGTCGCCGTCATGAGCGGCCTGGACCAGGCGTCGCATGGCGGTGAGATCGAAGGGGCGCGGGTTGTTCTTGATCAGGCGATCGATGCCGAGCGCCTGATCGGCGGTCCAGTCGAGCTTGTCGGCGGGAAGGCCGAGATCGGCCAGCGTCGGCGTGATGCCGATCGCCGTGAATAGCCGTCGGATTTCCTCGATTGTGGCGTCTGCCATCTCCCCGGCGCTCCGCCCCTTGGCCTCAAGGCCAAGCGCTGCGCCGATCTCGGCCATTTCGGCGGCGACCACGCGGCTGTTGTAGGTCATGACGTAGGGCATCATCGTCGCGACGCCCAATCCGTGCGCCGTGTGGGTGAGGGCGCCCGCGGGATATTGCACGGCATGCGCCGCCGCGGTGCCGGCGGTGCCGAATGCGCAGCCCGCCGCCAGCGCGCCCATCATCACATCGGCGCGCGCATCGGCATCGGTGCCGTCGGTGCAGGCTTTCTCCAGGCTGCGGCCCAGCAGTTTTATGGCCAGCAGGGCGAAATGGTCGGTCAGCGCGGTCTTGCCGATGAAGACATGCTGTTGCGCCAGGCTGGGGTCCGCGCCGCGCCGCTTCGCGGTGAAGGCCTCGATCGCATGGGTCAAGGCATCGGCGCCGGCTATCGCGGTCAGGGCAGGGGGGCAGGTCATCGTCAGTTCGGGGTCGCACAAGGCAACCGCCGCGATCAGATAGGGGCTCGATATGCCGACCTTCAGCGTCCGGTCCGGGTCGGAGATCACCGCGACGGGCGTCACTTCGGAGCCGGTTCCCGCGGTGGTGGGCACGGCGATCAGCGGCAGCGTCGGGCCGGGCACCTTGAACTCCCCATAGTAGTCCTGAAGCTTGCCGCCATGGCTGAGCAGCAGGCCGGCGCATTTGGCGAAATCGAGGCAGCTGCCGCCGCCGATGCCGATCACTATCTCAGGCTGGAATTTCGCGGCCTCGTCGACGCAAATGCCGAGGCTGTCGCGTGGCACGTCGGGAAGCACGCGGTCATGCACCAGCACCTCGATCGAGGCGGCCTTGAGCCATTTGACAATTTCCGCGAACACCGCCGTGCCGGCGAAACGCTCGTCTGTACAGACCAGGGCGCGCCGGCCGAACCTGCTGGCGACCGTCGGCAGCGCATGGCGTTGGCCGTTACCGAAAAGGATTTCACGCGGAAGCCGGAGGGCGGCGAAGAGGCTCATGATGATCTTTTGTCCTTTGGCGGCGCCTGAACTGGGAAGGGTTGTCGCAACGAATCCGCCATCTGTCCGCAACAGCGCCGGGGACATTCTGCAGTATCATATAACGGCTCGAAAAGCATATCCGCTTTAAAATCGTATAGGATATAGGATTGCATCCGTTGGAGCATCGTGTTAGCAGTCCGCACTGTCAAGAGGTAAAGATGCAGGCCGCAAACCCAATCGACACGACCGAAACGGCTGCCGCCGGCGGTCGCATCCAGCGCTCCAACAGCCTGGTCGAGGATGTCTATGAAGCGATCTTCGCGCAGCTGATGGCGCTGAAGATCGCGCCGGGTTCGCGCATCACCGTCGACAGCCTGGTCAAGGAATTCAACGTCTCGCACACGCCGATCCGCGAGGCGCTCGGTCGCCTCGAAGGCGAAGGCCTGGTGCTCAAGACTCACCTGATCGGCTATCGCGCGGCGCCGCAAATCACACGCCGCCGGTTCGACGAATTGTACGAGATGCGCCTTCTGCTTGAGCCGCATGCCGCGGCGAAAGCCGCCGCTGCCATGGATGAAGCCAAGCTCAACATTTTGCTGGAAGCGGCTGGCGTGATGTCACGGCGCGAAGGCAAGGACGATCGCCTGCGTTATTCGAATTTCGCCCGGCAGGACGCGATCTTCCACGACAAGATCATGGAGTTTTCGCAAAACGAACTCATTCGGCAGACGTTGAGCCACCAGCATGCCCACTTCCATATCTTCCGCCTAATGTATCATGCCCGCGTGACCGAGGAAGCGCTCGACGAACACGAGGCGATCCTCGCCGCATTCGGCGCGGCCGATCCCGACGCCGCCCAAGAGGCGATGCGCGTCCATATCGAGCATTCGCGCGATCGCTTGCTTCCGGCCTTCGATTAAGGTCGGACCCGATGTCCATTGCAGCCAATATCGCCGGAGAGGGAGGAAGCGCGCTGCCCACTGGTGCCGTGCCGGGCGCCGTCGAATCGGTGCTGCGCGCCGAGCGCGTATTTCCCGGATTCGCCATTCCGATCCGATCCGATTTCGAAGACAGGCGAGGCGTGATCCGCACCTCGCCCAGCCGCAACAGGAGGAAGAGCCATGCCAGGCAAGAAAATACTGATGCTTACCGGTGAGTTCACCGAGGAATACGAGATCTTCGTCTATCAGCAGGCGATGGAGGCCGTGGGCCACACGGTTCATGTGGTATGCCCCGACAAGAACGCCGGCGACCTGATCAAGACCTCGCTGCACGACTTCGAGGGCGACCAGACCTACACCGAAAAGCTTGGTCACTACGCGCTGATCAACAAGACGTTCTCGGAAGCCGAAAGACAGCTCGACCAGTATCATGCCGTCTACTGCGCAGGCGGGCGCGGGCCGGAATACATCCGTACCGACAAGCGCGTGCAGGCTATCGTGCGCCATTTCCATGAGACCAAAAAGCCGATCTTCACGATTTGCCACGGCGTCCAGATTCTGATCGCCGTCGATGGCGTCGTCCGCGGCAAGAAGGTTGGGGCTCTCGCGGCTTGCGAGCCGGAGGTGACGCTTGCCGGCGGCACTTACATCGACCTGTCACCCACCGATGCCTATGTGGACGGGACGATGGTTTCCGCCAAGGGCTGGACGGCGCTTGCCGCGTTCATCCGCGAATGCTTGAAGGTGTTGGGAACCGAGATCCGCCACGCCTGACGCCAGACGGCTGGCGCGCGCCAGCGCGCCGGCCATCTGAGCAGTTCCCGGAAAAGCACAACGCGTGCGCAAACACCCGTGGCGTAGTCGTGAGGCGGTTCTTAACGAGCTTGACCGGATCGCCTCCTCGAGCGCGAAGCTGCGACCTGCCGCCGTCGTTATTCGGTTGATCACCTTGCGGTCGAACGCCGGGATGCCGTGAGCGCAGAGATTGCGGGGCGCCACTGCTTCGACGGCTACGCTTACCGCCTTTGATCCCCGACCAGCCGCGGCTGCCGCTCTTGAAATGGCATCGCTACCAACTTCCATTCCTGCGCCGGCGACTCAGCGCGCGGCTGCCTTACGAATCGGCTCAAGTCAAGACGATACCCGCTTGCGAGCCGGGTATTTTGCTGACATGCTGACTTTCTTATATGCCGACTTTCTTATGTATGGGGTTTTGCACTGTGGCAGGTGTTCAAACGGAAGGGCAAAAGCATGGCAAAGGAATCTTCGAATTCCGCTTCTTCAGACAAGAAAGCGGACGGAAATCTGATAGGTAACGCAGAAGGAAACGGTCTGAACTTCATGGGCGTCCAGGCTCGCGAAAACGGGGGTCCCGGCGACGCTGTAGGTGTCGACAAGATACGTGATCTGCTGTTCGGCAACCAGATGCAGGACTATGACCGCCGCTTCTCCAAGCTCGAAGAACGGGTCTTGCAGCGCTTCAAGGATGTCGAATCCGAGGCCAAGCGCAATCTCGACATGTACGAGTCAAATGCAAAGAAGCAGGTCGATTCGCTTGCGGGGCAATTGCGGAGCGAAAAAGATGCACGAGCCGATGCCGACAAGGAAATTGATCGGAATCTTCGCGAGCAAAACCAGGCGCTTGAAAAGCAGGTGCGCGCGTTGTCGGATCAATTGAGCGCGCTTGAGCGCGACGTTGCGGACCGGATAAATCGGAACGATCATTCACTGCGTGAGGAAATCAAGCAGAAGAATGAAGGCGTTCAGATGCTGATAGAAAAAATGTTTGCCGATCTCAGCAACGTCAAGACCGACCGAAATCTTTTGGCTGGCCTGTTTGTCGAGGTTGCAAAATGTCTTAATCAGGATCCCGTCGGCAGCAAGAGCAATTCGGACCGTAGTTGGAAAGCGAGTTGATGGGACCTTGACGTCGACCGTCGACCCGATCAGCCTACCGCAAAGAACAGCCTCGAACGATACAGAGATTGATCGCGAGGCTCTGGCTCGTCTTTTGATCGAAATTGCCCGGAACGTTGATCCGGACTATCGTGCGCGTTTCGACGGTGTTCCAACCGCCGATCCTCGCATGGAAACGCTGCGCCAGTTGCTGGTCAGCCGCGAAATTTCAGAGCTTTCACGAGTCACGCATCTGCTGGACGAACCGGAGCAGTTCGCGGCAGCCGTAGGCGACGTTCTTTCCAGTGCGGCCGCGCGAGCGCCTCACGTGCAACTCGGCGAGGCCCTTGCGCCAGCTGTCGAAAGAGCCGTGCAACGGTCAATCCAGAAGAGCCCGCGCACGCTGACGGACATATTATACCCGGTGTTTCTGCCGGCAATTCGCAAGTCGATCGGGGAAAAGATCGACCAGACCTTTCAGTCGCTGAACGAGACTTTAAGACATATATTTACCTGGCATGGTCTCAAGTGGAGATTTGAATCTTGGAGAACAGGTGCTAGTTTTTCGGAAGTTGTTCTGAAGCATTCTCTTGTATATCGAGTGGAACATGTCTTCCTAATTAGCCGAAATTCCGGACTTCTGATAGCGCATGTAGCTGCTGATAATGCAACGAGCGAGGATCCTCAGCTTATTTCTTCGATGCTTAGTGCAATTCAGGACTTTGTGAAGGACTCATTTAACGAAAAAGAACAGAGCAGTCTGGACACGATCCGTTTTGGCGACCTTCGCCTTTGGTCAGAAGTCGGACAGTTCGCGACCTTGGTTTCGGTGATCCGAGGAAATCCGCCAGAGGAATTGCATGAAATAGTTCGCGATGTATTGCTCCGCATCCATGAGGAATGCTCACAGGCTTTAGGGGAGTTTGACGGCGACAGTTCGCAGTTGGCCGGCGTAGAGGCACAATTGCAGACGTGCGTCGAGCTGAAGCAGGAGGAATCAAACCAGGGGTTTCCGTGGCTGGTGGTGGTTGCAGTCCTGCTGCTTTTGATTCCGGCAGGCGGTTGGTTCCTTCTTTCCTGGCAATCCGGGCAGCGCTGGCAGGCTTATGTGTCGCAACTGGAGATCCAGCCGGGCATCATCGTTGCCGAACAAAAGGTACGTTATGGCCAATTCTACATTTCCGGCCTGAGAGACCCGCTTGGCGCCGACCCGCAGTCGCTGCTGTCGGGAACGCAGGTCGATCCCGCCCGCGTTCATTCGCAGTGGAAATTCTATCAGAGCCTTGAGCCGGAGTTCGTATTGAAGCGGCTAACGGCGTCGCTGGCTCTGCCGGATACAGTGCGACTTTCGATCGTCAAGAATCGCATCGTCGCCGAAGGTGAGGCGAGTGCCGCTTGGATCAGCCGGGCCCAGGCCGCCGCCCAGCAGCTTTCGGCAGGCGGGCCGGTGTTCGATATCTCTGGGGTCCGTGACGTAAGCCTCGAAGAACGCGAGGCGGAGCGCTGGCAGGCCTATGTGTCGCGACTGGAGACCCAGCCAGGCATCATCGTTGCCGAGCAAAACATACGCGACGGCCAATTCTATATTGCCGGCCTGAGAGACCCGCTTGGCACCGACCCGCAGTCGCTGCTGTCGGGAACACAGGTCGATCCCGCCCGCGTTCATTCGCAGTGGAAATTCTATCAGAGCCTTGAGCCGGAGTTCGTGTTGAAGCGGCTAACGGCGTCGCTGTATCCGCCGGACACAGTGCGACTTTCGATCGTCAAGGATCGCATCGTTGCCGAGGGTGAGGCTCCCGACACCTGGATAGATCAGGCGCGCGCGGCGGCCCGACAGCTTTCGGCAGGCGGACCGGAATTCGACATCTCCAAGGTTCGTGATGTGAGCCCCGAAGCGCGCGCGGCGGAGCATTGGCAGTACTATGTGTCGCGACTTGAGGCCCAACCGGGAATCATCGTCGCCCAGCAAACAGAGAGGGGCGGACATTTCTACATTTCCGGCCTGAGAGACCCGCTAGCCGCCGACCCGCAAGCTCTGCTGCACGGAACGCAGATCGATCCTGCCCGCGTTCATTCACAGTGGCAATTCTATCAAAGTCTTGATCCGAAGTTCGTGGTGAAGCGGCTGGAGGCTTCGCTGACCCCGCCGAAATCGGTTCTGCTTTCGATCATCCAGGGCCGCATCGTTGTCGTGGGGGAGGCTCCTGCCAACTGGATCAACCGGGCGCGGGCCGCCGCCGATCAACTTTCGGCGGACGGAGTGGTTCTGGATATCTCGCAGCTGCATGAGCTGAACCTTGCAGAACTTAATGATTTGCGAGCGGCCATCCAGGCGACCGATATTTTCTTCTATTCCGGCAAAGTTGTGCCGGGACCAGAGCAGACGCCGGTTCTCGACAGATTGGCGGATCAAATAAAGGAATTCGCCGAAAGTGCCCACAAGTCAGGCGTAACTGCGCGGTTCATGTTGACCGGCCATTCGGACGCTACGGGCCGCGAGACGGCCAACGCGTCGATCAGTGCCGCCCGCGCCGAGACAGTTCGTGCGCTTCTCAACAAGCGCGGCGTCGCTCCGGAACTGCTGCTGGTTCGGGGCGCGGGCACCTTTGAGCCGCTGGTGCCTGAAAATAGTCAAACTGGGAGCTCCACCAATCGCCGGGTTTCGATTACGGTAAACTTGGACTAGTGGAGCTCAAGATGTTGCAAAAAAAGATCTGCATGTTGGGCGGGTTCGGTGTCGGAAAGACGAGCCTGGTCCGCAGGTTTGTGCAAAGCATCTTTTCAGAAACCTACTTGACCACGGTGGGAGTGAAAATCGACAAGAAGAGCGTCGCACTACCGGGCAAAACCGTGGATTTGATTTTGTGGGATTTGGCCGGCGAAGACGATATCGGCTCATTCCGCGTCAGCCATGTGCGAGGTGCGACCGGGCTCGTGCTTGTCGTCGATGGAACCCGCGCCGCTACTCTTGCCGCGGCGCTCACGCTACGCGAGCGGGTCGAGGCCGAATTCGGAACGATGCCGTTTGTATTGCTGTTCAACAAATCCGATCTTGCCGATCGGTGGGCAATATCAGATGGTGATATTAACGAGCTGAGGCAACTTGGATGGCAAATCTATCTAACAAGTGCACTTTCGGGCGAACACGTTGACGATGCGTTTCGTCAACTTGCTTCGATGGTTGCTAGATAGACCATGCATAGATTGCCAAAAGAAGTCGGAAGCTGGATTTACAATTTTTTTTACGACGAGCACTCTATCGCGTATCTGAAAATTGACGCCGAGCTTTGCGTAGCTGCGAAGGGCGGCAACGTCAAACATTACGGGCTCGCATCGCTTCGCATTGGTCAGCCGGTTGCCGATCAGCTTGAATTCATGGAAGGTTTGCTGCCTTCCCCGGAGCTTCCATATCATATGGCCATGGTCGAACTGCCCAGCGGGCGTGTCGCGGACCTTCATCTTTTTGCTGACAGTGCCTACGTGTGGCTGCTCTTTCTCGATGCAACCGTCGAACGCGACAATAGGCAGCGGCTTCAGCAGAAGGCTTATGAAATGACGCTCCTGCAAGAGAGGGAGCGTCAACTCAACGAGAAATTACAATCGGTGAACGAGGCGTTGAGGGAGAGCCAAGAGGGATTGCAGCGTGAATACCAGCGTGCCGAAGCCCTGCTCCTCAACATTCTTCCCGCGTCGATCGCGGAGCGGTTAAAAGCGGACGAACAAATTGCAGACAATCACGCAGAGGTGAGTGTGCTTTTTGCCGACATCGTCGGTTTTACGGAAAGAGCGCGGAGCGTCGGAGCCGTGACGACGCTCGCTATCTTGAATTACTTCTTCAAGGCGGCGGATCTGCTCTCGGAACGACACGGTTGCGAAAAGATCAAGACAATCGGCGATTGTGTGATGGTGGTCGCCGGCTTGCCCGCCGCGCGATCCGATCATGCTGAAGCCCTCGCGCGCTATGCACTTGAACTGCGCGAGGCGGTTAAGCTCGAACACTTCGCAGGAGGACGGCTAAGGCTCAGAATTGGAATTCACTCAGGACCAATCGTCGCGGGCGTCATAGGCAAAAGGCGGTTTGCCTATGACCTGTGGGGCGAGACCGTTAATCTCGCCGCACGTATTCAAACGTCCGCGGAGCCGGATGAAATTCGTATTTCGGATGCAACTCACACACTGCTTGGGCCAAATTTTGCTTGCGAGCCACTCGCGGAAACGGAACTGCGTGGCACAGGCCGTGTGCGAATGTGGCGCCTCCCGGCTTGATTTGCGCTTGGCAGTGCCGACCCGCATTGCATCTTGTGACCTGTCGGTTGACGACCGGTCACGAAGCCATCCCGGACAATTGAGCTCACCGTGGTGATGCACATCGCAGCGACAGCAAGCACCTTTGCGCTTGCCTTGAAGGCATCCTATTCTGGAGAGCAGTAGCCGCTCGTGGGCATAGAATGTCGGTACTGCCTTTCTTAAGAATTTACGCGCCGCTCAACGCGGTGCTGGCTGCGCCTGGGTTGCTGGCGGTGGCTGCGCTCACGATACCAGGCATATCCGGACGAAGCAGACTGGCTCTGGCTGCTCTGCTCGCCGTCATCTGGGGCGCCTATCTCCTGCAACTGGCCGCGACGCTCCTCAAGCGCCGGGCGGGAGACGTACGGGACAGGACGCCCAAAATCGCCATCGATGTGCTCGCGGTCTTCGTTCCACTCGCCGCATTTCTGTTCGTCGGCACGCCCGACCAGAGCCTCTACTGTGCTGTCTGGCTGCTGAAACCGCTGCGCGACTCGACCTTCTTCCCGGTGCTGGGCAGGGTTCTGGCCAACGAAGCGCGCAATCTGATCGGCGTCACAACGCTCTTCGGCGTCGTTCTGTTCGCTGTCGCGCTCGCGGCCTATGTCATCGAGCGCGACACCCAACCGGAAAAGTTCGGCAGCATCCCCCAAGCAATGTGGTGGGCGGTCGTCACGCTGTCCACCACCGGCTATGGGGACACTATCCCGCAAAGCTTCGCAGGCCGCGTCCTGGCCGGTGCGGTCATGATGAGTGGCATCGGCATCTTCGGGCTCTGGGCCGGCATTCTTGCCACGGGCTTCTATCAAGAAGTCCGTCGCGGTGATTTCGTCCGCAATTGGCAATTGGTCGCCGCGGTGCCGTTGTTTCAGAAGCTTGGCCCGGCCGTGCTGGTCGAGATCGTGCGCGCATTAAGGGCTCGCACGGTGCCGGCGGGCGCCATGATCTGCCGCATTGGCGAGCCCGGTGATCGGATGTTCTTCGTCGTGGAAGGGCGCGTCAGCGTCGCGACGCCGAATCCGGTGGAACTCGGCCCTGGTGCCTTCTTCGGCGAGATGGCGCTGATCAGCGGCGAACCGCGCTCGGCGACCGTCAGTGCTACGACGGCTGTCTCACTCCTGTCACTGCACTCGGCGGATTTCCAGATGCTGTGCAGCAGCAGCCCGGAGATCGCGGAAATCATCCGCAAGACCGCGCTCGAGCGGCGCGGCGCGGCGGCGAGCGCTTGACTGTTTCCTCAGCGCTGCTGTGCGGCTGCGCGACGGAGAGAACGTGAGGCTGTGTTCACTTGGAGGCGCTTACCGAGATGCTGGATTTAGCTCCAGCGGAAGCGGCTGTTCGTGGGAAGGCCGAAGCCGATTTTGCGGCTCATCAGGCGCACTGGATGCCGCCGACAGGTAGATTGGCTACTCGGCGAAGTTGCGTGCCGAACGCGAGTCGGCCGATCGAGCACAGGACCTGCTTGAGCTATTGTCGAAACCCCCCCCGGCGGCTTCCCTTGCCCGGTCGCGATTTGCAGCAGATCGGCCGCAAATTCGGTGGCATAATTGGCCCTGTCGTCCTCAACCCGCTTGAATGCTCGCTGCACAGCGTCTGTCTGGCAAACTATTTGAGACACAATAACCGCAGCCAACTCGGATGCCACCCTCATGGCAGGCAAGCGCATCTTCGGCCCCACCTGTTTGCAGGACACTCTCTATCACTACAGAGAGCGTCTCCTGCAAAGCCTCTCGGTTGGCCAGCTTCTCTCTGTGACGCTCTTTCGACAGACGCCTTCGGCCGCGGCCCGATTCTCGCCATACAAAGATCATGAAGCCGCGCCCAAGCAAGGCGAATTCGTTACCAAATTGTTTATCAGGAGGCGAAAACGTGACGTTTCTGCAACAGGCAGGGCGGATAGGTGCCGGTCAAGGACACTCCCGCGACGATCTCGGTTGATCACGATGCTCCGATGGGTAATGTCGAATTCGAAGGAGCGGCGCGGTGCGCATCTTTTTCGGTAGTGGGGATGGGGCAGGGAACGCTGTCCTTCAGCAAAGAATACCCAGACCCGTTTTTTAACTTTTGACTGGAGGTCAGAAAATGAACATCAAGAGCCTTCTCCTCGGCTCCGCTGCGGCTCTGCTCGCAGTTTCCGGTGCGCGCGCCGCCGACGCCGTCGTCGTCGCCGAGCCGGAACCCGCTGAATACGTCAAGATCTGCGACGTCTACGGCGCTGGCTACTTCTACATCCCCGGCACCGAAACCTGCCTGCGCATCGGCGGCTATGTCCGTTACGACATCAGCGGCGGCGACATCGGTTCGTTCGATGGCGCGAAAAGCGCTGATCACCAGGACATCGGTGAGAGCAATGACACCTGGCGCAAGAAAGCCCGCTTCACGCTGAAGACCTGGACCGGCCAGGAAACCGAACTCGGCACCTTGAAGACCTACACCGAGACCCGCTTCAATTTCAGCAACCACAACGCCGATACGAGCCCTCTTATCAATGAAGCCGGCAACGACGAGACGACTTCGCTGAACTTCGCCTGGATCCAGCTCGGTGGTCTGCGCGTAGGTAAGGACGAATCGGCTTTCAATACGTTTATCGGCTACGCCGGCAACGTCATCCAGGATACGCTGGTTCCCTATGGTGATTTCGACACCAACGTCATCCAGTACTACTTCGACGCTGGCAACGGCTTCTCCGCCGTCCTCTCGCTCGAAGAAGGCGAGGGCGTGAATACGATCGACAGCTATGTTCCCAATGTTGTCGGCGGCGTGAAGTGGACGCAGGGCTGGGGCGCCATCACCGGTGTCGTGGCTTATGACAGCAACTACGAAGAAGTGGCTGGCAAGGTTCGCTTGGATGTCAACGTCTCTGACGCCATCCAGCTGTGGGTCATGGGCGGCTACGGCACCGATGACAACCTCTCCGACCCGACCTTGGCTTTCCCGGCCGGCGGCCGCGGCTACTTCAAGCAGTGGGGCGGCAACTGGGCAGTGTGGGGCGGTGGCACCTACAAGTTCAACGAGAAGACCTCGTTCAACGCTCAGATTTCGTATGACGATTGGAAGAATCTCGGCGTCGCCGCGAACATCGCCTACGACATCGTTCCCGGCATGACGATCACGGCCGAAGTCGACTACCTCAATGCAGGCAAGTTCGATGACGCCGACTTCTCTAACTGGACCGGCGCCGACAAGAAGAGCAGCGTCGGCGGTCTCCTCCGCTTCCAGCGCTCGTTCTAATAGATTTCGACAAGTCGAGATCGAAGACCCGGCGGGCAACCGCCGGGTTTTTTCTTTTCCGCTTTGCGGTCCTGCTATTTGCGCAGGGCTGGAGTTGGAAGCGTCATGGCTTCACCATCGTTGGGCGTAGCGACGCGAAGCGGAGTTCTGAACAGGCCGCAGCGCGTCAAGGTCACGGCATAGGTCTGGGGTTTTCCGACGAACAGATCATCGGCATTTTGAAGGAGCACCAGGCCGGGCTCTCGGCGAGGGAGCGTTGCCGCAAATACGGCGTGAGCGACGCGACCTTCTACAAGTGCCGCTCAAAGTATGGCGGCATGGATGTGTCGGAGTCGAAGCGGCTGAAAGCTCTTGAGGAGGAGAACGGCAAGCTGAAGCGTCTGCTGGTCGACGCCATGCTCGACGTCTCGACCTTGCGCGACATGCTCGGAAGAAACTTCTGACGCCTGGGTCGAGGAGGACCGCCGTGACCTGGGCGATCGAGAACAAGGGCTATTCGCTGCGCCGGGCTTGCGGGCTCATCGGCATGGATCCGCGGGTTTACCGCTACCGTTCGAGCCGGCCGGACGATGCAGGCCTGCGCAAGCGGCTGCGGGAATTGGCCGCTGAACGCCGGCGCTTTGGCTACCGTCGGCTGCACCTGCTCGTGAAGCGCGAAGGCGTGGCGGTGAACTGGAAGAAACTCTATCGCCTCTATCGCGAGGAGCGGCTGACGGTGCGCAAGCGAGGTGGCCGCAAGCGGGCATTCGGGACCAGGGCGCCGATGGCAATCCCGCAGGGCGCCAACAGCGCTGGAGCCTTGACTTCGTCTCCGACACGCTGACCGATGGCTGCCGCTTCCGGATCCTGTGCGTCATCGACGAACTCAGCCGGGAGTATCTGGCCACGGTCGTCGACAAACTCGATCTCGGGTGAGCGTGTCGCCCGGGAACTAGACATCATCGCCGAGCATCGCGGCTACCCCTGCATGATAGTGTCGGACAATGGCACCGAGCTGACCTCGAATGCCATCCTGGCGTGGCAGGAGGACCGGCAGGTCGAATGGCACTACATCGCGCCGGGCAAGCCCACCGACAACGCCTTCATCGAGTCCTTCAACGGCAAGTTCCGCAGCGAATGCCTCAACGCCCACTGGTTCCTGACGCTTGACGACGCCCGCTTGAAAATGGAGCAATGGCGTAAGGACTACAATACCGTCCGACCCCACAGCGCGATCGGCAACAAGCCGCCGATTTCGCTCATGAAAGGCTCATCGGCGGCTTCCGCCACCTGAGCCAGACCCCCCGGAAGTTCCGGCCCGGGGCGATCCAAAGAAGGGGAGCACCTCAAAACGTGAACAGGGCTAGCTCATAGACGCGGACGAAACGGGGAGCACGTCACCCCCCTTCAACGGGATATCGCCGTGCCCCTAAAGCCCCTGGCCGACACCCTGGCCGCTCGACAGACCTCGGCATCGGTGCATTGATAGATGGGCTGAGCCTTGATCACGGCTCGAAGCACCAGGCTCTCATCGGGCCGTTTGGCTGCTCAAATTGCGAGGCAGCCGGCCGCGACCGCTGGCCTGTGTTCTTTACCTTCATCCCCGGTTACGAAGGCCAGTAGCGGGCTGGAACCGCAACGGGGCGCTTCCTGGCCGTCGGGGGGTGGCCTCGATATGCGCGCAAAAAGCCGGACATATGAGTGCAAGCGATCCGATCAAACTATCTCAGCCAATACTTGCACGCAGGGGGCCGTCCACATATGAGATCCAGCGGCACAGCGAGGAGCAAGGATCATGCGGAAGACAGCCTGCGGCTCATGGAACTGGCCCGAGATGCCAGCCGTCTGTTTGCTCAACAGGCTCCAAACGAGAAGAAAGGACTCTTGAATCTGGTGCTGTCGAACTGCGAATGGAATCGCGGCGAAGTCGCGCGAACTCCAGGCAACCTTTTGACTTACTTATAGATTCAGCGGCGGCTGCGGCACCAAACGAGCCCTCCGGGGCGAAATTGTCCGCAAGGCAGCCAGTTTGGCTGAGCAATCTGCGGTTTTTTGGTAATACAAATTGAAAATTGCGCCCTCATGTTTCACAACAGGTCGGTAGAGCCAGGACGGTTCCGAAGCCTGCGGGTTTGTCACAGTCCTCAAGGCGAGAATTCGAAAAGACGTTCAACTATGACCCAGCACACAGAAAATGCCCGAATTCTCATGTACAGCCACGACACGTTCGGGCTCGGCCACTTGCAGCGCTGCCGGACGATCGCGCATTCGCTGGTCGAGGATTTTCGCGGACTTCAGGTGCTTATCATTTCTGGTGCGCCTATCGCTGGCGCCTTCGACTACCGCGCCCGTGTCGACTTCGTGAAGATCCCCAGCGTCATCAAGCTGCGCAACGGCGAATACACCTCGCTGGAGAAGGATATCGATCTGCATGAGACGCTAAGGATGCGCCAGTCGATCATCCGCCACACAGCCGAGACCTTCCGGCCGGATATCCTCATCGTTGACAAGGAACCGCTCGGCCTGCGCGGTGAGATTGAGGACACGCTGTCCTACCTCAAGACGCGGGGCACCACGCTCGTGCTGGGCCTGCGCGAGGTGATGGACGCGCCGCATCTGCTCGAAGCAGAGTGGGCACGCAGGGATGTGATGCGCAAGATAGGGCTATTCTACGACAAGGTCTGGGTCTACGGTCCGCCGGATTTCTACGATCCGTTGACCGGCCTGTCTGTGCCGCCGGCTGTCAGAGCAAAGATGAAGTTCGTGGGTTTCCTGCAACGGAGCCTGCAGAAGAACGAGCTGCCGGGCCACCGGCCCGAGGGCGAATATATCCTCGTTACCACCGGTGGCGGCGGTGACGGCGGTGAGTTGATTCATGACGTCATCGATGCCTATCAGCAGGATCCGCAATTGCAGCATAGGGCGCTAATCGTGCTTGGGCCTTACATGCCAGCGCGCAAGCGCAACAAGCTGCTCAAAAAGGGGTCCAAGATCCCCTATATCAACATCATCGAGTTCGACAACCGCATGGAAGAGCTGATTGCCGGCGCCAAGGCGGTGGTGGCGATGGGCGGTTACAACACCTATTGCGAGATACTGTCTTTCGACAAGCCGGCGCTGATCGTGCCGCGCGTCAAACCTCGCGAGGAACAACTGATTCGTGCACGGCGCGCCGCCGAACTCGGCCTCATCGAGATGCTTTTGCCGGAAGAAGCGGAGGATTCTCAGCGGTTTGCCAAGGCACTGGAAGGGCTGCCAAACCGGCCCCGCCCATCGCAGAGCAATCCGCATCTGACGTTGGAAGGGCTGCCTCATATTTCGGAAATCGTCGCGGAACTGCTCGACCGGCGGGCCGGCCATCACCTTTCGGTCGTTGAAGGCATGAGCTGAATTGCAACATCGCAAGATCGTCGTGGTTCTGAAGGGCTATCCGCGGCTGTCGGAAACCTTCATCGCGCAGGAACTGCTCGGTCTGGAGCGTTCGGGGTTCGACCTGATACTCGTCGCGCTCAGGCGGCCGACCGACGCGGGACGCCACCCCGTGCATGACGAGATCAAAGCGCCCGTCCATTATCTGCCGGAATATCTGCATGAAGAGCCGCTGCGCGTGGTTCGCTCGCTGTTTGCTTATCTGCTGCGGCCGGGCTTCTGGCGCGCGCTCGGATCGTTAGCTGCCGATATCCCCCGCGACTTTTCGCGCAGTCGCGTCCGCCGCTTCGGACAAGCGCTCGTGCTGGCGGCGGAATGGCCGGAAGACGCGGGGTGGTTGCATGCACATTTCGCGCACACGCCGGCATCGGTGACGCGCTATGCCAGCCAGCTTCGTGGCCTGCCCTGGAGCTGCTCGGCCCATGCCAAGGACATCTGGACTTCGGCTGACTGGGATCTGGCTGGCAAGCTTTCCTCGGCGCGCTGGACGGTCACTTGCACGAAAACCGGGTTCGACCGTCTGAAAGAACTCGCTAGCGGCAACGCGCGTGTGCATCTTAGTTATCATGGGCTCGACCTTGATCGCTTCGGCAGTTTCGGCGAGGCTCGGAACCAAAATGACGGCTCGACGCCGGACGAACCGGTTATCGTTCTGAGTGTCGGGCGCGCCGTTGAAAAGAAAGGTTACGATACCTTGCTGGAGGCCCTTGCCCTCTTGCCTGATAATTTGGCGTGGCGTTTTGAGCATATCGGCGGCGGCGAGGAACTGGAACGGCTCAAGGCGCTGGCACAAAAACTTGGACTGGATGGTCGCGTCTCTTGGAGGGGCGCGCTTGCGCAGCAGGAGGTGCTTGAGCACTACCGTTGCGCCGACCTCTTCGCCCTGGCCTGCAGGATCACTGCAAATGGTGACCGGGACGGTCTGCCGAATGTACTGGTGGAGGCAGCTAGCCAGCGGCTTGCCTGCGTGTCGACCGATATTTCCGGCGTGCCGGAGCTTTTGTCGCCGGATGAAACCGGGCTGCTGGTTCCGACGGAGAACCCAATTGCCCTGGCACAGGCGCTGGAGCGCCTGATCCGTGATCCCGTGCTGCGTACCCGCCTCGGCGAAGCCGCAGAGCGGCGCGTGCGCGACAATTTCGATCATTTGGCAAGCATTGGACAGCTCAAGGAACTATTCGAGCGGGAGTGGGCCTCCGAATGAAGCGGCTGCGGGCTTTCTTCTATGTCCAGCACCTGCTCGGTATCGGCCATCTCGCGCGCGCCAGCCGCATTGCGGCCGCTCTGGTCGATGATGGGTTCGACGTAACCGTCGTGACCGGCGGAGCGCCGATCGCGGGGTTTCCCGGACGGGGGGTAAAATCTGTAACGCTTCCACCTGTCACCTCCGGTGATGAAGGATTTTCCGGACTTGTCGACCTGCAGGGCAAACCCATCGACGATGATTTCAAGAAACGGCGTTCGGAGATGCTGCTGCAGGCATTCCGGGATTGCAGGCCTGATATCGTCATTGTCGAGGCGTTTCCATTTGGACGCCGGCAGATGCGTTTCGAACTCTTGCCGCTGATCGAGGCCATCGACGCCACGTCGCCCAGACCGCTGCTGGCGACGTCCGTCCGTGATATCCTTCAGGAGCGCGTCAAGCTGGGCCGAAACGAGGAAACGGTCTGTCTCATCAACAGGCATTTCGACCTTGTCATGATCCACGGCGATCCGGCTTTCGCAACCATCGGCAAGACATTTCCACTGGCTGGGGCGATCAGGGCCGAGGTCACCTACACGGGGCTCGTTGCCGCGCCGCCATCGCCCGCGGCCTCCGAGCGCTACGATGTTGTGGTGTCGGTTGGGGGTGGGGCTGCCGGAAAGAGCGTTGTCAGGTCCACCGTCGCGGCAGCCCGGAATGCCAACAACGGTTGGAGATGGTGTTTGCTCACCGGCCCCAACCTCCCGAAAGACGAGTTCGACGCGATTGCACGCGATGCCTCACCTGTCCTGTCCATCTTCCGGTTCCGCGAGGATTTCGCCAGCCTGTTGACCGGCGCCCGCCTGTCAGTCTCGCAGGCGGGTTACAACACGGTCTGCGATGTCCTGCGCGCGGGTTGTCGCTCGCTGCTCGTTCCATTTGCAGCCGGCGGAGAAACCGAACAGACGGTTCGCGCCCTGATGCTCGAAGAGCTCGGTCTCGCAACGGTGCTGACGGAAAACGACCTGACGCCTGAGGGCTTGGTGCTCGCGATCGAACAGACACTTGCCGGACCGACGCCATCCGCGCATCGTCTCGACCTGGAAGGTGCCCGTCACTCCGCGCAAATCCTGCGCGAACGGTATCGAACATGGTCCCTAAGAATGGGGTCCGGTTTCGGAAAGGAACATAATCAAACGGACGATGGGTCCTAGACTATTCATCGGCTTTATCGCGCATCTTGTCTGGCCAGTACGGCGCACCTCAAGTCCTTGTTTTATGTAGATGTCCCAAAAAACGCTGCGCTTTTGGGCGAAATGCATCAAACGGTCCCGATCAGCATGAAGCGCGTATAGTTTCTTGTCGGCAATTCGCCGGAGAACCGCACCTCGCTTAGCGCCGCCATCGCTTCGAATGCTGCAAGTGAAGCCACGCAGTTGATGTGCGTTGGCTCGCTGAAATAATCGTTCGATTGCAGCAGTACATTCGTGCCCTGCGGAAGCAGGGCAAGCCAGGCGCGCAGATCGGCTATATGTTCGCAGCTGGTATTGACCGTCAAGTCGGGCCGCCCGGCCGCATAATCGAGCGCGTACATATCTGCCGTCAGCGCCCGGAACCGGTCGCATGCTTCCCGGTTGAGGGTCCGGGCGACCGCCGCGACTTCGGGATCGATGTCGATGCTATCGATCGCCGCGATGTCGAAGCGGGCGTCGTTGAAGAGCATTGCCGGCAATACGCCGTACCATCCACCCAGAACCCATATGCGCCCGAACCGGCCACCGCTGCTTTCGAATAGCCTGTCGAGCGCCCATGTCTTGCACGCAACCTGCTTGTGGTTGAAGGCGTTGGCGATATCGGCCTTCGGATGCTTGGCGACGACGCGTGCAAGCCCTGCCACGAGAGGGTTGTTGACATAAGCAGCAATTCCCCTCGTGAGGTCCAGGGTTTGCTCGTGCCCGTCCGTGCCGACATTGCGTGGTTGCGTGACATCCATCATATTCGCCTTGTATGTTGGGATTTCGGGCGACACAACGCAATCTTGCCAGCAAAGCCGCCCCGCAGGCTTCGAACGTGTCGCCGGCGATGATTGCCGATGCGCCGTTCACCAGCCAGCGCTTCTACTTTTGTTCTTTAAACTGAAGGTCCACAGTCGCATATGGAACCCAGCCTAGCCCGCTATATCTGGAGGCACACCAAGAAGCAGCAGCTCTGGATATTGATGATCGTCCTGCTTTCGATGATCCCGTATTTCATGTCCTTCGACCTGCCGAAGCTGATCGTCAACGGTCCGATCCAAGGTAGGGGCTTCGAGCAGCCGGGCGCGACCCAGGCATTCATGCGGCTGCACTACAACCTGCCGTTCATTGGCGATGTCCAATTCTTCTCCGGTTTTCAGCTCGACCGCAAGGCGACGCTGCTTGCCCTGAGCCTTGTGTTCCTCTTGCTGGTCGTGATCAACGGCCTGTTCAAACTCTATATCAACACCTACAAGGGGCGCCTCGGCGAACGCATGCTGCGGCGTATCCGCTTCGATCTGGTCGATCGTGTGCTGCGGTTTCCGCCGATTTACTTCAAGCGGGTGAAATCCGCCGAAGTGGCGACCATGGTGAAGGACGAAGTGGAGCCGCTCGGCGGCTTCATAGGCGATGCCTTCCTGCAGCCGGTACTGCTCGGCGGCCAGGCGCTGACCGCCATGCTGTTCATCATGGTCCAGAATGTCTGGCTCGGGATGATAGCGGTCGTGATCGTGGTGATCCAGATCGTGCTCATCCCTCGAATGCGGCGGCGGCTGATCGTGCTCGGGCGCCAACGGCAGCTGACGGCGCGCGCACTTTCAGGCCGGGTTGGCGAAATCGTCGAAGGCATTGGCGCGGTTCACGTCCACGATACCTCAAACTACGAGCGCGCCGACATAGCCGCGAGGCTCGGGCTCATCTTCAAGATCCGCTTCGATCTTTACCAATGGAAATTCATGGTAAAGTTCCTCAACAATTTTCTCGCGCAGATTACGCCCTTTCTGTTCTACATGATCGGCGGGTATCTGGTCATCCAGGGGCGGCTGGATGTCGGCCAGCTCGTGGCCGTGATCGGCGCCTACAAGGACCTGCCCGGCCCGATGAAGGAACTGATTGACTGGGATCAGGATCGGCAGGATGTCCAGGTCAAATATCAGCAGGTCGTCGAACAGTTCACCGTCGACGGTCTGATCGCGCCGAGAATCGGGGCGTTGACGATTGACGATCCAGATCCGATGACCAAGCCCCTGTCGGCGATCGGTCTGTCCATAGCGGACGATAGCGGTGCAATGCTCCTCAACCGCATCTCCCTGCAGGTCAAGCCGGGTGAGACGGTGGCGCTGGTCAGTACCGCAACAGGTGGAGGGGAGGCGCTTGCAGAAGCCTTCGCGCGGCTGAACTGGCCGGATAGTGGAAGAGTCGCGTCCGGCGCCGACGACCTGCTTGAACTCCCCGAAGCAGTGACCGGCCGGCGCATGTCCTATGCCTCGTCGGATGTTTTCCTGTTCCAGGCAAGCCTCCGCGATAACCTGCTCTACGGGTTGAAGCATGCGCCCCTGACATCGGTGCCTTATGACGGTGCCGCGGCAGTCCAGCACCGCTGGAACATCGACGAGGCACGCCGGTCGGGCAATCCGGATCTTGATATCCACAGCGACTGGATCAACTACGCTTCCGCCGGCGCTAGCGGCCCGCACGACCTCTTTGAAGCCGTGCGCCGGGTGCTCGACGCGGTTGTTCTGTCGCGCGACATTCTCGATCTTGGCTTGCGCTCTTCGGCCGATCTCACGCGTCACACCGAGCTTGCCAGGCGGATCGTCGAACTGCGCTCGGCGCTGCGAACCCGGCTGGAACACGAAGGGCTGAGCGGACTGGTGGTTCCCTTCGAACCGGGCGCCTACAACAAGGAAGCAACGATCGGCCAAAACCTGCTCTTCGGCGCTGCCGCCGGTCCCGAACTGGCCGACAGGGCCCTGGCGGCCAATCCCTATTTTGCTTCTGTGCTGAGGCAAGCCGGCCTCGACCGCACGCTCTACGAAATGGGCATGGAGATTGCCAAACAGGCGATCGAGCTGTTTGCCGACCTGCCGCCCGATCACCAGTTCTTCCAGCAGCTCGCCTTCATGAGCGCCGAGGAGATACCCGCGTACGAAACCTTGCTGCAACGGCTCAAGAACCGTCCTTACGAGACGGTTTCGGAGAACGATCGCGCCATGATCGTCACCTTGAGTTTTGCCTATATCGAGCCCCGGCACCGCTTCGGCCTGCTGAGCGACGAGTTGATGAGCAAGATCGTCGCCGCACGCAACCGGTTCTATGAAAACCTGCCGCACGAACTGCAAAATGCGGTCGAACGGTATGATCCTGCCAAATACATTGCCGCGGCCACCGTCATGGATAATGTCCTGTTCGGGCGTGTGGGCAACAACCATCCCGACGCGCCGGACCGTATACGATCCATCGTCTATGACATTCTTGACGAACTGGGGCTTTATGGCGAGCTTCTGGATGTCGGTCTGGACTTCAACGTCGGCGCCGGCGGCAGGCGGCTTACCAATGGGCAGCGACAGAAGCTCGATGTTGCCCGGGCCCTGCTCAAGCGTCCTGATTTTCTCATTCTCAACCGGCCGCTGTCGGCGCTCGACCAGCGCATGCAGGATAAGGTGCTGCGAAACGTGCTCGAGGAGGCCAGGCGCGACGGCCAATCGCCGGCAATTGTGTGGGTCGTGACGAATCCGGCAATGGCGACGATGTTCGATCGCGTTGTCGTCTTCGACTCGGGTCAAATGGTGGAAGACGGAACACACGAGACTCTTTTGGCAGGGAACGGTATTTTCAAGGAGCTGCTGTCATAGAGCAACGGACATTCAGATGGGATCATTCTGCCGGTGGAAATTTGGTGCAACATCAAGGATTCGGCGAAGGGTGAAGCGGGACGACATCCGCGCCCAAACCCGAAAGCCTTGCCGCGAATTCACCCGGCTCTACGGGTTTCCGGCTGGCGGACGCCCATTTTGTCAGGCGGCATCGCCTGATCGCACGACAGACATCGGGCTCACATCCCGGAAACAGAATTGATTCCATCTGGACGTTCGTTGCTCTAGTCTGGCAGGGCGAATTTGGGAAGGTTTGCGACAATGCTGCTCAAGGATGAAGTTGGAATGCTGCAACGCGTTCCCTTGTTCTCTGGCATCGAGCCGACAAAGCTCAAGCTGCTTGCGTTCACATCCGACCGCGTGAACTACAGCGCCGGCGAGATCCTTTTCCGGCAGGGCGACGAGGGAGATGCCGCCTATGTCATCCTTTCAGGCAGGGCGGATATTCTGGTCGATTCCGACAGCGGACCCATAAAAGTTGCTGAACTGGTGCCAAACTCCATCGTTGGCGAGATTGCCATATTGTGCAACAGCTCCCGCACTGCCACCGTCAGAGCGGCAAGTCCGTTGGAAGCTTTGAGAATCCCCAAGGATCATTTCCTGAGGCTTATGAACGAGTTCCCGGAAATGACCATCGAGATACTGCGGGTTCTTGCCAATCGCCTAAGCCACACGACCGCAGATCTGATCGACGCACGAAGCACCAAATAACGTATGATGTGCGCTCGATCCTCGCCGCTGTGATGGCACTGGCCTCTGGCTGAGAAGATCACCGGGAGGAGACCTGTCTCGCCTGACAGCAGTTGTTTGGCTACGACGGGCGGCGGGGACTGCAAAGAGGTAAGCATGGACGACGACGCTTTCCTGGTCAGGTTTTGGGGTGTACGTGGCAGCATTCCGGTATCGGGGCCGGAATTCTCTCGCTATGGCGGCAACACAACCTGCATTGAGATGCGATGCGGCAAGCATACGCTTTTGTTCGACGCGGGCTCTGGCCTACAGCCTGCCGGCAGGGCGCTTCGGGCGTCGGGGGTGACCGATTTCGACCTGCTTTTCACCCATTGCCATTACGATCACATCATCGGGCTGCCGTTTTTTGCGCCGATCTATGATCGGAGCGTCAAGGTTGCCCTTTGGTCCGGGCATCTTGCAGGACGCATGACGACCCGGCAGATGGTCGACGAGTTCATGCGGCCGCCGTGGTTTCCGGTGAAACTGGATATCTGCAAGGCACGCCTCGACTGCCGCGATTTCGCATCCGGAGACGTGCTTCGTCCGCGCGAGGGGGTGGTGGTCCGGACCGGCAGTCTTATCCATCCGGGCGGCTGCATAGGCTACCGGGTCGAATGGGGCGGCCGCGTCGTGGCGGTAATCACAGACACTGAGCACGAACCGGACAAACTCGATCAGGCGGTGCTCGACCTGATCGAAGACGCCGACCTCGTCGTTTACGATTGCACCTACACCGAGGAGGAAATGGAACGCCGCCGCGGTAACGGGCACTCGACATGGCAACAGGGCGTCAAGCTGTGTGAGGCGGCCGGTGCGCACGGGCTTGCGTTGTTTCACCACGATCCGACACGCCTCGACGAGGAACTGGACGAGATCGAGAAACTGGCCAAAGACAGGTTTGCCGGCGCTTTTGCAGCACGGGATGGCCAGACGCTCAAATTTCCTGCCTCATTGCACAAAGAAGGCTGAGCTACGTTCCTTTGCCGGCGCTGCGCCCGATCAATGTCTTGATCGGAAGCCACACGCAGGACTCGGTCCGTGCGGTGACTGCGAACAGCCGTTCGAGGAAAAGCCAGGCCGATTCATCATGGACGAGATGGTGGGTGAGCAGGCCGACCGGTTCGCCGCCATCGAATGCATGCTGCAATTGCGCGATAATAGCCTGAACCAATAGACCATGATCGCGGCAACCGCGCGTGCCATGCCAATCCATGATGTCGACATTGCTGTTGATGACCGCCAGTGAAGCCGGCTTCGGCGGCCCATAGACCGACAATGCCGCAAATCCTGTCGATCCAAGGTCGGGTACAAAGCCGGCGTCGATCCGGTTCCAGGGCGGCACCAGCATCGGAACGGCGCGTGCGCCATGCAGGCCGGTCACGTGCGACAGCCCGCGAGCCAGATCATCGAGTACCGCCTCGCGTGGCCGATGCGCGCCGAGCTCCTGCTTTTTGTGGCCCTCGGGCGCATGATTTCGGTGCGCCCAGCCATGGATCGCGACCGTGGCATGCGGCGCCTCGTGAAGCCGGACGACAAGCTTCTCATCGGTCAGGGCCGGAATGACGGCCAGAGTGACCGGAACCGCGAATTCACCGGTCAGGTCGAGCAGCCGATTAAGCGCGGGGGTCGGATCCACGGCGTCATCGTCGCGCAGCCAGAACTCTGCCTTGCGGCCCGCCCGTTGCCGGCACGCCAGTTCGTCCACCAATGGCTGCCAGATCTGATCGGATGTCATGAAGCCGGGATCTTCTGAAGAAGTTCGACCAGACGCGCCGCCGCAGCTCCGAGGGAACGTTCCTCGAGGATGAAACGCCTGGCTTTCACGGACATGATGGTTCTTTCGTCGTTACGGGCCAGGAGCCTTTCAATGGCAGAAGCGAATGCCGCCACATCGCCCGGCGGGGTGAGAAACCCGGTCTGGCCTTCCCGTACGACCTCCGGTACGCCGGCAACGTCCTGAGCCACCACCGGAAGACCGGCGGCCTGTGCTTCGAGATAGGCAATGCCATAGGCCTCCCCGTAACCCGGCCAGACGTAGATTCCCCCACTGGAGAGGACATCCGGCACGGCGGCTGGCTCAATCGCGCCAAGCCATTCGATACGGTCGGCGGGCAACCCGGCGAATTGCGCTTTGACCTCGTCGCGGGCAGGCCCGTCGCCGACGACCGACATGGTCCAAGGCAGGTGGCCGATCGAACCGAGCGCTTGCGCCAGCATGCGATAGCTTTCGGCTTTGTCGCCCGGGCGCATCATGGCGATGGTAACGAGGCGCGTCGGGCAACCCCGTGCCGGCGTTTCCCGGAATACCGATGTGTCGATGAAGGGTGGAAGCATGCCAAGAGCGGCGTCGGGTATCGCATCTGTCAGCCCCCGACGGTCCCTTTGCGTGAAGCAGATATTCAGCGCTGCCTGTTCGACTGCTCGCGCCACCAAGGCTTGCGCATCGGCCCACACGCCGGCGTTGCGCCGCCTCGAATAGGAGGCTTCCGCTGTCACATAGGGGACACCAAAGGCCGACGCCAGCTCGGGTCCGATCAGGTCGGGCGCCTTGTAGTAGGGATGATAGGAGAACCAGAGATCGGGCTTGCCACGATCCCAAAGCTTTGCCAGCCGCGCGACTTCCTCTCGGGCCTCGATCTTGAGCGCATCGAAACCTTTCTGCTCCGGTTGGCGTATATAGAAGCGCAACTCGGATGCCAGTTCGACGCTATGCCCTCCATGCTCCAGCGCCTTGACCAGCATTCGCGCCATCTGGCGGTCGCCGGAGACAACGGGATGATTGGGTGACTTCAGCGGCGCGTAGAAGGCAATTCGCATCGGCGAACCCTATCATCGGAAAGCCTACGCAAGTCAATTTCCAGGCACGATCTACTCAACTTCAAGCAATGGAGTGTGCTATCTGATGCTCATGGAAACAGCTGCCGCGTCCGATCCGTTTGTCGCTTCCTTGCCGGTCTTCGCAAAGTTCGAAAGCGTTGCCGATATCGATAACTATCGGCCTCTCCCAGATGGCTGGGCGCTGGCCACCGCCGACATCGTCGGCTCGACCAAGGCGATCGAGGCCGGGCGCTATAAAACCGTCAATATGGCCGGTGCCAGCGTCATTTCGGCGCTGCTCAATGCGCTGGGTCGGCAAGATCTTCCCTTTGTCTTCGGTGGCGACGGTGCGCTCGTGGCGTTTCCCGGCTCGGTTCTGGACGTCACCCGCAACGCGCTGGCGGCTGTCCAGAGATGGGTGGCGGACGAACTGGACCTGACCTTGCGTGCCGCAATCGTGCCGATGAAGGATATAAGGGCGCAAGGCCTCGACGTTCGCGTGGCGAGGTTCCAGGCCTCCGAAGCGGTCTTCTATGCCATGTTCGCCGGCGGTGGCGGCAGTTGGGCGGAAGCCGAGATGAAAGCGGGACGCTACCGCATCGAACCCGCGCCGGCCGGCGCGCGGCCGGATCTGACCGGCCTCTCCTGCCGCTGGAACCCGATAGAAGCCCGGCATGGCGAAATCGTCTCGATCATAGCCATACCGGGGGTGTCGCGCGACTTGCGCGGTTTTCAGTTTCTGGCTTCCGACATCATTGCCCTTGCCGGCAGGCAGGAGCGCGATGGCCACCCCGTGCCGGTGGACGGGCCGGGCTACAGTCTGCTGCCAGCCGGTCTCGATGTCGAGGCGCGGGCCACGGCGCCGCCAGGGCGGCGATGGCTGGCGAAGCTGTGGGTGATCTTCCTGATGACGCTTACTGCGGTCGCCGATAGATTTGGCTGGACCATCGGTCGTTTCGATCCAAAGGTCTACAAACGCGAAGTGGCAAGCAATTCGGATTTCCGGAAGTTCGACGACGGCTTGAAGATGACCATCGACGTTGACGCGGATGTGTTGCAACGCATCGAGAGCCGGCTGAAACAGGCGGAAGAGGCGGGCATCTGCAGCTACGGCCTGCACCGCCAGAAATCGGCCTTGATGACATGCCTCGTCGCCTCGCCGCTGCAGCGCGATCACATTCATTTCATCGATGGCGCCGCCGGCGGCTATGCCATGGCCGCCGCAAGCTTGAAGGCGAAGCTGCCGGTCTGATGAAGGCTTGCGGAAATCGACCTTCCGCAATATGCCTCCGCCATGGTTGTTGGGACCAGGTGAGCCTCGCCATGGACGCGGACAGCCTGTCCGAATTGACGGAAGAACAGATTTTTGGACGCCTCACGATCGCCATTTGACCGTCTTCTGAACCGGATTTCGACGCGCGCCGCGCAAGTCGGAGTGATCGGACTGGGCTATGTCGGGCTGCCGCTGGCGGTTGCGATCGCGCGCGCCGGCTTCCCGGTTTCCGGTTTCGACATCGAAGCCCGGAAGGTCGAGTGCCTGAACAACGGCCAATCCTACATTGAGGCGGTAACGTCGACTGCCCTTGCCGGCGAGGTGGCTAGCGGTCGGTTCCGTGCCACTGCGGATTTTGTCGAACTGACTGTCTGCGATGTCATCATCATCTGCGTTCCAACACCGCTGACGAAACATCGTGAGCCGGACCTCTCCTTCGTCAGGAACACGGCAGGCACCATCGCCAAGCATCTGCGTCTCGGCCAGCTGATCGTGCTGGAATCGACCACCTATCCCGGCACCACCGACGATGTGATCAAGCCCATATTGGAAGAAACCGGATTGCAATCGAAGATAGACTTCTTCCTCGGTTTCTCGCCCGAACGCGAGGATCCCGGCAACCGCAGCTTTGAAGTCGCGACGATCCCCAAGGTCGTGGCAGGCGACGGTATCGAGGCGGCGACGCTCGTGCAGGCATTCTACCAGGGCGTGATCGAGACCGTCGTTCCGGTTTCCACCACGGCGACCGCCGAGGCGGTCAAGCTCACGGAAAACATCTTCCGCTCGGTCAATATAGCCCTTGTCAACGAGTTGAAAATCGTGCTCGGAGCGATGGGCATAGATATCTGGGAGGTGATCGAGGCTGCAAAGACCAAGCCCTTCGGCTACATGCCTTTCTATCCTGGCCCCGGACTTGGCGGTCACTGCGTTCCGATCGATCCCTTCTACCTGACGTGGAAGGCGCGCGAATACGAACTGCCGACCCGCTTCATCGAGCTGGCGGCAGAGATCAACACGGCCATGCCGAGTCATGTCGTCGATGAACTGGCCAAAGCTCTGGACCGGCGCTGCGGCAAGGCGCTCAGCCGCTCGCGCATTCTCATCATCGGGCTGGCCTATAAAAAGAATGTGCCCGACATCCGCGAAAGCCCCTCACTACGGCTCATTGAACTCATCGAGGAATGGGGCGGCAAGGCGGAATTCCACGACCCGCATGTTACCGAGATCCCGACCACACGGGAGCATATGGCGATCAAGGGGCGTCGCTCGGTCGAATTGACCGAAGCGGTCTTGAAGGATTTCGATGCTGTCCTCGTTGCAACCGACCATGATGCGATCGACTATCAGGCGATCGCCGATCACGCCCTTCTGATCGTCGACACACGAAATGTTTTTGGCCGTCTCGGACTAGCCCGAGAGACGGTGGTGAAGGCCTGACGGCGTCCGAGCCGGCGAAATTTTTTGCCCGATGTCAGGATCGGGATTGCACTCCGCCGGGAGCCTCGCCAAATATGTGTGCCAGGAGATAGATGCAGTTACGCCTGCTGCTTGCCTGCAACGACAGTCATCCGGGAATTCTTCGCCGGCTTTGCCGCCGAAGCCGGTTTCATTCACTTCGAGGGTCTGGCGGATCAAAGGAGATGGCTCGTCTTCGACGGGTTTCGAGATAGCATGAGCACAGCGCAAGCAGAAATTTCCACCATTCTCATGGACAAGGTTGCCGATTGGCTGACCCAATCGGCGCTGGCCGGCAACGACCTGGAAACATTGGTACAAGGCTTTTGTGAACGGCTGGCTGCTGCCGGCCTGCCGCTGAAGCGGGTGCATTTGAGTTTTTCGATGCTTCATCCGCTTTATGATGCGCTTGGCTTCACCTGGCTTCGCGGCCAGGGCATGGAAATGGAAGGCTTCCGCAAGGAGAGCGGCGTGCATTCCGACAGATTCCTGACCAGCCCATACTACCATCTGCTCAGCAACAAGCTCGACCATCTGCGGCGCCGGTTGAACGCGTCGGTGCCCCCCGAGTTTCCTGTTTTCGATGAACTCAAGCTTATGGGCGTCACCGATTACATGGCTTTCGTCCATCCCTTCAACGGCAACACCGGTCAGGGTATGTTGGGGTCCTGGTCCACCGACAGTGCCGCAGGCTTCAGCGACAGCATGATTTCGGCGCTGCTGCGAATCCAGAACCATCTCGCTATCGCAACCAAGATGGCGGTACTCACGAAGCTCGCCGACAACATGATGACAACTTATCTCGGCGGCGACGCCGGCAGGCGCGTGCTCGACGGCCAGATCAAGCGCGGCGAGGGTGATACAATCCGGGCCGCGCTGGTCATGGGCGACATGCGCGGGTCGTCAAGACTTGCCGAGACCTCCGGCCGCGAAGTCTATATCGATACGCTGAACCAGTTTTTCGACGCCGTTGCTGCACCGTTCAATCGCAAAGGCGGGCAGATCATGAGTTTCATAGGGGACGGCTTCATTGCCGTCTACCCTTGCGAAAGGCACCGCTCGCAGTCCGAGATCGCCTGCCAGGCTGCTCTTGCGGCAGCGCGCAAGGCCAGCGCGCGCATGATGGATCTCAATCAGCGCAGAAAGAAGCAGGGATTGGGCCATATAAAATTTGGTATCGGCCTGCATGTCGGCAATGTGATGTTCGGCAATGTCGGGCTTACCGACCGGCTGACATTTTCTGTCTTCGGCTCGGCTGTGAACGAGGTCCAGCGCCTCCAGACCCTGACCAAGAAGTATCCGCACAGCGTTCTCGCCAGCAAAGACTTCGCCAGCTATTGCGGCGCCGACAGCTGGCTGACGCTCGGCAACGAGGAACTGGCGGGCATCAAGCAGAAGCTGACGGTGCTTTCACCCGATCTGTCGGGTGCTCTCGCACTCGATGAAGATGCTGCGCTGGAGCCGATTCACGATCGAAGATCGGAAGCCGAGCAGCTCATGCTTCTTCATCGCGATGCCGCCCGGCTGTCGGAGGGCGACCGGAGGAAGCTTCAGTAACCGCCACGATCCGATCCGTACGCCTTGCTGTGCAGTCCATCGCCGGCTCCGCCTCTGGCGACCGTTTCGAATCCACGTTGCTCTAGGCTGGCAATGCGCTAGTCTTAATTTCTGGGCCTGCCGCCTGGCAGGCCTCCAGAGTGGGGCTGGTGTGAGAATGAATACAGGCGTTGACCTGCTGCGGATCGAGGATGTTGGCATCTCATTTGCCATTATCGGGGGACCGTTACATGCCGTCAGGCGTGCAAATCTTCGCGTCCTGCCCGGCAAGGTTACCGCGCTTGTGGGCGAGTCCGGTTCGGGAAAATCGGTTCTCAGCCAGGCAGTGATGGGTATTTTGCCGAGGACAGCCCATGTTCGCGGCCGTATCCTGTTTTCCGATCCTGAAAAGCCCGGCACGACGCAGGACATCCTGCAGATGCCGCGTGACGGACCCGAAATCCGGGCGCTGAGAGGCAGCCGCATCGGCAAGATCTTTCAGGAGCCGATGACATCGCTGTCGCCGCTGCACACGATCGGCAACCAGGTCAGCGAATCCCTGCAGATTCATACGCCCATGGCTCGGGCGGAGCGCAAGGCGCGGACGGAGGAAATGCTCGGCCTTGTCGGCTTTCCCGATCCCAGGCGTGCCTATGACATGTATCCTTTTGAACTTTCGGGAGGATTGCGTCAACGCGCCATGATCGCGATGGCGCTTATCTGCCGGCCCGCCCTGTTGATCGCCGACGAGCCGACGACGGCGTTGGACGTCACCATCCAGGCGCAAATCCTGCAATTGCTGCGCGGGCTTCAGACCAAACTGAACATGGCGATGCTGCTGATCACGCACGACCTCGGCGTGGTCGCCAATGTCGCCGACGAGGTGGTGGTCATCTACCATGGCGAGATCATGGAAGCGGGACCTGTCGAGGCGATATTCCGCCGGCCAAGTCACCCTTACCTGAAGGGCCTGATGGCAGCCGTTCCACATTTCGACCTGAAGCCTGGCGAAAGGCTAAAGGCGCTCCGCGACGTGCCGGTCAGTGTCGGGAACCTGCTCGGCAAGCAGACGGCGCCGGCATCGAAGGGGCCGGACGACATCCTGCTTTCGGTCAGGGATTTGACAAAGACCTTCACCACCCGCAAGTCCGGCTGGTTCGGCGGAGATCATCAAACCCTTGTTCGCGCCGTGGACGGCGTGAGCTTCGATATCAGACGGGGTGAGTGCCTGGGTCTGGTTGGCGAAAGTGGCTCCGGTAAAACCACCGTCAGCAAGATCCTCATGCGGGCCGTCACCCCTAGCGGCGGCTCTGTGATCTTCAACGGCCGCGATGGACCGATCGACGTCTTAGAGGCCGAGAGAGGCGCCTTGCGCATGCTGCGTGCGAAAATCCAGATGGTCTTCCAGGATCCGGTTTCGTCGCTTTCACCTCGCATGACGGTGGAGAACATCTTGAGCGAGCCGCTGGAAATCCATCAACGTGGCAATGCCGCGTCCCGACTGGCCACGGTCAAGAGCCTGATGCAGGCAATCGGGCTCGATCCGCGCTTCATCAAGCGTTATCCGCACAGTTTCTCCGGCGGGCAGCGTCAGCGTATCGGCATCGCGCGCGCGTTGGCACTGGGGCCCGAACTGCTGATCTGCGACGAACCGGTTTCGGCGCTCGACGTCTCTGTCCAGGCGCAGATCCTAAACCTTCTGAAGGACTTGCAGAAGGAACTGGGCCTGACTTACCTATTCATATCCCACAACCTGGCGGTGGTGGACTACATGGCCGATCGCATCGCGGTGATGTGCGGCGGGCGTATCGTCGAGCTTGCGCCGCGCGAAATTCTGCTTAGGAAACCGGTCCACCCCTACACGCGCTCGCTGGTCGCCGCAGTCCCTTTCCCCGATCTCGACAGGCCGATGGATTTCAAGACGCTGAAGCTCAGCGGCGCTTCGGACACCAGCGCATGGGGACCGCAATTCCGCGACGAGGGCGACGAGGACAAGTTGTCGCCGCTCGATCTTGGCGGCGGCCACCTCGTGCTGGCCCGACGTTCGGCCGATGTGAGCGAGCTACGCCATTGATCAGCCGGCGCACCGTCCTTGGCCTCATGGCTTCGGCATTTCTGCCGGGCACGTCGCGCGCCGGCGATCTGGAGCCGGAATTTCTTCAGCCGCAGTTGAAGGCCAGGGCGCTGCCGGCACTCGCCGAACGCCTGCCCAAGAGCCCGCGCGCGTTGAATCTCGCTGCGATGGGCCGGCAGCCCGGCCAGTATGGCGGCACGCTGCGCACGATCATCGGCAGCCAGAAGGATATCCGGATGATGACGATCTATGGGTATGCTCGCCTGGTCGGCTATGACGAAAAGCTTAACATGCAACCCGACATTCTCGAAAGTTTCAACGTAGCGGATGATCGCGTCTTCACTTTCAAGATACGGGAAGGACATAAATGGTCCGACGGTAGCCTGCTGACGCCGGAGGATTTTCGCTATTGCTGGGAGGATGTCTGGCTGAACGATGAGCTTTCGCAAGGCGGGCTCGCCCCGGCCCTGCTGGCGGACGGCAAGCCGCCTCGCTTCGACATCGTCGATCCGTTGACGGTCCGCTATAGTTGGGATGCGCCCAATCCCGACTTCCTGCCAAAGCTCGCCGCTGCTTCGCCTCTACCGCTTGTTCTGCCGGCCGCCTATCTCAAGCAGTTTCACAAAAAATACCAGGATCCATTCCGGCTGGCCGGTCTCATGAAGGAGTACCGGGCCAAGAAATGGACGCTCTTGCATATCCGCATGTCTCGGCAGTATCGCCCGGAGAACCCGGAGTTGCCGACGCTGGATCCTTGGCAGAACCGGACCAAGCCGCCGGCTGAGCAGTTCATTTTCGAGCGCAACCCGTTCTTTCATCGAATTGACGAAAATGGCCGGCAACTGCCCTATATTGACCGGTTTGTCATGAATGTCAGTTCGTCGGCGATCATTTCCGCCAAGACTGGTGCGGGCGAGAGCGACCTGCAATGCATGGGAATTGACTTCGCCGATTACTCCTTCCTGAAGGACGCGGAGAAGCGCTACCCGGTGAAGATGCATCTGTGGAAACGCACGCAGGGCTCGCGGCTGGCGCTGCTGCCCAATCTGAATTGTGCCGACCAGGTGTGGCGCGGCCTTTTTCGTGACGTGCGCGTGCGCCGCGCGCTTTCGCTCGCTGTGGACAGGCGCGAGATCAATTTGGCCGTGTTCTACGGATTGGCGCAGGAAAGTGCCGATACGGTCCTGCCGGAGAGCCCGCTCTACCGGCCGGAATTCGCGAAAGCCTGGGTCGCCCACGATCCCGACAAGGCCAATGCGCTGCTCGACGAGGTCGGGCTTCAGACGCGTGACGATGACGGCTTGCGGCTACTTCCCGACGGACGCCCGGCGCAGGTCATCGTGGAAACGGCCGGCGAAAGCACCCTGGAAACCGACGCGCTCGAACTCATCACCGATCACTGGCGCAAGATCGGCATTGCTGTGTTTATCCGGACTTCGCAGCGAGACATCTTCCGCAGCCGCGCACTTGGCGGCGAGATCATGATGTCGATGTGGTCGGGCATCGACAACGGCGTGCCGACCGCCGACATGAACCCGTACCAGTTGGCCCCCACCATCGACGACCAGCTGCAATGGCCGCTCTGGGGTGCTCACTACTTGTCTCATGGCACGGTCGGTGAAGCGCCCGATCTTCCGCCTGTGGTCGAGCTGATCGCTTTGCTCAAGCGCTGGAACGCATCAACCGAAGCCGCGGAGCGCGCCGAAATCTGGAATTCAATGCTATCGATCTACACCGATCAGGTGTTTTCAATCGGGACGGTGAACGCAACGTACCAGCCGGTTCTGGCGTCCTCGCGGCTGCACAACCTGCCTGACAAGGCGCTCTACGGCTACGACCCGACTGCCTATTTCGGCGTCTATATGCCCGATACATTCTGGCTTGGAGAGACCTGAGCGTGCTTCGATATATTGTCTGGCGCATTGCCGTAATGGTTCCAACGCTGCTGGTCATATCGGCGCTGGTGTTCACGATCATCGAACTTCCGCCAGGCGACTATTTCGACAGCTATGTTGCCGAGCTTCGAGCTCAGGGCGAAGCGGTGGATTCCGATCGCATCCAGATGATGCGCAAGGAATATGGTTTCGACCAGCCGCCGGTCATTCGCTACTTCTACTGGGTCGGCGGGATGCTGCACGGCGATTTCGGCTATTCCTTCGAATATGAGCTGCCGGTTCGCGACGTCGTCGGGGACCGAATGTGGCTGACCGTACTGGTTTCCTTCGTCACGATCATCTTCACCTGGCTCATCGCCTTTCCGATCGGCATGTACTCCGCCACGCATCAATATAGCTGGGGCGACTACGGCCTGACTTTCTTCGGCCTTCTCGGCCTTGCCATTCCGAACTTCATGCTGGCGCTGATTTTGATGTATTTCGCCAACATTTGGTTCGGCACGTCCATCGGCCATCTCATGGACCAGCAATATCTCGGAGAGCCGATGAGCTGGGCCAAGGCGAAGTCGATCCTCGCCCATCTCTGGATCCCGGTCTTGATCATCGGCACCGGGGGCACGGCAAGCATGATCCGACGGCTGCGCGCCAATCTGCTTGATGAGCTACACAAGCAGTATGTCGTGACCGCGCGCGCCAAAGGCCTTCATCCCTTCAAGGCGCTGGTCAAATATCCGCTGCGCATGGCGCTCAATTTCTTCATTTCCGACATCGGCTCTATCCTGCCGGCCATCATCTCCGGCGCCGAAATCACCGCGATCGTCCTGTCCTTGGAAACGACCGGGCCGATGCTGATCAGGGCGCTGCAGAGCCAGGACATGTATCTGGCGGGGTCGTTCCTGATGTTCCTTGCCTTCCTGACGGTCATCGGTGTCCTGATTTCCGACCTGGCGCTGGCGCTGCTTGATCCACGAATTCGTTTGCAAGGCGGCAGCACCAAATGAACACACCTTCGCCGCTGCCCGCTCCAGGTGCTCCACTGCAACACTACGTTTCCATCGCGCCCTTTGACCTGGAGTCGGTCGAGGCGATGACGCCGGAGCAATCGAAGGTCTTTCAGGCGTCGCAGTTGCGGCTGATGTGGTGGAAATTCCGAAGGCACCGGCTTGCCGTTGTTTCCGGCATATTCCTGGCAGCGCTTTATTTCGGGATACTGATCTGCGAGTTCCTGGCGCCCTACAATCTGCACACGCGCAACATGGACTACATCTATTCGCCGCCGCAGGGGGTGCACCTGTTCCACAACGGCCAGTTCGTCGGGCCATTCGTCTATGGCCGCCACATGACGCTGGATATGGACACACTCAAGCGAAACTACATCGAGGAGCAGGATGATGTTCAGCGGATCCGTTTCTTCTGCAAGGGCGACAGTTACCGGTTCTGGGGCCTGATCGAAGGGGACAGGCATTTTGTCTGCCCTGCCGAAAACGGCCAACTCTTTCTCGCCGGCACCGACAGGCTGGGGCGGGATGTGCTCTCTCGCATCATCTATGGCGCACGCATTTCACTGACAATCGGCCTCGTCGGCATCATTTTCAGCTTCCTGCTCGGCATAGTCATCGGCGGACTGGCCGGCTATCACGGCGGTCTCTTCGACCTGATCGTTCAACGGATAATCGAAGTTCTGCAATCGATCCCCAGCATTCCACTATGGCTGGCTCTGGCGGCGATCATGCCGATAACCTGGAGCCCGATCCTGATCTACTTCGGCATCACCGTCATCCTCGGGCTGATCCACTGGACCGGACTGGCGCGGGCCGTTCGTTCGAAGCTTCTAGCCCTGCGCGAGGAGGATTACGTTCTGGCCGCGCAATTGATGGGCGCCAACAGCAGCCGCATCATCGGGCGTCACCTCATTCCCGGCTTCATGTCGCATTTGATCGCGACGGCGACGATCTCCATACCGGGCATGATCCTTGGCGAGACGGCGCTGAGCTTCCTCGGGCTCGGCCTGAGGGCGCCGACAACCAGCTGGGGCATCCTGCTCACCGAGGCACGCAGCGTCAGCGTGATCGCGTTCTATCCATGGCTGCTTTTGCCGATGCTCCCCGTCATTCTCGTCATCTTGGCGTTCAACTTCCTCGGCGACGGCTTGCGGGACGCCGCAGACCCCTACAAGTGACATCGCTACTCCGCCGCGCGCCGGCCGCCGGCTCTACCCGGTATGATCCTTGTCGGCTGCCTGCTCGGTTGTTGCGGTGTCCATCGTTCGCCTCTATATGCGGCGAGACTCGATCGGGGCTTGACACGTCGCCCCAGGGTTTCACCCGCGACCCGTTCTGGTCGCGGGCATCGCCGATCTCTTTAGCTGGTTGAGGACACACAAACGCACATGAGTCGCCTTGAGAATTTCATCAGCAGGATGACCGCACAGCGCGACATTCTCGACCAAGTCTGCGTCGAGGTGGCGAAGATGGAGGGGCTCGTGCTCGAGCTGGGCCTCGGCAATGGCCGGACGTTCCATCATCTGCGCGAGCGCCTACCCGGACGCCGGATCGTGGTGTTCGACCGCGAAGTGGGCGCACACGCCAGCTCAATTCCCGAAGCTGAAAACCTCGTGCTCGGTGAGATACGCGAGACAGCGAAGAGGTTCATCGGCATCGATGCCGCTCTTGTTCATGCCGACATCGGCACCGGCTATGACGATCGCGATGCAGTGACCAATACCTGGCTTCCCGATCTGATTGCGCGAATGCTTCGCGTCGGCGGCTTCGCGGTCAGCGGCACACCGCTCGATCACCCGCAGCTGCAACGCCTCCCGCCGCCAACCTCGGAGCCCGCTGATCGTTATTTTCTCTCCAGGCGCGTGTGAGGGCGGAGACGAGTCTTCAGGGACCAAGTCTTCAAGGACCAAGTCTTCAAGGAATCGTATATACTGCTATTTCCCGCTCAATGCCGCGCAGCGAGACTTCGTGAGGCACGGGCGTCAGCGCGTTCCTGCGCAGCAGATCGGCGGTGAGATCGTCGTCGACCACAGCACGAGTGGCGAAGATCGCCTGTGCGTTGGCAAGGTTCTGGACCCGCGAAGCAATGTTGACCGTCTGGCCGAAATAGTCCTGTCGCTCGTTCATGGACACCGCGATGCAGGGGCCGGCATGGACCCCGATCTTGAGCAGCAGATCCTCGCGCCCGCTCTTGTCATTGAGCGCACGCATGGCATCGCGCATCCTGAGGGCCGCAGCTATCGCGCGATCAGGCGTCGCGAAGGTCGCCATCACCGCATCGCCGATCGTCTTCACCACCGCGCCTGCCTCCGCCGCGACGATCTCGTGCAGCACCTGGAAATGCGCGCGTACGAGATCGAAGGCCGAAAGGTCGCCCACCCGCTCGTAAAGCGCGGTCGATCCGCGCAGGTCGGTGAACAGGAAGGTCAGGCTGGTGATCTTCAGGCGCTGGTTGATGTCGAGCGTATCCGCGCGATAGAGATCGCGGAACGTCTGGTTGGTGAGCAGGCGCTTGGCGGTGAGGAAGGGCCGGCGTTTACCGAGGAGATCATGCAATTGCTGGCCAGCGATGAAGACCGTCGGCAGCACGCGGGTGTCGGTCCTGTTTTCCAGCAAAATGCGCAACGGGCCGGGTTGCATCTCCAGCGTCTGGTTCTGGACATGGTCGCGGTCAAAGACCAAGGAGAGGCTTCGGCGCTCCTTTGTTGGTTCGCCCTTGACGTCGATGAACTGCGCTGAGTGGGTGACCGGCTCGAACACGATGATGAATTGGGACGGAAGCTGTATGGGCAGAACCGCCTTTTCACCGGGCGCAAGCTCGATATCCTCCAGCGAGAACGCTTCAATCTTTTTCGCGAAATCCTCATCCGGCAGATCGACGCCGGACGCCCAGTAGATCTGGCGGAAATATTCCACCAACGGCAGTTCGTGTGGATTGTGGGCGGCAATCCTGCGCATGCGGGGACTGACGGTGAATGTCACCTCGACCATCTCGTCGAGGGTCGGCGAATAGCCCTCGGCGCACAGCGCGCAGGTGTATTCTTCCTTCTGCATGGTTTTCAGCGTTGCATTGGTGTCGAGCACGCCGCCACAGCCGGGACACAGAACATTCCAGGAAATGTCAAAGATGCCCACCCGCGCCGCATGGAGAAACGCGCCTATGGTGCGTTCCTCGTCGAGGCCATGCTTGCTGGCGAAGGCTGGCGCGTTGATGCGGCAAAGTTCGCGGTCCTTGCCCTCCGCGATTGTTCGCTTGATCGCGTCGATTGCCTGTGGATCGACATCGGTCGATTGCCGCAGAAGCGAGAACAGGTCCTGAGCTTCGTTCATCGTGCAGGCTCCGGAAAATGCACCCCCGCGGCGTGTTGACCGGACCGCTCTTTGATCCGGGTGTTCTATTTTACTTCGAAACGGACCGTATGGCCATTCGAGTAGATAAGCCGGGTGACAATTCATTTCCATTCGGCCGATTTTCAACAGCCGCAAGCGGCACTATGATGGGTCATGGGGCATTCATCTTTGGGACCGTCTCCCATGCCGACATCCGACAACCCGCCATTTCCCGCGGCTCTGCGCCTTTTCTCCGCAGGGGTTATCATCGTCCTGATCGTCGGCGCAGGCCTGTTTTTCGCGCCGGCCCTGGTCAAGCCGCGCTGGCCCTGGCCAGTCACGCCATTCAGTGCCCGCTTCCTCGGCGGCTTCTACACCGCCGAAATGGCGGTGATGGCGGCGCTCTTATTCTGGAACCGGTGGTCGCCCGGCAGGCTGGTGCTCGTCATGGCCTTCATCTTCACCGTCATCGTGTCGGCGGTTTCGTTGATCAATCTCGGCTATTTCGACTTCGAGCGAAAAGCGACCTGGCTCTGGTTCCTGGTCTATCTTGCCTCGGCCGCGGTATCCGGGCTGTTCCTGTGGCAGGCCAGGGCCCGCCCTTCAGCGAAAGGCGTGACTTTGAATCCCGCATGGCGCGGCTACATGTTGGCGGAAACGACGATCCTTGGGCTCTATGGCGTCGGCATGCTGCTGTTTCCCCTGATGGTCAGCCGCACCTGGCCATGGTCGGTCGATCCCTTCCACGCCCAGGTCTATAGCGCCATCTTCCTCGCCGGCGCTGGCGGCGTATATCTCGTCTGGAAAAGCGCGCCGCGCGAAGAACTGCTGGTGCTCGGCCTGGCGCAGTTTCTGGTCGGCCTGCTTGCCATCCTTGGCCTCGTCATCACCGACGCCGCCGTGCACCGGATCGGCTGGACGGCGACCGGGACATTGTGCTGGCTCGCCCTTTTCGGTTGGATCGGCGTCAGCGGCGCCTTCAAACTCTACGGCGCCTTCCGGTATTTCAGCGCGCAATCGGCATCATAGGTTGTAGAGACGGCTGGATTTTCAGGTGCAGTCCGGTGCATCGTGCCGGGCCTCTTGCCTTCACCGGAACGCCATGACCAGCACCACCTCGCCATCCCCCGAGAAGATCCAGCCGCAAATCCGGTCCGTCCGGCCAAGCGATGCGCAGGCGCTTTGCGCCATCTTCAACATGCCGGGCTTCCGCGAGGGCACGCTCAGGATGCCCTTCGAGAGGGTGGAGCAGGTGGAGCGGCGCATCGCCAAGTCCGGCCAGGAAACCACCTGGATCGTTGCGGAATTGGACGACAGGGTTGTCGGCCATGGCAGCCTGGTCGTGCAGGGTTCGCCGCGCCGTTCGCATATCGGCGAGATCAATATCGGCCTTGACGATGCCTTTGTCGGCAAGGGGATTGGCTCGGCCATTCTTGGCGCGTTGCTTGACGTGGCCGACAATTGGCGCGCCTTGAAGCGGGTCGAATTGACCGTCTATGCCGACAACGAACCGGCCATCCGTCTTTACGCAAGCCACGGCTTTGAGGTCGAAGGCCGGCATGTGAAGGCCGGTTTTACCAACGGGCGGTACCACGACCTCCTGAGCATGGCCCGGCTGCGGTTCTAAGATCCGCTGTCTGGCCTCAACCGTTCAGCCAGTCAAACAATTCGTGCCGAGTCTGGTCTCCCTTGGCGTTTGCACCGCAAGCGGCTAGACGGGACCAATGACTGCCGTCCTTGACCCTACCTCTGCGCCTCCGGCGGACATTCTGGCTGTGCTGTCGCTGCTTTGCCCGGAAGTTGTGCGTGACATTGAGCAGAACTGGAATGCACCGGTTTCCGAATACGCCCGCCATCTGTGGCGGCCCTTGCCAAGGCCTGCATCAAGCCCGGCGATCGCTGCCCGCTCAATCCTGCGCGACCTCCTGCAGCAGCGCCTCGGGGTGATCATGCAGCCTGAAGAGGTCGGCAAGGCCCTCGAAGAGTTCGAGCACAGACCGGTGATTCAGTCAGGCCTGCACTGCCTGCTTCTGATGGACCGGATCACCTTCGACGCCCACCTGCTTGCCTGGCTCGGCGCGGTCGAAAACGGGCTGTCCGTCTTCTTCAGCTTCATGGGAACGACGATGACCATGGAGACAGTTGGCCGGGAGGGGCCGGGATGGCTCGATGTCGGCGACGACAAGGTCAACCTGTTCGGCATGGGGCGCCACAAGCTGTGCCGCAAAAGCGCCTGCGCGGCCGGTCCCGTCACCCTCAACACGAGCGCGCTCGAAGCGGTGGGCAATGAGACGGACGCCAGTCGTTGGCTGGGCACACTGCTCGCCAGCCAGGACAAGGTGTTTGCAACCGCCGCCGATGCGCTCACAGAGCTCAACGAAGACCTAGTCGCCAGTTGGGATCGTTCCGGCATGGCCCTGCCGGTTTTCATCGATGATCGACTCGCCGCGGCTGCCATGGCTCGGCATCTGGAATATGACGGCAGCCTCCTGTCCAGACTGCTCATTGAGCCCGCAAGGCGCCAGCGTCTCGACCGTGCCTTGCAAGAGGCCGCATCGACCCCATTTGGCAGATTCCTGCCCAATGCCACGACTTATTTCTGGGGCATCCGCGAGGAGCGCGTGCGCAAGCTCGTCCTCGAGAACGGGCACCTGATCGAGCCTGACAGGCCGCATGGTCTTTCCATCCCGTTCGAGCGGCCGCATCTCAGGCAGGCGCTGCTGGACGGCGTGCTGCTGCCGAACTTGTTCCTGATGTTCCTCGTCCTCGCCATATTGCCGCGCGTGCGGGTTGTGGGTGGCCTGAGACAGATTGGTTATGTAGCGCTTTTCCACTCGATCCTGCTGGCTGCGCTAGATGAAAACGCGCCGGAAGAGCGCGATCTGGCTGCGGAGCTGCAGGTTCGGGAAAATGCCTGGGGCATGCGGGTCATCGATGAAAAGATCTCAGTCCGCGAGCAGCTTGCCGGCCTGCCGGAAGGGGCGCTTTTCCCGGAACTGCTCCGGCAATACCGATTGCGGACATTTGCCGAGACGACCGACGACCTGAAACTGGTTCGCGAAAACGCTCGATGGCGCAAGATCGGCCAGGCTGGGATCAAGGCGACCTGACATGGCCTCCTGTCATTGCACGACACCGGCCTTGCGGAGCCCGTCCACCACGAGTTCGAAATCGGCAGGGTTCTTGTAGGGCAAGACCTTGCGACGGTATTCCAGCGAATAGTCGGGGTTGAGGCGAAGCACTTCCTGCCATGCCGCGCGGGCCTCGGCGAAACGGCTGAGATGGCCGTAGCAGGCGGCCAGAAGCGCGCGAGAGACGTCGGTGACAGCGTTGCGAGCCAGCCGTTGCAGCAAGAGGTCAACGGCCTCTTCGTACCTTCCCAGTTGGAACGCCGCCAAAGCCTGGAAATGCAGAAGCACATCTGGAAAGTATGGATTCAAGGTCTTCGCCCGGGCGAAACTCTCGAGGGCCTCCTCGGGTCTGCCCGAATAGTACAGCGCCTCGCCGAGGATGACGTGCCCTTCCGCGAAGTTCGGATTGAGGACGATCGCGCGCTCGGCCTCGTCGATGGCCCCATCGTGCTGTCGTGTGTACAGCTTGGCTATAGCCAGCGCCCAGTGCGCCCAGGGATCGCTGCCATCCAGCGTTACCGCTCGCGTTGCGACCTCTTCCGCCTGCGCCATCGATTCCGGCGGCGAGGCACTCCACCTATTGAGGTAGTCGAGTCCGTGCGTGAGTGCGAGGAAAGCGTGGGCAGAGGCAAAGTTCGGGTCCAGGTCGATGGCACGTTGCAAGACGTCGCGGGCTGCGACGTTGGTTTCCTTCGTCAGCCGGTGCCACAGCTCCCGGCCCCGCAGGAAACAGTCATACGCCTCCGCGTTGCGCGGGTGCTCGGGCGCCAGCCGCTGACGGTCACCCTCGGTCAGATTGAGCGCCAGCGCACCGACGATCTGCTGCGTCACGTCGTCCTGGACGGCGAATATGTCGGTCAGCTCGCGATCGAACCGCTCCGCCCAAAGATGGCCGCCCGAGGTTGCATCGATGAGCTGCGCGGTGATGCGCACCCTGTTCCCCGACTTGCGTACGCTGCCCTCAAGCACATGCCGCACGCCGAGTTTCGCGCCCACCTCCTGCACACGGACGTTCTGGCCCTTGAAGGTGAACGACGAATTGCGTGCGATGACGAAGAGCTGCGACAGTTTGGACAGCGCCGTGATGATGTCTTCGGAGATGCCGTCGGCGAAGTAGTCCTGTTCGGCGTCACCGCTCATGTTGGTGAACGGCAGTACGGCGATCGACAGCTTCGGCGGCGCTGCCGCTGCCGGCCGGCCCGTCGCGGTTTCCGGGGTCGCCTTGGTCCCGGCGCTACCGACTTGCAGCGAATAGACCCGGATGGGCTCGGCGATGTTCTTGAGCTGCGTGCTGCCGAGATCGCTGACCGAGAGGTCCAGCCTCGCCTTGACCTGGCGATAGGCATCCTCGGACAGGCAGATGGCGCCGGGCGCCGCGACGCCCTCCAAACGCGAAGCGATGTTGACGCCGTCGCCCATCAGGTCGCCGTCGCTTTCTTCAACGACATCCCCCAGATGAATACCGATCCTGAACTCGATGCGGCGGTCCTGCGGTACGCCGGCATTGCGCTCCACCATGCCGTTCTGAACCTCAACGGCGCAACGCACGGCATCCACCACGCTGCGGAACTCAACCAGCGCCCCATCCCCGGTACGCTTGATCACCCGCCCGTTGTGCACAGCGATGATCGGATCGATCAGGTCGCTGCGCAGGGCCCGCAACCTCGCCAAGGTACGATCCTCGTCCGCGCTCGCGAGCCGGCTGTAGCCGACGACATCCGCGGCCAGGATTGCGGCCAGCTTGCGATTCTCGCTCATCGGTCCGTCTCCTCGTCCCTACAATAGCAGGAAGACAGAGGGGAAGAGGGAACTTTCGCAAAGGACGCAGCCGCCCGAATCGGCAGCGCCCTGCCACGGAGCCACACGGATCGCTCGATGCCGATTTGCGCTGCCGCTTGCCGGTCGACGGCTAACGGTTCATCCTTGTGAGTACCTTGGCCGTGACGTGCGTAGCGCGATCACGCCGTCACGGTAGCTAGTGAGGTCTTTTCGATGGACTGCTCGGGCTGCGGTTTCGAGGTTGAGAGCGGATACGCTTTCTGTCCGAGGTGCGGCAGGCGCCAACCGGTGCCATGCGCAAGTTGCGGCTACCTCTGCGCACCTGATTTCGAGTTCTGTCCGAAATGTGGGGCAAGCGTCGGTGCGCCCGCAAAAGCGGTCGAACGGCCTGCTCCCACACCAAGCCGGACCGTTGTGCCGCCTTCTCGAATTCCGTCGCTGCTTCCGAACATCGAAGGCGATGGGCTGCAACCCGTCTCAGAGGCCGATCGTCGGACGGTAACGGTCCTGTTCGCCGACCTTTGCGGCTTCACGACACTCAGCGAGCAGCTCGACCCCGAGGTGATGCAAGCGCTGCAGAACGAACTGTTCAAGGAATTGACGGCGGCCGTGCGAAACTTTGGTGGTTTCGTCGACAAATTCATCGGCGACGCACTGCTTGCCTTGTTCGGGGCGCCGGTCGCGCATGAGGACGATCCGGAGCGTGCGCTTCGCGCCGCTCTCGACATGATCGCCCGGACGGCGCGGCTCGGCGAAAGCGCGCCCAACTCCGGCTCGCCGCTGTTGCTCCACATCGGCATAAACACCGGTCCGGTCGTCACCGGCGGATTGGGCATCGGCACCGCCAAATCCTATTCGGTTACCGGTGACACCGTGAATACGGCGCAACGCCTGCAATCGCTGGCCGCACCGGGTGAGGTGCTGGTAGGCGAGCTCACTCACAAGCTGACCCGGCATGCCTTCTCCTACGAACCGCTGGGTGATGTCGTGCTTCGCGGCAAGGCCGGCAGTGTGCTCGTCCATCGGCTGGATGCACCGCTTGCGGCGCCGCGTGCGGCGCGTGGGCTCGAGGCGCTCGGCCTCAGCGCGCCGATGATAGGTCGTGACGCGGAGCTGCATAGAATGCTGGCGAGCCTTGACCAGGCGTGCAGTGGCTCGGCCCAACTTGTCCGCCTCGTTGGAGAAGCCGGTATCGGGAAATCGCGGCTGGTGAAGGAGTTCGTCGCCCGCGTCGGCGACGAGGATCGTTTTCGCAACGTCGCCGTGCGGCAGGCCACGTGCTCACCGCTGGGCGAACGATCATTTGGCGCCTTGGGCGCGGTGGTGCGTAGCGCTGCCGGGATGATGCAGAACGACAATGGGGACGAAATGCGGGGGAAGCTCGCAGGCTTGCTGGCCGATCTCGGCCTGCAGGGCGAGGAGGCGAAGCGGCTGATGCCCTTGCTCTACCATGTGCTTGGTCTTGGCGACCCCGATGCCACCTTGCAGCATGTCGAGCCCGAGCAGCTGCGGCGGCAAATTCTCTACGCAGTCCGCACAATCATCGAACGGCGGCTTGCGTTGTCGCCGCTGTTGATTGTCGTCGAAGACCTGCACTGGGCCGACGCCGTGTCGCTCGAGGCACTGCGTTTCGTGATGGACAGGTTGGAGCGCACGCGGTTGATGTTGCTGGTCACGCATCGTCCGGAGCCGGACCACGGCCAGCTCGACTCAAGTCGGGTCAGTCACACAGCACTCAGGCTCTCACCGCTTAGCCGCGATGACGGACGCAGCCTGTTAGCGGCGCTTTTCGGCGAGAGCTGGGTAAACTCCGCAGGAGGGCTTCTTGACCAGATCCTCGAGCGCGCGGGCGGCAACCCCCTTTTTATAGAGGAGATCGTTCGCGGCCTTATCGATCGCGGTGTACTGGTGCGCGAGGGCCAGCGATGGAGGACTGTGGCAGGCGAGGTCGCAACCGGCATCCCCGCCACGATCCAGGCAATGTTGCTCGCCCGCGTCGACCGGCTGCCCCAAGAGGTACGCCGGTTGGCCCAGGAAGCCGCGGTGATCGGCCCGCGCTTCGATGCCACACTTCTGAAAACCGTGACAGCCGATCCTGGCCGGCTGGAAGCCGGCTGCGAACTGCTTTGCGATGCCGAAATCATCGAGGAAGTTGCCGGATCAGGCTCGGTCTCGTCGCAAAGCTACCGCTTTACGCAAACATTGCTGCAGGACGTGATCTACCAGAATCTGCTCTTGCAGCGCCGGACCGACATCCACGGGCGGGTCGGTGCTGCCTTGGAGAAACTGTGCGGCGACAAGCCGGAACGGCTCGAGGATTTGACCGTGCTCGGTCATCATTTCGCACAGAGCGCCGAGCGGGAGAAGGGCGCGCACTACCTGCAGGCGGCGGGCGATCACGCTCGCATGATCTACGCCAACGACGACGCCCTTCGTTTCTACGAGCGGGCACTGACTGCGTTGGGCGCGACCGGGCAGACACCGCTCAAACTGGCAATTGCAGAGCGCATTGCCGATTTGAGCGGTCCGGCAGGCCGCCGCGAGATCGCGCACCGCCATTACGAGACGGTGTTGCAGGCATATCGCGAGTCAGCCGATCGTGTCGCTTCGGCGCGCGTTTTGCGCAAGATCGGTCGCCTGTTCTGGGACGTCGGCAAGCGCGACAATGCAGAATCCCGCTATGCTGAAGCGGCAGCGCTCCTCGATGGAGCGGATGCCCCGATCGAGCAGGCGCATCTCTGGCAAGAACGTGGCCGACAGGCGTTCCGTAGCGGAGATCATGCTCTCGCGGCAAAATGGGCGGACGCGGCGCTGGATTGCGTCGGCGCTCTGACGACGGAGCGTGCCTCCGAGGCAGGGTGCGATGCCACCCTTGTGACCGCCGAGGCACTCAATACCAAGGCTGTCGCGCTGGCTCGCCTTGGACGAGACCGTGAAGCCGTGCGGCAGGTTGAGCGTAGCATTGAATTGGCCGAAGCCGCCGGTCTGCTGGGCGCGGCCTGCCGCGGCTACACCAATCTCGGCGTGCTTTACACGACCATCGATCCGGCAAAGGCGATCGAGGTCTGTCGGCGCGGTCTTGAAGTGGCGCGCCATATTGGTGATCTGGGTTTCCAGGCGCGCCTCCTCGCCAATCTGGCGGTCGCTTGTTGTACTTTCACGGATCGCTGTCCGACGGAGGGCATCCCTGCCGCAGAGAAGGCCATCGAGATCGACCGGGCGCTCGACCAGCGCGAGCACCTGCCGGTGCCGTTGATCGTGCTTGGGCAGATCCACCAGTGCAACGGCCGTCCGGAACTGGCGGTTGGCTTGTTCGAGGAAGCACTGGACGTAGCCCGCGAAACGGGCGAGCCCCAGTTGCTGTTTCCGTGCTATGATGGTCTCGCAACGCTCAATCTCGACCTCGACAATCTGGCCGAGGCCGAACGTTACTTTTCCCTGGCGCAGGGAACATGCGCCCAGCACGGGCTGGATCCGGAAACGCTTGTGGTGCTGCCTTTTCTCGACTAGCCGGGTGGGAGGTTGAAATGTCCGCGCCTATTGACTTGTTACCGCTTCAACCGGGCGACCGCGCGCCGAACTTGGTACTCGACGCCATTACCCAGGAAGGCAAGATCGCGCTTGACGACTTTCGTGGACAAAAGCCGGTGCTGGTCGGGCTGTTTCGAGGTCTGCATTGTGCGTTTTGCAGGCGCCATATCGCCGCCCAGGCGCGGCTCGATCCGGAGTTGCGCGAAAGGGGCGTGGGGAGCCTGACGGTGGTCAACACGCCGATCGAACGGGCGCGTCTCTATTTCCGCTACCACCCGATGCCGAATCTGCTTGCGGCCTCGGACCCTGAACGCGCTTCACATCGTGCTTTTGGACTGCCCAATCTCGAATTCACCGAAAACGAGACGAACTGGCCGTACAAGGTCTCGATGGCAGCGGCAAAGGATATGCGGGTCGACATGCCAGGCGAGTTGCCCGGTCCTTTGGATCCCTTTGCCGCCAGCGAAATCCTCAACAACAAGGACCACTACGAACTGACCGAAGCCGATGAGCAGATGATGGCGACCGGACACGGACAACTGATAGGTCAGTTCCTGCTGGACCGGCAGGGGATCGTCCGCTGGAGCTTCACGGAGGTTCCAGAGGGGGGGCGATACATGTTTGGGGCGCCAAACCCGCAGGAGCTGATGTCAGCCGTGTCCCAAGTCGCCCAATAGACTAGCGAAGGCGGTACCGGCGGGACATTGAGCAAAAAGCGGAACCAATTTGTCACAAATCTAGACCGGCCTCGACGAGCCAGAATGTAAGGTTCTGGCATTGTCTGCATCGCCTCTGACTGGCGATTTTCTTTGTGGATCATTGGGGCGCGCTGCGACAGCAGTCCCTCCAACCGCTAGAATGCCATCGTCAACGCAATAATCTCGTCGAGAGCACGATAGACTTGGCGCGCACGCTGCGGAGCGTCTCGTCGATTGTGTCTTGCCTATTGTGAGCGGGAGCAATGACACTGATACGTTCACCGTTTATTCGAGCACGGCCTCGACAGTGGCGACAAAGTCATCGAGCGAGCGATCCCCTCGAATCTCGATACGCGGAAGGTCGATGGGATCGCAATCGAGGTCCGCCGGCCCGTGTCTGGCGCCGAAGCCGATCCGATAACCGCACTCCCTGGCCAGCCGGCCAAGCCGTCCGTCGGTGACAGAGAAGGGTGCCGTGAACGCCGTGGTTGGACGACCGGTCCACCGTTCGATGAACATACGAGAGCGCAGGAGCTCGGCGGCCAGGTCAGAACTCGACAGACCATCGATCGCGCGATGCGTCGCCATGTGGCTTCCGAAGAACGCGCCTTCGGCGGCGAGGCGTCGCACCGTCCCCGCTCCCATAAGTTGCGTCGGCGGACCGTTGTGGGCGTCCCACTGTGCACTTTCCCCCACAAGGTCCGTCACCAGGAACACTTCCGCGGTCAGGTCGTTCGCGCGCAAGGTCGGCCAGGCATGGTCGGCAAAATTCTGGAAGCCGTCATCGAAGGTGATAAGAACTGGGCGGCCAACGAATGGTTGGCGCTTGGCGATGCACACTTCCAACTGATCTGAACTAATCGCGTGAAAGCCATTGGCGCGCAGCCATGCCATCTGGCTGGCGAATGCGGCGGGCGTGAGCCGGAAACGGGCGAGCGCGGCCGGACCATCATCGGAGACGCTATGATACATGAGGACAGGGATACGCTGCCGCCGTTCGTTGCGCGCGACGTCGCGGCGCAAGGCCCGCGCCCCACCCCAGATGATATTTCGCGCGACCCCGATTTCGATAGGCGCGCGGATTGGCACATGATCGATCATCGGTTTCGCTACCAAATCGCCCTGCGACAGGCGAAGGAAGCGGTCTATGCGGTAGAGCTCCGTCTGGATCGATTGCTCGAGCACGAGGCCTTCGGTCGCTGCCAGCGTCTCCGAGATCGCCTGGGCACCGAATGTGTTCCAGTCGAAGCCCGTCCTTTCAACATTGTCACGTAACACGAATGCGTGTGCGCTGATGAAACTGCCGCCAGGGGCCAATGCCTCAGCGAATTTTTTAGTGATACGCTGCAACTCGGCGAGATCATCCAGGTAGTAGAGCACTTCCGAACAGAAGATCAGATCCATCTCACCCGGCAGGGCGTCCGCAGCGAAGTCCAGCACACCGAACTCAATGTTAGGCTGATCACTGCATCGCGCACGGGCCCGCTCGATGGCTATGGCGGAGATGTCGGTTGCGGTCAAATGGCCAACACGCGGCGCCAGCTGCCGCGTGAAGTGGCCCTCCGCGCAGGCCAGCTCAAGCGCCCGTCCGATGGGGCCGGCAGGCAGGATTTCGAGCTGCCGCTGATATTTTTCCTGCTCATAGAGCGAGCCGTAGTTCCACGGATCCTCGGTCGCGAAATAGCTGTTCCAGAACGCCGCGCGATCATTCCTGTCCGCGGACCGTGCTCGGCGCGGCGCTGCAGGAGGTTGTGCTGGTTCGGCGCTCGACCGAACCAGCTCCCGCGCTGCAGCGGCCAATAGGGCGAGTTTGCCGAAGTGACTTTCCGGATCGGTCCGGCGTTCGGCTGTGGACAGCAACGCCTCGGGTGCAAGCGTGTTTGACGTGTCGGCACCGACGCCCTCTTGCGGCACAGTTGATCGTACTGCAAGCCTTGCCGTACCGTCTGTAAGCCGCTCAGCGGGCACGACATTCTGAATCAACTGAATCCAATGATCTCTTGTCACTGTCCCGAGCACGCCAAACTGCACGACAGCCTCGATCTGGCCGTCCATCATCAGATAGGCATAAATTCGATCGATGCCTTCCGGGAGTTCGATCGCGGTCGGATTGCGAGCGTCGACGCGAATTCCGAGTGTCCGCGCCAGCCTGCGCCGCGCGGCAAGATCGTCGACGTCGAGAAGCATTTGCTCAAGCTGATACTGGGCGCGGCGACCCGCTGCGGGATCGCCCCAGACCTTGCCGAGTTCGACGATCAACTCGGTGACGGCGCCGCCGAACTTGTCCCATCTGGCAGCCAATTGCGCCGGCGCCGACAGGCTTCCGACCATAAGCCCATCGAAGACCACCCTGACGGCCTCGCGCATCCATTTCCGCCCTGCCGGCAGCGCGCGCAGGGACTGCAGGTTGATCGGGCGCGAGCCGCTGCCACAATCTGACGCGGCGTTCCACAACGCAGTCCACGCGAGAGCTTCAGTAGCAGTACCGCCGTTTGCGTTGTCCTGAGCCATCGAGCTTTCGTCTTCTTCGGCAAGAGTCGGCGAATGTCAAAAACGGACGACGGCATCGGATGGCAGCGCTGCTCTGTCAAGGTCGGGGCGAATTAGAGGCAAGGCTAAAAGGTCTGGAGACAGGCTGAATGGCAAGCGATTATGCTCTCGTTGTATGGGCCTAGGATCCCGATGCCGGGCGTTCTGCGCCCAGAATCACCAATGCCCAGTTCATGGAACGGCCGGAGGCCGAGGTCGGAATGCCCTGCCCCTGCGGCTAGTAGACACCGCCAAGTACCCGGCGCAAGGGTCTAGCTCAGACCGATGATGTCTTGCACCACAACATCGGCTTGTTCAAGGTAGAAGCAACGGCGGACATAGATGTCGTTGCTTGCCGATTGACCGGAAGGGTACAGCACGATGCCACGCATGATTCGACGATTGGAAGCCAGGGACCTGGCGCGCCCGGCACCACGTCTCGAAGATCTGGCGGCGATGTTTGTCCTGATTGCCAGGCCGCTGGTCTTCGGGATCGCCCTCCTATTGGCTGGCCCGACACAGGCGCAGTCACCGCCAACCGTCCCGCCTGAAAGGGTCAAACAGTTATTCGAGCTTCTCGACGATCCGTCAGTGAAGGCCTGGGTGGCCGAACAGCGAAATCAGGCCCCCGGGTCAACGGCAGCGCCCGCCGCGGCAGGAGCTTCGCCGGCCGATGCATCGTCCGACGCGGTGGCCGCGCCGGGCCAGATGAATACGATGGCATCCTCTACGCTCGATCGGATCAAGCATCATATCGAGCGGATCGTGCGAACTCTACCCTCGCTGCCAGGCCAGTTCGCACGCGTTCGGGAAGCGACCATGGAGGATATGTCCAGCAGGGGGCCAGCCGGCGTATTTTTGCTGATTGCGATTTTCATCGCCGCCGGCCTGGCGCTGACCTGGGCCACGTACAAACTCACCCGCCCATTTCGTCTTTGGATTATCGCCCAATCGAAGGATACGCCCATCGGGCGGGCCAAGAAGATTGGTGGTCGCACGCTTTATTCCAGCCTGCTGATCGTCTCGTTCGCGGTGGGCAGCGCCGGCGCGTTCATATTGTTCGACTGGCCAATGCTTATCCGCCAGATTGTGCTGACATTTCTGATGGCTGCCGTCGTTACATGGGGTGTGCGCACGTACGTGATAGCCCTGCTTGTCCCTTCCTTCATGCATGTCGAGAACGCCGTCGAGGTTCGTGCCTTGCCGATCGCCAACGAGACCGCCGACCATTGGTCCTATTGGCTATCGCGGATCGTCGGCGTCTTCGCCTTCTTCGCCGCCGCCTTTAACCTCTTGCCGGGTCTCGGCATCGATCAGGACGGAATGATGGTCCTGTCTCTGGGCGCCGATTTCATCCTGCTGCTGCTCTTTCTGCGCGCCGTCTGGCGTCGGCCAAGAACACGGCGGGACGGCGGGCACGGTCACACGGCAGCGACATGGCTGTTGACTGCTTATTTCATCGTTCTGTTCCTGGAGCGCATAGCCGGCCTTTATATACTCTTCTGGTTTACCTTCACCGCATTCGTCTTGCCGTTGGCAATCGTGCTGACGCAGCGCGGGGTCAATTTCGTCCTGCGGCCAGGATCCGAAGATGCCGGCCGGCCGACGATTCCGGCGGTGACGATCGCTGTCATCGATCGCGGGATCCGGATGATTTTGATCCTGGCGGCGGCTTACCTTCTCGCGCGTGTCTGGGGTCTGGACATGCAGTCCATGCAGGACAGCGATCCGACGACCACGCTGATATTGCGCGGCCTGATCAACGTCGTGGTCATTGCGCTTGCCGCCGATTTCGGGTGGTCGATCATCAAAGCCTTGATCGAGCGAAAGCTGGGCATTGAAACACCGCATGCGGTGATCGGCGACGAGGACGTCCCGACCCTCGATCCGCAGCAGGCACGGCTGCGCACGCTGTTGCCGATCATCCAAAACATTCTGCTTGCAGTGATCGTCGTGATGGCCGTGCTGATGATGCTCGCCTCAATCGGTATCCAGATCGGCCCGCTGATCGCCGGCGCCGGCGTCGTTGGCGTCGCTGTCGGATTTGGGGCACAAACCATCGTCAAGGACGTGATCTCAGGGGTGTTTTATCTGCTCGACGATGCGTTTCGTGTCGGCGAGTACATTTCATCGGGCAGCTACAGGGGTACGGTGGAGAGCTTTTCGCTGCGCTCGGTGAAGCTGCGCCACCATCGTGGCCCGCTGTTCACAATACCTTTCGGTGAACTCGGGGCGGTGCAGAACCAGAGCCGCGACTGGGTCACCGACAAGTTCAACATCACCGTTGGCTATGATACCGATGTCGAGTTCGCCCGCAAGCTGATCAAGCGGATAGGCCTCGAACTGGCGGAAGATCCAGAATTCAAACACTGGGTGATCGAACCGATCAAGATGCAGGGCGTACAGGAGTTCGGCGAGTACGGCATCGTATTAAGGGTCAAGGTCACAACCAGACCGGGAGGCGCCTTCAGTATGAAAGGCAGATTCTTTTTACGCCTCCGCCAAGCCTTCAAGGAGCAGGGCATCGAACTCCCATTCCCCACCGTCCACGTCCAAGGGCTGCAGAACCCACACGAGGCAGAGAATGCGCCATTGGAGATGACACCCGAGCTGCGAATGGCCGTCGCGCAATCGCACATCAATCGGCGCAGAAAGAAAGGCAGCACAACGGAGTAGGAAGGCTGTGACACCTGCCGGTCACGACGCGGCTTTTCGCGCATCGGCCGTAAGGGGATACTCTTTATGTTCAATCGATTGAGACGAAGAAAGTGCGGTCACGAACCTCACTGGCCCTGACGGTCCTTTGAAATATTCAGTCGGCAGTATGCCGGAGATCCGTTGGACGTGGCGTTGGTGTCAAACTGTATATGCCGACGGATGCCGAACGCCAGCGAACGGATTTATTCAGTCCTTTGTGGCGCACATATGAAGTCAGGTGAGTGGACCTTGATCACGCCCCTGCGATGCGGTCGATTTCGTCGCAGCCGCGGTAAGCCCCGTTTGGTTAGCTGTGGAACCTCAACAGGTTGTTAGCCCGGGGCGGCTGATAGGCGGTCTTGATTTTAAGCTGCCGTGTGGCCTGTGCCAATTGTAGCGATGAAGCTATCGTGGCAGTTCTGCGGTGCGTTCATGAGAAGTGTTGTAGGCTCGAGCATAAACCCATTCGCGCAGGCTCGTCTGGATGAAGCCTCCGCCTTGCCGTTGGTCTCGGGCGTGTATGGTCGGCCAGCCATCGTACTCATCGATCGCCACGAGGAGCTGACCGAATTTCTTTTCATCCGTGATAGCGGCACGACCATTGGCCTTAGGCGGCTGGAGGCGCCCCGGAGGGCAGGGTCGGGTCGCCCTCGGCCCGCAGGGTGACAATCGCCAACCGGAAGGCACTGCCGATCACGCCGCGCAGACGCCGCGCCGGTTTCCCGTCGGCCGCTCTTTTCGATCTTCTGGAGAAGTTGAAGAATCTCCGCTGGAGTGATCTCTTTGATTGGACGTTTGGCGAGCGGGCAGGCCAAGTCTTCGAGGAGCCATTTGGGTTTTGGTGGCGGCCGCTGCGGCGTCCCGCTCCTGCATCCGCTTGACGTATTCCTCGGAGATCAAGCCAAAGGTAGTGCGCGCTTCTATGAGAGCCGTGATCTTCTCCTCCCTGCGCGACATGGGTAACGAACCTCCCGTGCAATGGGGAACGTCTGGACCGTTACCCACAAACCGATGCGTTGGAACGGCACGCGGCGGGTCCGCATGAGCAGCTCAGACAAGCTAACGCGTTGATTATGTTGATTGGTGGGATGCTGTGAGAAGCTATGGGAAAGGGAAATGGTGCCCAGAGGCGGATTCGAACCACCGACACGCGGATTTTCAGTCCGCTGCTCTACCAACTGAGCTATCTGGGCCTGTTCCGGCAAACGAAAACGCGTGAACCGGATTTCATGAAGGCACCGTGGGGCGCCCCTTGAAAGCGCGTGGGTTATAGCACGGGAATTTAGCCTGTCCAGCGCCTAGGTGGCGATTTCCGGCAGGAAAAGCGAGGCTGTGGAAAGGCTGGCTTCCTCAGGCGCTTTCATTGCCGTTATGGCGCGAGGGCTGGGCCCTTCCGGCCTTTTTTGCCTCCGTCCCGGCGCCGCAGCAACTGCGGGATCCGGAAGGCGGCGACCGATCGTCGCTTCTACCTGGCGCCGGTCACGCTCCTGCGAAAATCGGAGGGGGTCATGCCGGCCAATTTGCGGAAGGATTTGTTGAAGGCGCTGAGCGAGCCGAAGCCGGAGTCCATGGCGACGCGCAGCACGTTGGCATCCTGATGCATCAGCAATGCCTGCGCGTAGCTCAGCCGCAGAAGGTTGACATATTCGTTGAGCGTCATGCCGGTCGATTTCTTGAACAGGCTCATGGCGTATTTGGGATGGATGTCGGCGGCCGCCGCTATGTTCATGCAATCGATGTCGTAGAGGAAATTCTCGGCGATGAAGTCGCACATGCGTCCGACATTGCGGGAGGATTGCTGGTCGAAGGCACTGCCGGCTTCCTGCCCGGCCGCCGTCTCGGGCACCAGCCGGTAGGGCTCGAACCGCACCCGCTCCAGCCGCAGCAGAAGCTCGTTGACGGCATGCTCGGCCTTGGCCGGATCGCCCGAGCGGGCATAGCTGTTCCAACGGGCGAAATTGTCGTTGTCGGATTGGTCGGTGGCGCTGGTCACCAGCGTCGCACCCGTCATCAGCCGGTGGCGCACGTCCGCCGGCAGATGCAGGCGGAAAAAATGCACCAGCGGCAGATGCGCGCCGGCATAGATGGCGTCGTCGCTGAGATCGTCCATCTGGTGCGGCAGGCCACCCCAGAAGAAGCACATCTCGCCGGCCGAAAGCGAGATTTCGTGCTCGTTCATGCGGTAGTGCACGCTGCCGCGGACGATGAAATTCACCTCGACCTGGGCATGCCAATGCGGCTTGAGCATCACCAGCGGAGCGGTGTGAAACATCTGCAGGAGCAGCGGCAGGCCTTCCACGCTGCTGGCCCCTGGCTGGTAAAACGGCCGCTCCGGCATCTTACTTTCCGCCAATTCCGTATTCCCTTTGTCGGCGACAAGCCTTCCGCGCCGAATAGTGTAGCCACGCTCGCAGAGAGAGCAAATGAAATGGGAGGATTTCAATGCGCATCACACTGACCTGCGCCGCGCTCGCGCTTGCCCTGGGCTCAGCCCCGGCCTTTGCGCAGTCCGGCGAAATCACCATCTGGAGCTGGAATGTCGCCGCTTCGTCGCTGAAGGCGACGGTTGCCGGCTTCAACAAGCTGCATCCCGACATCAAGGTCACGGTTCAGGATCTCGGCAACCAGCCGACCTACGACAAGTCGATCGCCGGCTGTGCGGCCGGCGGCGTCGGCCTGCCCGACATCGTCACCATCGAGAATGGCGAAGCCGAGAATTACTGGAGCCAGTTCCCCGACTGCTTCGTGGACCTGCATACGCTGGGCTACAGTGCCGAGGACCAGAAGAAATTCCCCGATTTCAAGCGCACCGAGCTCGAGGTCGGCGACAAGGCCTATGCCATGCCGTGGGATTCCGGCCCGGTCGCCGCCTTCTATCGCCGCGACTTTTACGAGAAGGCTGGGGTGGATCCGGCATCGATCAAGACCTGGGACGATTTCATCGCCGCCGGCAAGAAGATCCAGGCCGCCAATCCGGGCGTCTCGATGACCAATGCCGATTTCAACGGCGACACTGAATTCTTCCGCATGATCTCCAACGAGCAGGGCTGCGCCTATTTCGCCGAGGACGGCCAGTCGATCACGGTCAGCGAACCCAAATGCGTCGACGCCCTGACCAAGGTCAAGGAGATGAAGGACGCCGGCATCGTGTCGTCCGCCGACTGGGGCACCAAGATCACCAATAACACGGCGGGCACCGTCGCCACCCAAGTGTATGGCGGCTGGTATGAAGGCACCATCCGCACCGAATCAGCCGGCGAGAACGGCAAATGGGGCGTCTATCTGATGCCGAGCCTGACGGCCGACGGTCCCCGCGCCGCCAATCTCGGCGGCTCGTCGCTGGCCATCACCTCGGCCTCGAAGAACAAGGAAGCGGCTTACGAATACCTGAAATACACGCTTGGAACCAATGAAGGCCAGATCACCATGCTGAAGGAGTTCGGCCTGGTCCCTTCGCTGGTCTCGGCGCTGGATGACCCCTACGTCAGCCAAGGCCTGCCCTATTGGGGTGGCCAGGCGGTATGGAAGGATATTCTGGGCACCTTGCCCAAGGTCGTCCCCAGCCGCGGCACGCAGTTCCAGAGCGATGCCGAAATCATCGTCCGCGCGGTGCAGACCAAATATCTGGCCGGAGGCTATCCCGACGCCAAGGCGGCACTCGACGACGCCGCAAAACAGATCGCGGCGGCGACCGGATTGCCGGTCAAATCATAACCTCCCAGGGACGGGGTCCGGGACGGCTCTTGCCGCCCGGACTCTGCGCCTGCGAGCTTGTCTGAAACACCGGATATGAGGGAGGAGGAGCAGGATGCGAAACCGCAACGCCACGGCCTATCGTTTCCTGGCGCCTTATCTGCTGATCTTCTCCGTCTTCTGGGTATGGCCGATCATCTCGTCGTTCATGATCTCCTTCCAGGCGACACGCACCGTGCCCTGGCGTTTCGCGCCGGGCTTCAACTGGGGCCGGCTGATCGGCGATCCGGCCTTCTTTAACGCGCTGAAGAACACGCTGCTCATCCTCGTCATCCAGGTGCCGGTGATGATTGCGCTGGCCATGGTGATGGCCGTGCTTTTGAATTCGCCGCTCTTGAAGGCGAGGGGTCTCTACCGCTTTGCGTTCTTCGCTCCGGTCGTCGTCGGCGAGGTCGCCTATTCGGCGGTGTTCCGGCTGATGTTCAGCCTCGATTTCGGCATCGTCAACAAGCTGCTGAACAGCGTCGGGCTCCCTAAGGTCGACTGGTTCTCCAATGTCACGCCGGCCATGGCGCTGATCATGATCGCGGTCACCTGGCGCTGGGCCGGCTACAACGCCATCATCCTTCTGGCCGGCATGCAATCCATCCCCGAGGATGTCTACGAGGCGGCGACGCTCGACCGCGTCAGCAAGCTCAAGCAGTTCTTCTACATCACCTTGCCGCTCTTGAAACCGGTCATCGTGTTCTGCCTGGTGCTGTCGATCATCGGCACCATGCAATTGTTCACCGAGCCCTTCCTGATCACCGAGCGCGGCGGGCCGGGCGGCGGCACCGAGACGCTCGGCCTGCTGCTCTACCGCCAGGGGTTCCGCTCGCTCAATTTCGGCTATGCCTCGGCCGTCGCCTACACCATGGCGGCGCTGGCGATCGCGATCACGCTGGTGCAACTGTGGCTGACGAGGGAAAAGCAATGAGTTCGCTCTCCTCCGCCCGCCTGAGGCGCAGCATCGCGCTGCATCTTTTCCTCACCCCGCTGGCGCTGATCTGGCTGTTCCCGCTGTGGATGATGGTGGTGTTCTCGACCATGCCCGACAACGGCATCTTCAGCCCTGGCATCGAGCTTTTGCCGCACGGCAATTTCGTCGACAATTTCAACAATCTGCAGCGCGACACCAATTTCGTCGGCGCCATCGGCATCTCCGTCTCGGTGGCGGTGACCTACACCTTCCTGTCGGTGCTGTTGACGTCGATGGCCGGCTGGGCGCTGGCCCGCTACCAGTTCTTCGGCAAAGGCGTGGTCGTCGGGATCATCTTCGGCACCATCACGCTGCCCTATGCGGTGGTGCTGATCCCGCAATTCATCATGGTGGCGCGCGACTTCCAACTCGCCAACACCTGGGTGGCGCTGATCGTGCCGCCGCTCTTCAATTCGCTCGGCGTGCTGTTCATGCGGCAAAGCTTTTCGATGATGCCGGATGATCTGTTCGACGCCGCCCGTGTCGAAGGCGTGAAGGAGTGGCGCATCTTCCTCTTCGTCGCGCTGCCGCTGGCGCGGCCGATGCTGGCCGCACTCGCCATCATCCTGTTCCTTGCCTCCTGGAACAATTACCTCTGGCCGCTTTTGATCAACAGCCAGCCGGGTTCGATGACGGCGCCGGTGGCGCTCGGCACGCTGATCGGCCTCACCAAAGTGTCGTGGGGCGGCATCATGGCAGGGGCCGTGATGCTCACCGTGCCGATGCTGATCGTCTTCGTGCTCCTGCAGCGCCATTTCATCGCCGGCATCGCCGCCGGCGCAGTCAAGTAAGAGGCAGCATGGCAACCGTTACGCTGAGCAATGTGGTCAAGCGCTTCGGCGTCTTCGAAGTCGTCCATGGCGCCAACATCGACATCAGGCACGGCGAGTTCGTCGTCTTCGTCGGTCCGTCCGGCTGCGGCAAGTCGACCCTGCTCAGGATGATCGCCGGGCTCGAGGACATCAGCGGCGGCGAGATTGCCATCGGCGGCAAACTGGTCAACGATGTCGAGCCGGCCGATCGAGGCATCGCCATGGTGTTCCAGTCCTATGCGCTCTATCCGCATATGACCGTCGAGCAAAACCTCTCCTTCGGGCTGCGCATGACCGGCAATCCCAAGGCCGACACCGACCGGCGGGTGAAGCGCGCGGCCGAGATCCTGCGCATCAGCGAATTGATGGACCGGCGCCCGAAGAAACTCTCCGGCGGCCAACGCCAGCGCGTTGCCATCGGCCGCGCCATCGTGCGCGAGCCGCAAGTGTTCCTGTTCGACGAGCCGCTGTCCAATCTCGACGCCGAACTGCGCGTCCAGATGCGCGTCGAGATCTCGCGCCTGCACAAGGAACTCGGCGCCACGATGATCTACGTCACGCACGACCAGACCGAGGCGATGACGCTCGCCGACCGGATCGTCGTGCTGCGCGCCGGGCATATCGAGCAGATCGGCCGGCCGCTCGATCTCTATGACGATCCCGACAATCTGTTCGTGGCCGGCTTTGTCGGCTCGCCGAAAATGAACTTCATCAAGGCGCAAATCGTCGGGCACGATGCGCGTGGGGTCGTGGTCGAGCTTGCGGGCCAGGAGAAAACCCGTATCACCCAGCCGCTGGCCGGCGCCGCGCCGGAAGCGGGCAGCAAGGTTATCGTAGGTGTGCGGCCCGAGCATTTCGGCAGTGCCGGAGAAGGTGGCACCGACCTTGTCGTCGCCATCGACGTGGTCGAGCATCTCGGTGGCACGAGCTTTCTCTACGCCCGAACGGCCCATGGCGAAGACGTGGTGATCCAACGCGACGCGGCGAAGGTTCCCACGACGTCCGAGGTCACCGTTTCCATCCGCAAATCCTACCTGTTCGACGAAAAAGGGCTGCGGCTGCGCTGACCGGCTGCCCCCTTCCAGCCTTCAAGGAGAATGACAATGACCGCAACCACGCCCATTCGCTGGGGCATTCTCGGCCCGGGCAGCATCGCCCAGGCGTTCGCCGGCGGCCTGGCCGCTTCGCGCACCGGAAAACTGGTAGCCATCGGCGCGCGCAATCCCGACAAGCCGGGCCTTGCCGGGAAATTTCCCGGCGCCCGCATCGTCCACGGTTATGAAGCGCTGCTTGCGGATCCCGACATCGATGCCGTCTACATTGCGATCCCGCATCCCGGCCACGCGCAATGGGCGATCCGGGCTGCGGAAGCGGGCAAGCACGTGCTGTGCGAAAAGCCGCTGGCACTGACCGCCTTCGAGGCCGACGCCATGTTCCATGCCGCGCGCAAGGCCGGCACTTTTCTCGGCGAAGCCTTCATGTACCGGCTGCACCCGCAGACTCTGAAGCTGGTGGAACTGATCAGGTCGGGCGTCATCGGCGAGGTCAGGATGATCAAGTCGAGCTTCGGCTTCGCCATGCCGGGCTTCATGCCGGAACACCGTCTCTATGCCAATGATTCCGCCGGCGGCGGCATACTGGACGTCGGCGGCTATACCGTCTCGATGGCGCGGCTGATTGCCGGGGCGGCATCGGGACAACCTTTCGCCGAGCCCGACAAGGTGGTTGGTACCGCTCATCTTGGCCAGTCCGGCGTCGACGAATGGGCCTCGGCGCTGCTGCATTTTCCCGGAGGCATCGTCGCCGAGGTTTCCTGCAGCATCTCGCTGAACCAGGACAATGTGCTGCGCATCCTCGGCACCAAGGGCCGCATCGAAGTGCCGGACTTCTGGTTCGCCGGCGGAAATCGCGATGTCGGCCTCGGCCGGATCGACGTGATCGGCGCCGACGGGTCGCGCGAGACGATCAGCGTCGATGAAAAGCGCCATGTCTATTCCTTCGAGGTCGACGGCGCCGGCGAGGCCATCCTTGCCGGCCGGCAGGAGTTCGCCTGGCCGGGCATGGATTGGGCCGACAGTCTCGGCACCTTGCGCGTGCTCGACAGATGGCGCGCTGCCGTTGGACTGGAGTACGAAATCGAAAAGGCCCCGCTGCGCACCAGCACCATCTCCGGCCGGCCTCTGCGGTCGGGCGGCACGGCGATCGGCAAGCGCGCCATTCCGGGCCTGGCGAAGCCGGCATCGGTGGTGGCGCTCGGCTTCGAGGATTTCCGCACGTTCTCCTCGGGCTCGATCCTGCTCGATGCCTTCTTCGAGGCCGGCGGCAATCTCTTCGACACCGGCTATGTCTACGGTGGCGGCTACACCGAGACACTGCTTGGCCAGTGGTTGCAGAGCCGCGGCGTGCGCGAGCAGTCGGTGATCATCGCCAAGGGCGCGCATTCTCCGCTCTGCTATCCCGACGTGATCGGCAAGCAGCTTGCCCAGTCGCTCGATCGCCTGCAGACCGATCATGTCGACATCTATTTCATGCACCGCGACAATCCGGATGTGCCGGTCGGCGAGTTCGTCGATGCCATGGACCGTGAGGTGAAGGCCGGTCGCATCCGTGGCCCGTTCGGCGGCTCGAACTGGACGATGCAGCGCATGGACGAGGCGATTGCCTATGCCGAGCGCACCGGCAAGCAGAAGCCCGGCGCGCTTTCCAACAATTTTTCGCTGGCCGAAATGCTGGAGCCGATCTGGGCGGGTTGTGTCGCCTCTTCCACCGACGACTGGAAGGCCTGGCTGACATCCAGGCAGATGCCGAATTTCGCCTGGTCGAGCCAGGGCCGTGGCTTCTTCACCGAGCGCGCCGGGCGCGACAGGCACGACAGCGAGGAACTGGTGCGGGTCTGGTATTCGGAGCGCAATTTCGGCCGCCGCGACCGCGCCATCGAGCTCGCCGCGCGGCTGCGCAAGAGCCCGATCCATGTTGCGCTGGCCTATGTGCTCAACCAGCCTTTCCCGTCGGTTCCGCTGATCGGGCCGCGCACGCTGGGCGAGCTGGAGGACAGTCTGCGGGCGCTGGACATCGCCCTTTCGCCTGCCGATCTCGAGTGGCTGGACGGCGGCAGCCTGCACGCGGCCTGATGGAACAGGCCTCAAAGCGGCATCAGGTCTCGTCGTCCGACACCCTGACGCCGCGCCTGGCCGGCGTTCGCAGACTGGCATACATGCCCGTGGTGCGGAACTGGCTGGGCGTGGTGCCGTAGAGGCGGCGGAAGACCTTCGAAAAATAGTTCGCATCCTCGAAGCCGCACAGGATGGCGACTTCCTTCACCGGCAGGAAGTCCGCCTTGGTCAACAGCTTCGCCGCCCGCTGCAGGCGCTGCTGCAGCACGAATTCAGCGGGCGGCAGGCCTTCGCTCTCGGCGAAGCAGCGCGAGAAATGAGCCCGGCTGAGGCCGCTGATCTGGACGAGCTCCGCCACCGGCAGCGGCTTGTCGAGATTGGCGTTGATATGGTCGATGACCGGTTGCATGGCGCTCTGTTTTTCGGCAAAGGCATGCGAGCCGAAGACATCGTCATAGAGCGCCATCGCCGCCTCGTAAGCGATAGCGGACGCGGCACCCGCTGAGGCCGCCCCCTTGATGAGGCGCAGGCTGCAATCGGCAAGGTGGTCGATCGTAGCCGGCTTAAGCCGGAACACCGGACCGGAGATGCTGAGGATCGACTTGTGGATGCGCAGCGCCTCCTCGCCGTTCATCGAGATCCAGAAATATTCCCAGCGCTCGTCGCTCGCCAGCCAATAGCGGTGGTTGTGCGGCACCAGCACCAGCAGCGTGTCGTTCTCCTGCAGGCGGTAGTTGCGGTTCTCGTAGCGCAGCCGGCCGGTGCCGCTGATCGTGTGCTGGAGCACGGTGAACGGCGTCTGGCCGCGTTTGCGTCCGTCCCAGTCATAGATCTCGTCCTCGCGCACCTCATAGCCGGTGCTTGTCGGCATGGCATGCAGGCGCTGCCGGCCGCGCGGCAGCGAGATCGTGCGCATCGACTGTCCGTTGGCGATCAAATCTCGTAGCACAAAATTACCCTTGAAAGCATAATCCTTCTCTGGTCGCGCTCGTGAATAAGGGCATAATCCCCCTCGAAAAGCGAGAGAGATCCGCAGGCGAGGAGCGGACAGAGGAGGTTGGCAGGCCGGAATCCGGCTTGTCCCGCACACATGCCATGGCATGTGGCTGCGACCCGCCCCCTGTCACTCCCGGCCTGTCACTGGAATAGGATGAGGTGCGGCAGATGAGTTTCAAAATCGCTATCATCGGTGCCGGCAGTGTCGGATTCACCAAGAAACTGTTCACGGACATCCTGTGCGTGCCCGAATTCAGGGATGTCGAATTCGCGCTGACCGACCTCAGCGAACACAATCTCGGGATGATCAAGGCGATCCTCGACAAGGTCGTCGAGGCGAACGGATTGCCAACGAGGGTGACGGCGACAACCGATCGCCGCAGGGCGCTCGAAGGCGCGCGCTATATCATCAGCTGTGTGCGGGTCGGCGGTCTGGGGGCCTATGCCGACGACATCCGCATTCCGTTGAAATATGGCATCGACCAGTGCGTCGGCGACACAATCTGCGCCGGTGGCATCCTCTATGGTCAGCGCAACATCCCGGTGATCCTCGACTTCTGCAAGGACATACGTGAGGTCGCCGCGACGGGCGCCAAATTCCTCAACTACGCCAACCCGATGGCCATGAACACCTGGGCGGCGATCGAATACGGCAAGGTAGACACGGTCGGCCTCTGCCACGGCGTCCAGCATGGCGCCGAGCAGATCGCCGAGGTGCTGGGTGCGAAGTCCAGGCACGAGCTCGACTATGTCTGTTCCGGCATCAATCACCAGACCTGGTTCATCGATTTGCGGCTGAATGGCCGCAGGATCGGCAAGGATGAGCTGATCGCCGCCTTCGAGGCGCATCCGGTCTATTCGCAGCAGGAAAAGCTGCGCATCGATGTCTTGAAGCGCTTCGGCGTCTATTCGACCGAGAGCAACGGCCATCTCTCCGAATACCTGCCATGGTACCGTAAGCGCCCCGACGAGATCACGCGCTGGATCGACATGTCGGACTGGATCCATGGCGAGACCGGCGGCTATCTCCGTTACTCCACCGAAACCCGCAACTGGTTCGAGACGGAGTATCCGCAATTCCTCGAAGCGGCGTCGAAGCCGATCGATCCGGAAAAGCGCTCCAACGAGCATGCCAGCCACATATTGGAGGCGCTGGAGACCAACCGCGTCTATCGCGGCCACTTCAACGTCAGGAACAATGGGGTGATCACCAATTTGCCGCAGGACGCCATCATCGAGTCGCCCGGCTTCGTCGACCGTTTCGGCATCAACATGGCCGCCGGCATCACGCTGCCGGAAGCCTGTGCGGCCACCTGCATGTCCTCGATCAACGTCCAGCGCATGTCGGTCCATGCCGCGATATCAGGCGACATCGATCTCCTGAAGCTCGCCGTGCTGCACGACCCTCTGGTCGGTGCGGTGTCGACGCCGGAGGAAGTCTGGCAGATGGTGGACGAGATGGTCGTCGCCCAGGCTCAATGGCTGCCGCAATATGCGCATGCGGTTCCGGCCGCCAAGGAGCGGCTGTCGAAATCCGCGGTCAAGACCCGTGAATGGGCCGGTGCTGCGCGGCGAAACGTGCGCTCGATCGAGGAATTGCGTGCCGAAAAAGCCGCGCTCAAACAGGCCGGCTGAAAATCCGGGCGCGGCGGACACACGGGAGGCAGGTCCACCGCAGCCAGTTTCGGGCAGAAGACGAGCAGCAGAAAACGTCTGAACATGAGGGAGGAGATTATGAGAAACCTACGCAGCATTGGCATTGCCGCCGGACTGGCGCTGAGCGTCTCGGTTCCGGCACTCAACGCTTTCGCTTCAGAGCCGACAGTCCCGCCCGTGCCGGCGACCTTTCCGGCCGAGGGCAAGATCAAATACGTCGCGCGCGACTCCATCCTGGAGTTCAAGGCCCTGCCGGAATATCACGAGCCGGATTGGGTGACCGAAAAATACGTGAAGACCGGCAAGCTGCCGCCGGTGAAGGACAGGCTGCCGAAGGAGCCGCTGGTCTTCAAGACGGCCAACATGCCTGACGGCGTCGGCGTCTATGGCGACACCATGCGCCATGTCATCGGCGGCCGGCCGGAAGGCTGGAACTATGGCGCCGGCCAGACGCAAGGCTGGGGCGGCATCGATATCGGCCTCTCCGAATGCCTGACGCGCACGGCGCCGCTGTTCCAGGTCGAAGCCAAGGACACCGAGCCGCTGCCGAACCTCGCCAAAAGCTGGGAGTGGTCGAAGGACGGCCACAAGCTGACCATGCATCTGATCGAGGGGGCCAAATGGTCCGATGGCGTGGCCTTCAACGCTGACGACGTCATGTTCTATTGGGATGACGAGGTGGTCGACCCGAACGTCTCGCCGCTCAATGGCGCGACGCCGGAAACCTTCGGCGTCGGCACGACGCTGAAGAAGATCGACGACTACACTGTCGAGTGGACGTTCAAGGAAGCCTTCCCGAAGCAATACCTCTACGCCATGGCCTACGGCACCTTCTGCCCAGGCCCCGCGCACATACTGAAGCCGCAGCATCCGAAATATTCGAAGAACACCTACGACCAGTTCAAGAACGCCTTCCCGCCGGAATATATGAACATGCCGGTGATGGGCGCCTGGGTTCCGGTCGAATACCGGCCGGACGACATCATCGTCATGCGCCGCAACCCCTACTATTGGAAGGTCGACGAGAAGGGCAACCAGCTGCCTTATCTCAACGAACTGCAATACAAGCTGTCGACCTGGGCCGACCGCGACGTCCAGGCCGTCGCCGGCTCGGGCGACTTCTCCAACCTCGAGCAGCCGGAAAACTTTGTCGCCTCGCTGAAGCGCGCCGCTGAAGCGAACGCGCCGGCACGGCTCGCCTTCGGTCCACGCCTCATCGGCTACAATCTGCGCATGAACTATTCCGCCAATGGCTGGGGCAACCCGGACGAGCGAAGCCAGGCAGTTCGTGAGCTGAACCGCAATGAGGACTTCCGCAAGGCCGTTACCATGGCGCTCGACCGCAAGGCGCTGGGCGCCTCCTTGGTCAAGGGGCCGTTCACCGCCATCTATCCCGGCGGCTTCTCCTCGGGCACCAGCTTCTATGACCGCAAGTCGACCGTCTACTATCCGTTCGACCTCGCGGGCGCCAAGGCCGAACTTGCCAAGGCCGGCCTCAAGGACACCGACGGCGACGGTTTCGTGAACTTCCCGGCCGGCACCGCCGGCGGCAAGAACGTCGAGATCGTGATGCTGGTCAACAACGACTACGGCACCGACAAAAGCCTTGCCGAAGGTGTCGTCGCGCAAATGGAAAAGCTGGGCTTGAGGGTCGTGCTGAACGGCCTCAACGGAACCCAGCGCGACGCCTCGCAATATTCCGGCCGTTTCGACTGGCTGATCCGGCGCAACGACCAGGAACTGACCTCGGTCGTGCAGAACACCGAACAGCTTGCGCCCGTCGGCCCGAAAACCAGCTGGAATCACCGTGCGCCGGAAAGCGGCGAGGTCGACCTGATGCCTTTCGAAAAAGACCTCGTCGACATCGTCAACAAGTTCGTCGCGTCAGAGGACAACGACAAACGCGCCAGTCTGATGAAAGAGTTCCAGAAGATCTCGACCGAACACGTCTACAATGTCGGCCTGACGGAATATCCCGGCGCGCTGATCGTCAACAAGCGCTTCTCGAACATTCCGCAGGGCACGCCGATCTTCATGTTCAACTGGGCCGAGGATTCGATTGTCCGCGAACGCGTCTTCGTCGCGGCCGGCAAGCAGGCGAAATACGAATTGTTCCCGCAGGAGCTTCCCGGCAAGCCCGGGGACAAGGGCCCGATGTAAGTTTACCTCCCCTGACCAAGAGAGACCCGGTCGCGGGGGGGGGGGGGCGGGGACAGACCAACCCTCCGAACGACCCTCAATGGGAGCGTCCGGCGAAATGAGGAAGCCGACCGTCCATGCTGCGATTCTTGGCTATGCGCATAGCGTCGGCAATTCCGGTCCTCGCAATCCTGAGCCTCGTCACCTTCGCCATCATCCAGGCGCCGCCCGGCGACTATGCCGACTACATCCGTTCGCAGCTGATCAACCAGGGTGGCGCGTCCTTCGCCGAGGCCGATGCACAGGCGCAGGCCTACCGCGTCGAACACGGCCTCGATAAGCCGCTGCCCGTCCAGTATCTCAACTGGATCGGCGGCATCATCACCCGCGGCGATTTCGGTTACAGCCTCTACTACAACAAGCCGGTGGCCGATGTCGTCGGCGAGCGCCTGCCGCGCACGCTGCTCCTGGCGCTGGTCTGTCATCTGCTGGCCTCGGTGCTGGGCATCACCTTCGGCATATGGGCGGCGACAAGGCAATACACCTGGATCGACTCGACGCTCTCGGCCATCTCCTTCCTCGGCATGACCGTGCCGCGCTTCCTGATGGCGCTGATCATCGTCTATCTCCTCGTCTTCCAGTTCAACGTGTCGGAAATCGGCTCATTCTTCTCGCCGCAATTTGGCGGCGCGCCGTGGTCGTGGGCGAAGTTCGTCGACCTGGTCAAGCATGTCTGGCCGGTCGTGGCGATCGCCACTTTCGGCGGCCTCGCCTACAATATGCGCGTCATGCGCGGCAATCTGCTGGATACGCTCAACGCGCAATATGTCGAGACGGCGAGAGCCAAGGGTCTGACCGGCAGCGCTGTCGTCATGCGCCATGCCGTGCCCAATGCACTGCATCCCCTCGTCATGTATCAGGGCGTGGTGTTGCCCTACATGCTCACCGGCGAGATCGAGACGGCGATCATCTTCGCGTTGCCGACCGTCGGCCCGGCGATCGTCGGTTCGATGGCGGTCGGCGACGTCTATGTCACCGCTACCTTCATGATGGTGCTGTCGGCGACGCTGATCGTCGGCAACATCATCGCCGACATGCTGCTCGTCCTGCTCGACCCGCGCATCCGCCAATACGGAGAGAGCTAGATGCTTGCCCGCGATCCATCACCCCCGCCGCTGCCGGCCGAAGGACCCATCGTCGCCAAACCGGCGCGCGGCAATGAGAGCTATGTCGCGCTCGTCTGGCGCCGGCTGAAGCGCTCCTGGACCGGCATGGCCGGGCTTTGGCTCGTCGTGCTGCTGCTGGTGATGGCTGTGTTCGCCGAATTCCTGGCGCCGATGGATCCGAAGGCGACCGATGTCGGCTTCGCCCCGCCGCAACTGCCTTCCTTCCACGACAAGGACGGCAATTTCGTCGCGCGGCCGCGGGTCTATGCGCTGGCCGATTCGGCCGATCTCGATCCGGTCACCTTCCAGCCCGTCGTCGGCCCCGACTACGACCATCCGAGGCTGCTTGGCTTCTTCGTCGAGGGCGCGCCCTACAAGCTCTTCGGGCTGATCCCGGCGGACCGGCATTTCTTTGCTTCGACGGACGGCCAGCCTGTACATTTCCTCGGCACCGACAAGTTCGGCCGCGATGTGCTGTCGCGCGCCATCCACGGCTCGCGGGTCTCGCTGATGATCGCGCTGACCGTCGTCTTCATCATCACCGTCATCGGCACCACCGTCGGCATGGTTTCCGGCTATTTCGGTGGCCGGTTCGACGTCTGGATGCAGCGCTTCGTCGAACTGGTGCTGGCCTTCCCGCAGCTGCCGCTCTATCTGGCGCTGACGACGCTGATCCCCGTCACCGCGCCGACCAACGTTTTCCTCGCCTTCGTCATCATCGTCATGTCGGCGCTGGGCTGGGCGCAGATGTCGCGCGAGGTGCGCGGCAAGACGCTGGCGCTGGCGCGCATCGAATATGTGCGCGCCGCCATGGCGGTCGGCGCCACCGACCGGCGCATCGTCCTGCAGCACATCTTGCCCAATGTGATGAGCCACGTGATCGTCGCCGTCACCTTGGCGATCCCGACGGTGGTGCTGCTCGAATCCTTCCTCGGGTTCCTCGGCTTCGCGGTCAAGCCGCCGCTGATCTCGTGGGGCCTGATGCTGCAGGACACCGCGACCTATTCCGTCATCGGCACCTATCCCTGGATCCTGTCGCCGGTCGGTTTCGTGCTTGCCACCGTTTTTGCCTTCAACGCGCTGGGCGACGGCCTGCGTGACGCCGTCGATCCGTATTGAGGTGGCTGGGATGACCGTCGTACTCGCCGATTCCTTCGCCCCGACCGTTCGTCATGACCATGACGGTCGCCAGGACCAGCCCATCATCGATGCCCGCAACATCGAGGTCGCCTTCAAGGTCGAGCACGGCGTTGTCGAAGCGGTCAAGGACATCTCGTTCCAGCTCTATCGCGGCGAGACGATTGCCATCGTCGGCGAATCCGGTTCCGGCAAGTCGGTGACGGCGCGCGCCGTCATGGGGCTGCTGTCGCGGCGGGCCACCGTTTCGCCCCGGTCGAGCATTTGTTACGACGGCCAGGACATCCTGAAATTCCCCGAGAGCGAGCGGCGCAAGCTGCGCGGCAACCGCATCTCGATGATCTTCCAGGAGCCGATGAGCTCGCTCAACCCGATCTACACGGTCGGCAGCCAGATCGTCGAGGCGATCCGGGTGCACCGCAAGGTGAGCCGCCGGCAGGCCTGGGCACGGGCGCTCGAACTGCTGCGGCATGTCCAGATCCCCGAGCCGGAGGCTCGGCTCAAACAGTATCCGCACCAGCTTTCGGGCGGTCAGCGGCAGCGCGTGATGATCGCCATGGCGCTGGCCAACGATCCCGACGTGTTGATCGCCGATGAGCCGACCACCGCGCTCGACGTCACCGTCCAGGCGCAGATCCTGAACCTGATCCGCAATCTGCAGAAAGAGCTGCGGATGGCGGTGATCCTGATCACCCACGATCTCACCGTGGTGCGCAAATTCTCCGACTATGTTTATGTCATGCAGCATGGCGCGATGTGCGAGCACAACGTCACCGAACGGCTGTTTGCGGACCCGCAACACCCCTACACGCAGCGGCTGCTCGCCTCGGAGCCGCGCGGACGTCCGCAACCGCTTCCTGAGGGCAGCGGCGCCATCCTCGAGGCGAATGACGTGCGCGTCTGCTTCATGCTGCGCCACGGCGGTTTCCTGAAGCCGGACTGGCGCGAGCTGGTCGCCGTCGACGATCTCGGCCTCAGGCTTTGCCGCCACGAGACGCTGGGGCTGGTCGGCGAATCCGGTTCCGGCAAGACCACCTTCGGCCAGGCGCTGCTGAGATTGATCGACGCCAGGCGCGGCGAGATCCGTTTCGACGGCCAACCGATCCAGGGCCTGTCGCGCAACGAGATGCGGCCGCTGCGCTCGCGCATGCAGATCGTCTTCCAGGATCCGTTCTCCTCGCTCAATCCGCGCATGACGATCGGCCAGATCATCGAGGAAGGGCTCATCGTCAACAGCATCGGCGCGACGCGAGCCGAGCGGGTAGACCGGGTGCGCGAGGCGCTGGTCAGCGCCGGCATGCCGGGCGATATCCTGTCGCGGTTCCCGCACGAATTCTCCGGCGGCCAGCGCCAGCGCGTCGCGATCGCCCGCGCCATCGCGCTTGAGCCCGAATTCATCCTGCTCGACGAGCCGACATCGGCGCTGGACCTCTCCGTCCAGGCGCAGATCATCGACCTCTTGCGCAAGCTGCAGGACGAACGCGGCCTCAGCTACCTCTTCATCTCGCACGATCTCAAGGTGGTGCGCGCGCTGTGCCACCGCGTTATCGTCATGCAGCACGGCAAGATCGTCGAGCAGGGACCTGTCGACGAGGTCCTCACCAATCCCAAGACCGCCTACACCGAACGGCTCGTCCGAGCCGCTTTCGATGTGGCTTGAACATATGCCGGAGGTTAGCATGGCAAGACATCCCAGGATCACTTTCATCGGCGCCGGCTCGACCGTGTTCATGAAGAACATTGTCGGCGACGTGCTGCAGCGGCCAGCCCTCTCGGGCGCGACGATCGCGCTGATGGACATTAATCCGCAGCGGCTGGAAGAGAGCGCCATTGTCGTCAACAAGCTGATCGCGACGCTCGGCGTGAAGGCGAAGGCCGAGACCTATTCCGACCAGCGCAAGGCACTTGCCGGGGCCGATTTCGTCGTCGTCGCCTTCCAGATCGGCGGCTACGAGCCCTGCACGGTCACCGATTTCGAAGTGCCGAAGAAATACGGCCTGCGCCAGACGATCGCCGACACGCTCGGCGTCGGCGGCATCATGCGCGGCCTGAGGACCGTGCCGCATCTATGGAAGATCTGCGAGGACATGCTCGCCGTCTGCCCCGAAGCGATCATGCTGCAATACGTCAACCCGATGGCAATCAACACCTGGGCGATTTCGGAGAAATACCCCACCATCAAGCAGGTCGGGCTCTGCCATTCGGTGCAAGGCACGGCGATGGAACTGGCGCATGATCTCGGCATTCCCTACGAGGACATCCGCTACCGCTCGGCCGGCATCAATCACATGGCCTTCTACCTGAAATTCGAGCACCGCCAGCCCGACGGCTCCTACCGCGACCTCTATCCGGATCTCGTGCGCGCCTATCGCGAAGGCCGCGCGCCCAAACCCGGCTGGAATCCGCGCTGCCCCAACAAGGTGCGCTACGAGATGCTGACCAGGCTCGGCTATTTCGTCACCGAAAGCTCGGAGCATTTCGCCGAATACACGCCCTATTTCATCAAGGAGGGTCGCCCCGATCTGATCGAGAAATACGGCATTCCGCTCGACGAATACCCCAAGCGCTGCATCGAGCAGATCGAGCGCTGGAAAGACCAGGCGCAGGCCTACCGCTCGGCCCAGCGCATCGAGGTCGAGGAGTCCAGGGAGTATGCCTCCTCGATCATGAACTCGGTCTGGACCGGCGAACCGTCGGTGATCTACGGCAATGTCCGCAACAATGGCTGCATCACCTCGCTGCCCCGCGACTGCGCCGCCGAAGTGCCATGCCTGGTCGATGCCTCCGGCATCCAGCCGACCTACATAGGCGACCTGCCGCCGCAATTGACGGCGCTGATCCGCACCAACATCAACGTCCAGGAACTGACGGTGCGGGCGCTGATGAGCGAGAACCGCGAGCACATCTACCATGCGGCGATGATGGATCCGCACACGGCGGCCGAACTCGACCTCGACCAGATCTGGTCACTGGTCGATGATCTCCTGGCTGCTCACGGCGACTGGCTGCCGGCTTGGGCACGCGTCAGCCGCAAGACCGAGGCCGCCTGACGGGCGATCCCGGTCTTACTTGGGCTCGTCGGTGTCGGGTTCTTCCTCGTCGTCGCGGGCCTTGATGACATAGGCGCCCTTCAGCCAGCGATTGAGGTCGATGTCCTTGCAGCGGGCCGAGCAGAACGGAAAGGTGTCGCGCGCCGACGGCTTGCCGCATTCGGGGCAGGGGCGCTTCGGCCGCAGCGGCGTGATTTTGGAGTCGGAATTCATGGCCGTGCGGTCAGCCAGCTCTGATGGATCTTGAAGCCTTCGCCCGATAGCAACGCCACCGTCTCATAGAGCGGCAGGCCAACGATGTTGGTGTAGGAGCCGACGAGCTTGACGACGAACGAGCCGGCGAGACCCTGGACGGCATAGCCGCCGGCCTTGCCGCGCCATTCGCCCGAGGCGACATAGGCTTCGATCTCCTCGCGCGGCAGCCGCTTGAAACGCACCCGCGTCTCGACCAGTCGCTGGCGCAGCTTGCCGCCCGGTGTGATCAGGCAGATGCCGGAATAGACCCGGTGCGAGCGGCCGGACAACAAGCCGAGGCAGTTGGCGGCATCGTCCAGCGTCTCGGCCTTGGGCAGGATGCGCCGCCCGACCGCAACCACGGTGTCGGCGGCCAGCACGAAGCTCGGCGCATGATCCGTCTCGGTGTTCAGCGACGCGAACGCCTTCTCGGCCTTTTCCTTCGACAGCCGCTTGGCCAGCGAGCGCGGATGCTCGGCACGCAGCGGCGTTTCGTCGATATCGGCTGGCAGGATACGGTCCGGCTCGATGCCGGCCTGCTGCAACAGTTCAATGCGGCGCGGCGAACCCGAGGCAAGCACCAGCTTCTGCAAAATGCTCATCGCGTTCCGGCCAAGCCTCGATCTTACTTGAAGCGGTAGGTGATGCGGCCCTTGGTCAGGTCGTATGGCGTCATCTCGACCAGAACCTTGTCGCCGGTCAACACGCGGATGCGGTTCTTGCGCATGCGGCCGGCCGTATGGGCGATGATCTCGTGTTCGTTTTCGAGCTTCACCCGGAACATCGCGTTGGGCAACAATTCCGTCACGACACCCGGAAACTCGAGGACTTCTTCCTTCGGCATTCGATACCTTTGCTTGGATTGCAGTTCCAGCGCTTAGAGCATGATGCCGAAAAGTGTGAAGCGGTTTTCGGACGACATCATGCTCTACTTCTTGGTTTAGAGTCGGATGATTTCAGGTCGAACAGACTTGAAATCATCCGACTCTAGCCGGAATTTCGGCGGAACCTATATGATAATCGTCCGCTTGTGAACACGCTTAATCTGTCGCGTTTTTTGCCTCTGGAGCCAAGAAACGTCGGCTTATGCGCAACTTTAGCCGCTCGCGCACGTCGCGGTAGGCCGCCAAGATCTGCTCGCGCGTGCCGCCGGCATTGGTCGGGTCCTGTGTCGGCCAGTATTCGACCTCGACGGCGAGCGAGCGGGTGAGCTCCAGCGCGGCATGGTGCGCCTCCGGCGCCAGCGTCACGATCAGGTCGAAATAGTCGTCCTCGAGATCGTCCAGCGTCCTGGGATGACGCTCGCCCAGCGACAGCCCCTCCTCAGCCAGCACCGCATCGACGAACGGGTCGCGCTCGCCGGCGCGTACGCCGGCCGAGGCGACGAAGATGGTGGCGGGCAGCATCCGGCGCGCCAGTTGCTCGGCCATTGGCGAGCGCACGGCATTCATGCCGCACACGAACAGGATCGAGCGGGGCAGGGCGCCGGGTACCAGGGCTAGCCCCGCCAGTGCAGCACGCAGACCAGCGTGAACAGCCGGCGCGCCGTATCGAAGTCGATGTCGATCTTGCCGGACAGCCGGTCCATCAGCGTCTGCGAACCTTCATTGTGCAAGCCGCGCCGGCCCATGTCGATCGCCTCGATATGGCTGGGCGTCGAGGAGCGGATGGCGTCGTAATAGCTTTCGCAGATCATGTAGTAATCCTTGACGATGCGCCTGAGCGGCGTCAGCGACAGGATGTGGGTGACCACAGCGGTACCGTCCTCGCGTGCTACGGCAAAGACCAGGCGCTGCTCGGCCAGCGACAGTTTCAGCCGGTAGGGGCCCGCCCCGCTGTCGTTGACGGGTTGAAAGCTGTTCTCTTCGATCAGGTCGAAGATCGCCACCGCCCGCTCATGCTCGACATCGGGTGTCGAACGGCCGATCGATTCATCGAGTTCGACATCGATCAGTTTTGCGCGGGTTTGATCGGAGCCCGTCATCTCGGCCTACATGTTCAGCCGGATAGCGACGGACCGTCCATGCGCGCCGAGCCCTTCCGCCTTGGCGAGCGCGATCGCCGCTGGCGCGAGCACGCGCAACTGCTCCGGTCCGAGCTTCAGGATCGAAGTCCGCTTGACGAAATCGAGCACGGACAGGCCCGACGAGAAGCGCGCCGAGCGCGCGGTCGGCAGCACGTGGTTGGAGCCGCCGACGTAGTCGCCGATGGCTTCCGGCGTGTGGCGCCCGAGAAAGACGGCGCCGGCATTGCGCATCCGCGACAGGAACCCTTCGGCATCGTCAATGGCCAGTTCGACATGTTCGGCGGCGATGCGGTCGACCAGCGGCAGCGCGGCCTCGATGGTCGCGACCTCGATCACCGCGCCAAAATCGCGCCAGCTCGCCGCTGCGGTTTCACCGCGCGGCAGGGTCTGCAACTGGCGTTCGACCGCCTGTTCGACCGCCTTGCCGAGGGCCGGATCGTCGGTGATCAGGATCGATTGCGCCGACACGTCGTGTTCGGCCTGGGCGAGCAGATCGGCGGCGATCCAGTCGGGATTGTTGTTGCCGTCGGCCACCACGAGCACTTCCGACGGACCGGCGATCATGTCGATGCCGACCGTTCCGAACACCTGGCGTTTGGCCGCCGCGACATAGGCATTGCCCGGTCCGACGATCTTGGCGACCGGCCTTATGGTCTCTGTGCCATAGGCAAGGGCGGCGATCGCTTGCGCGCCGCCGACGCGGTAGATTTCGGTCACGCCTGATATGTCGGCCGCCACCAGCACCAGCGGATTGATGATGCCACCAGGAGCCGGCACAGCCATGACGACGCGCTCGACGCCGGCCACGCGGGCCGGTACGGCGTTCATCAGCACCGAGCTTGGATAGCTCGCCGTGCCGCCCGGTACATAGAGCCCGACGGCCTCGATCGCTGTCCAGCGCCAGCCGAGCTCGACGCCGGCGGCATCCGTGTAGCGATCGTCTTTCGGCCGCTGCCGTTCGTGGTGGGAGCGAATGCGATCGCGCGCGAATTCGAGCGCTTCGATCGCCTTTGGATCAGCCATCTCGTAAGCGGCTGCAATGTCTTGCTTCGACACGGCAATGCCGAGGCTCGTCAAATCGGCCCGATCGAACCGTTGGGTGTAGTCGATCAGTGCCGCGTCACCCTCGGCGCGCACGCGCGCGATGATGTGGCGAACCGCTGCGTCGACGTCCTCGGATACTTCCCGCTTGGTCGTCAGGAAAGCGGCGAAGCGCTGCTCGAAATCGGCGTCGGACTGGCGAAGCGTGATGGCCATGGCGCGCTCAAGCCTTGTGAATGGGGCGCGACGTGGCTTCCCACGCGCCGCCTATATCGGCAAGGCGGGCCTCGATGCATTCGACATCGAGCATGATGGTGCCGCCGCCCGAAAAGATGATTTCGACGATGCCGGCCGGCTTGCTGATCTCGATGAAGCTGATCGCCAGCAGGGACAGCACCTCCGCCGGCTTGTCGCGGGCAATGCCGTTGGTCTTGGCGCCCAGCACCCGGTCGAAATGCAGCACGGCCTGCCGCCGCTCATTGTGATGGCGGAACAGGCCCGACTTCGCCTCCCAGACGAAACGGTTCATGGTCAGCACGAAACGCTTGGCCGCAGGCAGGAATTCGAGGTCCGACACCTTCATCACGGCATCCTGGACATGGGCCGAGACGATGCTCAGATCCTGGTCGTCGAGCGCGATAAGCTTGAGGGCCATGCGGAATTTGTACCTAAGGTTGGTTTGAGCCCTCTGTTAGGCGGTCTTTCCGGCCGGTGCAACCGCGGCACGACTTCCACCCGAGGCAATTGCCTCGGGTTTGCGGTGCCGGCAGGGGATGAAGGCCTATGGGGCTGTCTCTATGCGAAAGCTGGCGGCTTTCAATCGTCAGGCGGAAATGCGCTCGATCACCGCGCCGCAGTTGGACAGTTTTTCCTCCAGCCGCTCGAAGCCGCGGTCGAGATGGTAGACGCGGTTGACCGTGGTCTCGCCTTCGGCGGCGAGGCCGGCGATGACCAGAGAGACGGACGCGCGAAGGTCGGTGGCCATGACCGGCGCGCCTTTCAGCTTCGCCACGCCGTCGACGATCGCCGTCTGGCCAGAAAGCGTGATGTGGGCGCCGAGTCGGGCCAGTTCCTGGACGTGCATGAAGCGATTCTCGAAGATCGTCTCGGTGATACGCGACTTGCCCTTGGCCATCGTCATCAGGCCCATGAACTGCGCCTGCAGATCGGTCGGGAAGGCCGGGAAGGGCGCGGTCGTCACGTCGACCGGCGAAATGCCGGCGCCGTTGCGCTTCACGCGGATGCCGGAATTGGTCTGGGTGATCTCGGCGCCCGTCTGCGAAATCACGTCCAGCGCGGTCTGCAGCAGCTCCGGCCGCGCGCCTTCGAGCACGACGTCGCCGCCTGTCATGGCGACGGCCATGGCATAGGTGCCGGTCTCGATGCGGTCGGGAATGACGCGCACGCGCGCGCCCGACAGCGATTCGACACCGTCAATGGTGATGGTCGGCGTGCCGGCGCCGGAAATCCTGGCGCCCATGGCGTTGAGGCATTCGGCGAGGTTGACGATTTCAGGCTCGCAGGCGGCGTTTTCCAGCACTGTCTCGCCCTTGGCCAGCGAAGCCGCCATCATCAGCACATGGGTGGCGCCTACCGAGACCTTGGGGAAGACGTAGCGATTGCCGACCAGGCGGCCATTCTTGGTCTTGGCGATGACATAGCCGGTGTCGACGTCGAGATCGGCGCCAAGCGCCTGCAGGCCTTCGAGGAACAGGTCGACCGGGCGCGTGCCGATGGCGCAGCCGCCGGGCAGCGATACCTTGGCCTCGCCCATGCGGGCCAGCAGCGGCCCGATCACCCAGAATGACGCCCGCATCTTCGACACCAGTTCGTAGGGCGCCGTCGTGTCGACGATGTTGCGGGCGGAGAAGTTGATGGTGCGCGAATAGCCCTCATTCTGCTTCTCGCGGCGGCCATTGACCGAGTAATCGACGCCGTGATTGCCGAGGATCCGTATCAACTGCTCGACATCGGCCAGATGCGGCACGTTTTCCAGCGTCAGCGTGTCGTCGGTCAAGAGCGAGGCGATCATCAGCGGCAAAGCGGCGTTTTTCGCGCCCGAGATCGGAATGCTTCCGGCAAGTTTGTTGCCGCCGACAATTCTGATGCGATCCATTGGAGAATGTCCCTCTCGGCCAAAAAGGCCGGTTCAATCGTTTGAGTATCGGCCCGTCTAGACCATTGGCCGGTGTGGTTCAAGAAATAGGATTTCCACGCATCCGGGCCAAGAGTGGCCGATTTGAGTTAATCTTTCTGTATTTCCTTGGCGGCACCGAGCCCGTCCGGCCTCTGGTCGGCTTCACCCGTGCGGCGCGAGCGCGATTGCGCCTTGCGCTTCTGCAGATTGGCGCGCAACTGCTCGGCGAGCCGGTCCTTGCGGTTCGTGCCGCCCTTTTTCGCTGATATCGTCTTGTCGCTCATCGTCCCGTCCCGGCCGGCGACCCGGCCAAACCTGCCGTTCAGGGATAGCCAACATTGTGGCACCGCCATGTCATTGAAAGCTATCCGGCAAAGGCTTTCACAGAAGCGTTGTTCTTGGCCTTGCGCTTGCCGGTTCGATATGGCAGAAGCCCCGCCATCAGCGGCTGCGGTAGCTCAGTGGTAGAGCACTCCCTTGGTAAGGGAGAGGTCGAGAGTTCAATCCTCTCTCGCAGCACCAGTCTATCCCCTTGAATTGCTCAAGACCTTGGCGGACGACCTGAGGTCCAACTCCTAGGCTGTGCGAAATGGCGTTGGCACGCAATGGTGTCTATTCGCGCATGATGCGATAGACGGTTGCATCACCCTCCACACCTCGAAGAGGCGCGTCAAAAGCCACGACACGATGGCCGGCAAGCATTTCGCGAACCCCGGGCGCGCAATAGAGCGCCTCGGAAATGCAGATCTGTCCGGCTTCCGCCAAGGACTGCACGCGCGCGGCGACATTCACGGTCTGGCCGAAATAGTCGAGGTTGTCGTTGAGCGTCACGGCGATCGACGGTCCACAGTGGGCCCCGATCTTGAGGATGATCCCCGGCCCGTCATGGTCGCCGTTGAAGCGATCGATTTCTTCAAAGATGTGGAGTGCAGCCGAAATCGCATCCGAAGGCTGCGAGAATACAGCCATCACCGCATCCCCAATCGTCTTGACCACCGCTCCGGAGTGTTGCTGAACCGCCGCGTTGACCAGAGCAAAATGCTCGCGGACCAAGGCATAGGCGTTGAGGTCACCCAGGCGCTCATACATGGCGGTCGAACCCTTGAGGTCCGTGAACAGGAAGGTGATCTGCCGGATGCCGAGCCCCTCCTTCTCGTCGACACGTTCGGACCGGAAGAGCTGGCGGAAGGTTTGCCGCGCAAGCAGCGCTCCACCGGAAACATAAGGGTCGAAATCGAGCGCCGGCTTGGTGGTCAGCGCGACAAGCTCGGGCGGCCAGTTGATGACAAGCAACGAACCTCGCACTGTCCCCGTATTCGCTACCTCAATGACAATCGGACCAGGTGGCACAGCGGGCAACGCCGGCAAGAAGCGTTTGCCGTCATAATCGATCTTCAGAAGTGTCGGCGCCAACACCGGATCGCCTGATATTGGCACAGCGAATGCGGCCTGCGTCTGTACGTTGACGCCCGAAAGGCCGCCCGGTCCCAGGTCGGCGCGGAGAACTGTGGTGGTGCCGGGCGGCAGAAACGTCATGCCCCGAACGAAGCCGCGCAGAACGTCAAGAAAGCGAACGTCTTGCCCCGGTAGCCGCCCGTCATGTCCGAAGTGGAGCTTCCAGTGAAAATCCTCGACAGGGAGTGTCTCGGGATCGTGGTAAGGCAGGCGCCGCAACTTCGGCGATACCGAGAAGGTGACCTCGATGAAGTCGTCGAGGTTGGTGTCGCCCGATACGTCGCACAGGCCACAGACGTAGTGGGTCTTCAGCGTGCGCAGGGCGCCGAAACTGTCGAGCACCATCCCGGACTGGGGACACAGCACATCCCAGCTCATGTCGAACAAGCCACAACGGGCGGCATGCAGGAAGAGGTCGATTGCTTCAGGCTCGGCGATCGCGCGGTCGCGAGCAAAGGTCAGCGGATTAACGCGATAGAGTGAGTGGTCGTCGGCGCTCTTGATCAGCGTCTCGAATTTCGAGATGACGCGTGGGCTCCAGGCTCGCGCCTGCTCCACCTTGGTCATCTTGCTTTCAAGAAGACGATCGTCGACTATCGTCACGCCGGATCCTCAACCTTGCCTCACGACAGCCTATACGTCGAAGGCTCAGCGCACTCCAGTAATTCGTGCGTCGCTCACTGATTTTGATGGACCGGCCCCCACATAAGCGGTCGAGGGGGGTGCACACCAAGCCCGCAGCCAGGCCCCTTCAGGCCCTGATATCGGCGACGACCGTTCCGGAGACAGGATCGGTCATGCCAAGGTCGCCGCCGAGATCCTCCAGCATGTCTCGCATGGTGTCCAAAAGGCCGATCATCTGGGGCCGTGCCGCCGCGAGGCTGTCCAAGTCGTTCCATTCACCGACGACGCAGAAGGTCCGGTCGCCGGTCTTGATCAGAGCGGCCTTTCGGAAGCCCGTGGCGTCGAGGCTCGCTTTCTTGTGTGCATCGATGAATGCCTGTTCCTTGCCCGGCTTGGTGCGGAACCGAACGACGTTGTAAGCAGTCATGCCTTCCTCCAATCGATTGCGAAGACTCTCTTGCTTGGCCAGCCTTATGGGCGTGCCTCGAGAACCATGTTGAACGGGGTTTCGGTGGCGCGGCGGAACCGCTTGAACCCGCCGCCCGACACCACCTTGCGCAGCTTGGCCTCGCCCGCCTGGGCGCCGAGGCCGAGACCAACCTCCTGCGAAAGCGAGGCAGGCGTGCAGATGAAGGTCGAGGCGGCGTAATAGATGCGGCCGACCGGGTTGAGGTTCGCCGAGAGCTGGTCGTGGGCGAAGGGCTCGACGATCATCCAGGTGCCATCCGCTTTGAGCGCGTTGTGCACATGCTTGGCAGCACCCTCCGGATCGCCCATGTCGTGCAGGCAGTCGAAGAATGCGACGAGATCGTAGGTGCCTGGGAAATCCTTGGCTGCCGCAACTTCGAAGTGGGTGTTGCCGGCGACGCCCGCCTCTTTCGCGGCGGCGCGGGCGCGCTCGATCGACGGGGTGTGATAGTCGAAGCCGGTAAAGCGCGAGTTCGGGAAGGCCTTGGCCATCAGCACGGTAGAGGCGCCATGGCCGCAGCCGACATCGGCGACGTCTATGCCTCGCTCCAGCTTCTCGACCACGCCATCGAGCGCTGGCAACCAGGAGCCGATCAGATTGGCGTTGTAGCCGGGCCGGAAGAACCGTTCCGTGCCGCGAAACAGGCAGGCGCTGTGATCGTGCCAGCCGAGGCCGTTGCCGGAGCGAAACGCCTGTCTGACCTTCTCCTCGTCGAGCCACAGCGCCGAGACGACCTCGAAGGCGCCGGCCATGAAGGCGGGGCTGTCCTCGTTGACGAAGACCTGCTCCTGCTCGGGGCTGAGGTAGAAGCTGTCGCCCACCTCGTCATATTCGACATAGCCTGCCGCCGCCTGCGCCGAGAGCCATTCGCGGACCAGCCGCTCCTGCGTGTCGGTCCTTTTGGCGAGCTGTGCGGCGGTCATCTTGCCGCCCGCGCTCATAGCCGCGAAAAGGCCGAGCCTGTCTCCCAGCAGGACCGCCGCCCCGGTGGTGATGGCACCGAGATCGCCGACCATCCTTCCTAGCAGGGCCTCCAGCTTTTCCTGGTCGGGCAGTTTTTCCTGATTGCGCTTTAGCATCGGCTTTCTCCTCCGGCTCGATCCCAAACACTTGCCATGGGCGACAAGCCATATCCCGTCGCCGGGGAAGGCCTCGCGATAACAGTCCACTATTCGCCCCGTAGCGATTGACTGTTACAGCTTCACAGGAACGTGACCGATGACTTGGAATTCTCAGCGAGAGCGGGCCTATACGTCGGCAGAGCATCGGAGCGAATGTGCTAGCTCAGGGGCGCCTGGCTCATCGCGTCAAAGGGATGTGAATCCTCATGCTAAGGCGCTCAAGTTTCAGAAAGAACAAGGCGCATGGCGCAACGTCGGCTTGCCGGCATTCCGTGTTCGACCTCTCGGCGCAGCACCTGGCGAAGCCGCTCTCCGGCCTGCGCATCTTCCATCACCCGAAAACCCAGCTTCTGGTAGAATGGCGCGTTCCAGATCACGTCTCGGAAGGTCGTCAGAGTAAGAGTGACAAGGCAGCGACGCCTCGCATCCGCAATGGCCTTTTCTAGCAAGGCGCGTCCGATACCCAAGCGTTGTCGATCAAGGCGCACGGCAAGTTCCCAAATGTGCAGCGTGTCATCCTGGATCTCCGCGCTCAGGAATGCGATCGGCGGGTCGTCGAGCTCCGCCGCGACCCAGCACGTGCCCTTGGCGATGAGTTCACGGTGGCGCTCGACTGTCTGGTTATCGCCATCGGCAATCCAGGCAAGCGTAGATCCTGTCTTCGAAGGCGTCGATCTCAATTGCAGAAAGATCGTGCTGGGGTTGGGCAAGGGTGGTCATTTCGAGCGCTCATTTCCCTTGGTTCGAGACAAGACCGTCTCAAGCGACAAAGGGCCAGGACCGCCTACTGCAAGCGTTGCAAGGCCGGCTAGGTAAAGCAGGATGATTTCGTAGCCGACAGGCCCGAACCGGATCCCCTCGGCCGTCACCTCAGCAAATTTCACCGAGAAGAATCCATACTGGGAATGGACCGTGAACAATGCAGTCAAAAGCACAATAGCCATCGGCACGCTAACGAGCGGAATGAATGCGCCCGCTAGGACAGCACCGCCGCCGACAAGTTCAACCAGCGTTGTCAACCATGCTAGCGCTTGAGGCTCTGGGACTCCGAGTGTCTGAAGTACGACGCCAAAGCTTCCCGGCCCTCTGCTGAGTTTGGCATAGCCATGGGCAAGGAAGCCAAAGCCCACGATCAACCTTATCGGCAACGGCGCCCATCCGGCTGCCGCGGTGGACGAGGAGAGTTTAGTTCTCGTGATAATTCCACGGAGATGCATTACCGGTATACCCTTCTGTGGGCGGCGTGCCTGAGTTCGGCGCTATCCGAAAAAAGCCCGCCATGGCGGGCTAGGGAGACGACCTCTTATTCGCCCCATGGGACCGACCGTTACAGCATCACGGCATCGTTACCGCCGCTGCGGGAGCCTCGACGAGACCACCGAAATCGCCCGGCCCACCTTAGCCGGCGGACCGGGCGTAATGTGGGAGCGGGGTCGGTCAGGCGGCTTCGGCGGCGAGAACGACGGGAAAGTCGATATCGGTCTCGGCGACATTGTTGATGAGATTGGTCAGGAAGTTCTCGGCTACGATGGCGACGATCTCGATGACTTGAGCCTCGGTAAAACCTGCCGATTTCACGGCCGCTATGTCGGCGTCCGTTACCTTGCCGCGGGTCTCCGCCACCCTGGCAGCGAAATGCACCGCCGCGTCAGCCGTCGAATCGCTCGACTTGCCCTTGCGGTTAAGCGCGATCTCCTCGGGGCTGATCCTTGCCAGGTTAAGGCCGAGATAGGTATGAGCGGACAGACAGTAGTCGCAGCCGTTCACCTGGGCAACGGCCAATGCAATGCGCTCGCGGGTTTTCACGTCCAGTGCTCTGGTGAGCGCGCCGGACAGGCTGGTCATGCCCGCCAGAGCGGCAGGACTTATGGATACGAGGCGGAAAAGGCCGGGAACGACGCCAAGCTGCTTGTTCACGGCGTCTAGAATGGGTTGCGAGGCGGTCGGGGCTGCTTCACGGGTCGGGATGGCGATGCGCGACATTTCATAGCTCTCCTGTTCGATGATGTCGGTGCGACAGGTGCTGCCTATTATCTTCCAGAAGACGAGAGTATTGGATAATTTGGAGATATGGCCTCTCAATATGTGGAAGGGCTTGCGCATGGACCGCCTCGAAGCCATGTCAATTCTGATCGCCGCGGCCGAAACCGGCAGTCTCTCCGCTGCAGGGCGCAAACTTGGAACACCCCTTCCAACGATCAGTCGCAAAGTTGCGGAGTTGGAAGCCTATTTGCACACCCGATTGCTCGTCCGATCGACACGCCGGCTCATCTTGACCGACAGCGGAGCCGCCTATGTCGCCGCCTGCAAGAGAATTCTGGAGCAGGTGAGCGAGGCGGAGAGAACCGCATCTGGTGAATACAACGCGCCAAAGGGCGATCTGATCATTACGGCTCCGGTCGTATTCGGACGACTGCATGTGCTGCCGGCGATAAATGATTTCTTGTCGCACTTTCCGGACATCAATGTCCGGTTGTTGTTGTCAGACCGCAATGTGAATCTCGTCGACGATCATGTCGACATGGCTGTGCGGATTGGCCCTTTGCCAGACAGCAGCATGGTGGCTACGCGGGTAGGATCCGTGCGTCGCGTTGTCTGCGGCAGTCCGGCCTATTTGGGTGACCATGGCGTGCCAAAGGCGCCGGCCGATCTTGCTGGAGTTTCTTGCGTCACCTTCGATGTTCTGGCGTCCGCCACATCCTGGAGTTTTGCCACGCCAGGCTCGAATGTCGAGCAGACCGTAGCTATTCGCTCACGCCTTTCAGTGAATACGGCTGAAGCCGCAGTCGACGCGGCCGTGGCAGGTGTAGGCGTCACCAGGGTGCTCTCCTATCAGGCGGCAAAGGCGATCGCGCAAGGAAAGTTGCTGGCCGTTCTTGAACAGTTCGAACCGGAACCCATGGCGGTCAGCCTCGTCCATGCAGGCCAGGGGCTTTTGCCACTCAAGATGCGATTCTTTCTTGATTTCGTAGCCCCGCGTTTGCGAAAAGCCCTCGCGCCGCCAAAGCATGAGTGATGGCCACCCGCCATTGATGGTCGAGGTTGTCTTCTGCACGAGCGCTAATTCACATGGATTTCAGGACATAGGTGTCTGGAAGTCGGCGAGCCTCGGATGCGCACCGTGCTTCCTCAGTCATTTTCTAGACGCTGAAAAGGTCCGCTCTGCGACGTAGTCGAGCGAAAGGACGCCGGCGCCCCGTGTTAGAACGAGCAGCAACAGCGAGGCCCACAGCAGATGCTCGGCCCAGTTCTCCGGGAACACGAAGATCTCGATCACTGAAACAACGCCGAGCAGCATCAGCGCACCGAGACGCGAGAACAGCCCCAGGAAAAGCAGCACCGCCCCGGTGATCTCTGCCGTTGTCGCCAGCGGCGCCGCGATCGACGGATCGATGAGGGGTAGATTGTATTCGCTGGCGAACAGCTGCAGCGTCACCGGCCAGGACGCCAGCTTCGATTGTGCAGACTGCCAGAAGACATGCGCAATCGCGACTCGAGCTGCGAGCTGGACCAGTGAAAATGGGACATGCTCCGGCAACTTGATCACTCGTCGGTAAAGACCAACAAGGCCGGCAGGGCGAGGGGTGGAATATTCCGGTATCGCAGTCATGATCGTGTCCTTCAGTTTGAGAGGGGGAGCACCGGGACGCGCACGTCGGTGACGAGCCTGTCGCGGAAAAGACGCACAAGCGCTGAAACCAGGTCGAAGGCCGGGTCGAGCGCCAAGGCGCGACCAGCGGCATGCTCAAGGCCGAAGCCGTGCTTCAGCGAATGCCAGAAGGCGAAGCTCGCGCGGTCGAGCAGAAAAAGCCGCACGTAGTTCCCCGATCGCCACAGCGCCACGCGTTCGGGGCGCCTTGTCCAGGTGATTTTTTCATCGGCCGCCGTCTCCTTTTGATGCTCCATCCATACCGATAGGATCGACCAGTGCGAGACGATCAGTCGCAGTGAGGGCTGGAGCAGGATATCCGGCGACAGGCCAAGGTCGGTGCTGTCGTATTCTGAGAGACTGCGGGCCGACAGCGAAGCTGTATCGAGCGCTTCGGCAATGGCCCATTCGAGCCGCGCCGTTTCGGCGACGATCGGCATGTCGGACAGGGTGTCGATGGTCTTCAGGAAGCGAGGGAAGCCCGCGCCATATCGCGCCAGGCGTGACTCCACCGGCGGATGCCGTCGAATGAACTCGCTCGCCATGAAGCGGAAGAAACGTTCGTCGACGAGGCGGGCCGTAACGGGGAACACCGCCATCAGCACGGCAGTCAAAGAACTGCGTGTGTTGTTCTGGTAGATGCGCAGGCGAGCCATTGGGTCGGCCTTGCCGGCGGTGAGCATTTTTGCGTCGATCAGAGGCTCCATGGCCAGCACCGAGCGCGCCACGATGGTCTGCAGATGTTCAAGCGGCAGCATGATATCCTCCCCCGATTGTCGGCAAGGCGACGGGCATCGCCGGTCTTGTTCTGGCGGCGGCAAATGCCGCAAGCACAGGCATGCTGGTTCGCGTGCTTTCGAAAGTTGGCAGGCTGGACACTGGCAGGACCATGGTCGGGACGGCCTGCCTTGCGGCCTGCTTGCGGTTGAACATGATCGAAGCGGAAAGCATGTCGGCCCACATCGCTTCGCCGAGCAGCACATCGAGAACAGGAACATCAGTGTCCCATTCGATCAGGGTAGGGCGCGGTCCAAGCCGACTTATGGCATGCTGGTAGAGCGTCCAGACAACCGGTGGCACGCGCGAGCCATGATCGTCGATGAGGACGGTGTCGGCCCCGACGTGATTGGTCGCATGTCCGGCAAGATGGATCTCACGGATAGCCTCTACTGGCAGCGCATCGATGAAGGCTTTTGCATCATATTGGAGGTTGTGCGCCGAAACCTGGACATTGTTGACATCCAGCAGCAGGCCGCAGCCCGTTTGCGCCACCAGTTCGGCCAGAAATTCAGCTTCATTCATGGAGGAGTCTGCAAACGCGACATAGGCGGACAGGTTTTCGATCAGCACCTGCCGCCCCAGAGCGCCCTGGACAGTCTCGACATTGCGCGCCACGATCGCCAGCGCCTCTTCGTCATAGCGCAGCGGCAACAGGTCGTTCAGGTAGGCGCCGTCGGCCACGCTCCAGGCCAGATGTTCCGAGACGAGATCGGGCTGGAAGCGCTCGCAGACCTTGCGCAGCCTTTCCAGATGATCGCGGTCCACCCCTCGCGCGCTGCCCAGCGAGAGGCCAACGCCATGAACCGATAGCGGATAGATCTGGCGCAGTCGGTCCAACGCCTCGACGCCGGCGCCGTGGCCCATGTAGTTCTCGGCATGCACTTCGAGCCAGCCAGCGGAGGGTCTGCGGATCAGCATCTCGCTGATGTGGGGTGAGCGAAGACCGATGCCCGCTGATGGGGGGATCGAGAGGCGCTGAAATGCACGGGACATCGGTCTGCTCCTTCCAAGGGGGTTGGCTCGAAGTCTGATCGGTCAGGCCTTTGGCTTGTCGCTGCCGCCAGCGATCTTCGCGCAGCTGCCGGCCGGCACGTAGAGCCACGAATCCGGCTGGTTGTCGGCGGTCGAGGTGCCGGCGCAGGAATGCGTCGCGGTCTGGCAGTCGTTCTGGCCAGCCTTGACGACGCCGTAGCACTTTTCGAAGGCGAAGGCGGGCTTGGCAGCCGGGCCGCTATAGGCTGCAGTTGCAGCAAGCGAAGTGGCTGCCGCGAGGGCCGATCCGATGAGGGTCTTGGTGTTGATCACAGACGTGTCTCCTGGTTGCGTTTCGAGGGAAAGACCGACCTTGCGGCCTGTCTGCAAGCAGTGTCCCTGATCCGGCAGCCGAGCTGAAATGCTGTCTCGGCATGGAATTGATACGCGGTCACTATGTTGAAGCCCCTGCCAAGCAAAAGCCCTCCGGCGGGGAACCGGAGGGCTTGGCGCCTGCGTTCGTGAGCGGGCGAAGCAGGCGCGGCCAGGCGGAGGGAGGCGCCTAGACGTATCGATTTTTGCTGTCGACGACGGAGCTTTCACTTGAGGTCGAGTGGTCGGCGAGAAGCCAGTCCTCGGCTCGCTGCCGTCCGCGGTCACGCATGTCGGTCAATTCGCCCCAGTCGGTCCAAGGCTTGGTAAACAGGGCAGCGCTTGTTCTGTGATGACTGTCGAAGAGGACAGATGCTGGGTTCACGGCATTCGCGGCGGGGCGGTAAGCCGCACAAGGTGTCATGCAACCGGAGGGTTTGCCGCTGACGATGAGCCAATGCCCAGCCTCGATCGGCTGCATCGGCGGCAATGCCGAAAAATCGCCTTCGCCCCAATACGTATCGCCGTTGATTTCCACGGCTGGAAAGAGGAATGGGACTGTCGCTCCCGCCAGGATCGCGTCGATCGACAACTGGTCGCCGGAGAAAATCGTCACGGTGTCGGTGCTGGCATTCGAAGCCAGGATGTTGAGCTTCAACTGGCAGCTATTTTTGTGCAATTCGGCAATGTCGATCGACTGCTCCAGGATCGATTTCAATGGATTGGCTATCGCGGCCACAGACATCGATGCGTGGCTGACGCGCCGCCAGAAATTGGTAAGCGCCGTCTTTGCCCCACGCCTGCCGCCCAAAGCAAGTCCGTAGGCAAGAACCGCTGCTTCCATGCCTCCGAAACCGGATGCGGTGATGCTGCGGAAGGAAAGGCGAGGTTCATCCAGCAAGCGATCGAGAACGCCCCAGACAAATGCGCCGTGCGCCTCGCTTGCCAGGGTAATGTCGATAAGCTGGCGGTCTTCCATCGCGGGTCTTGCACCGGCAATGAAGGCTTCGTCGGTTGTGGCCTGGATTTGCATCTTGGGTCTCCTCCCGAAACGCCAGGCAGGGCGTTCGATGGAGACACTGCCGCATGATCCTCCATTAGCGAAATGCCAAGGTGGCATGAACTCCATAGGGAGATTGCATTGGCTGCAATCCCTTGCGCACTGCAAGGTTTTGCCAGGCTGGCGAGAATCCCGCGATCTCGCTTCGGAACGGAGGCCAAGACGGTCGCCGGCGGGCCTTCGGCACAAAGAGGAGCGTGCCAGCAACACAAGCTGTCCGCCGCGCGCACCGTCACGGGCGCCATGACGGACCGCTATCGACTTTATAGCCGCAGTGCATTGGCGCCAAAGCGAGCCTTGCTGCAGTCTCCGACGCACGAACAGCCTCGTATGCAACTCGGGACAAATCGGCATGGACATTCACCACATCCGCTACTTCCTGGCCGTGTGCGAGACACGAAACTTCACGCGGGCAGGCGAAAAGTGCAACGTCACTCAGCCGGCGCTGTCTCGCGCCATCCAGCAGCTCGAGGAGGAGGTCGGAGGGTTGCTGTTTCGTCGTGAACGAAGCTTGACCCACCTGACCGATCTGGGTGTGCTTCTTCGCCCCCGTTTTCAGCAGATACTCGACGAACTGACAGGAGTGCGGCAGGAGGCATCGAGGTTCCTGTGCCTGGAAAACGCCAACCTCAAGGTCGGTGTCATGTGCACCATCGGCCCGCGTCGCTTCACCGGCTTGCTGACCGATTTCAACAGACGCCAGCAGGGCATCCAGCTGCAGCTGGTCGAAGGCGTGCCGGCATCGCTCTCCCAACTTCTGGAGTCGGGCGAGATCGACGTCGCCATCATGGCGTCAAGCGACAGCTTCCCGGACCGCTTCGACGTCACACCGCTTTATCGCGAGCGCTTTGTCCTCGCCTTTCCAAACGGCCATCGGCTGGCTCGCAATGACAACGTGGCCATCTCTGAACTCGATGGCGAAAATTATCTCAGACGTCTCAATTGCGAGTATCGCGATCACCTCGCCGGCCTGTGCACGGATCGGGGTGTGAAGCTCAGGATCTCCTACGCCAGCGAACGCGAGGACTGGATCCAGAATATGGTGTCCGGAGGACTGGGCATCTGCTTCATCCCCGAATTCAGCGCGGTGATTCCAGGGTTGCAGGTCCGTCCCGTCATTGATCCTGAGGTCTGGCGGGAAGTATCCCTGGTTGTCGTTGCGGGCCGCAGGTTCTCGCCTGCGGCATCGGCTTTCGTAAACAGCGTCAAGGCGCATGGCTGGCCTGAGAGCGCGATTGTCCAGGCGATCCAAAAGACCGCTGCCTGAAGCAAAATCGAAGAATTAGAGGATCGCGCGAGGCGGTTTGCCGCGTGTGCCTCACATGCAGGTGTGATGGTCCACGATAGTTTTCAGGTATCGAATCGAAAGCCAGTCAGCATTTCTCTTTCTTCGCGGCTCCGATCACTCTCCCTGTCATGCCCCGCCTCCCGCGTTTGGGCACCGACAAAGGAGAAATACAAGATGGCCATCAAGAAACTCAACCTCGCGTTTGCGGTCGGGCTGCTTTCAGCAACTGCTGCCTTTTCCGCTGCTCCGGCCTTCGCCGGCGACTGCCCAGCCGGCCAGGCCGCCACGACCGACATCCAGGAACATCCAAGCAAGCCGGTCGGCGTCGTCGACACGGTTCTCTCCGCGATCGATCTGAGCAGCAAGGGCGAGGCCTGGAAAGGCAATATGCTGCGCCTGCGCAAGCTCGTCGTGCAGCCGGGCGGCGTCGTGCCGTGGCATGAGCACAATGTCCGCCCAGCCAACATTATCGTCGTCGAAGGCTCGATCACCGAATATCGCAGCACCTGCAAGGTCGGCATCGAGCATCCGGCAGGCGACGTGACCGCCGAGTTCGGCCAGCTCGCTCACTGGTGGAAGAACAACGGTAATGTTCCCGCCGTGCTCTATTCCGCCGACGTCTTGCCGCCGGCAATGCACGAAGACCACATGATGTGAGCCGCTCGGCGCGGCGAACAGATTCCAGCATCAGCAACCGAAAGCGCGTCCTCGGGGTGATCTCCTGGGGACGTCCGGCCACGGAGCCCCGTCATGACAACCAGTGAACAGACAGAGACGGCGCGGCTGCACACGGTGGCCGCCGACAGTTGGCGTTTTGGCCTTGTTGCGTTGATCGCATTTCTTACGCTTGTCGATCTGTTCGCCACCCAAGCAATACTGCCCTCACTGGTGATAAAATTCGGCGTCAGCCGCGCGACCATGGGCTTCGCCGTCAATGCCAGCACGTTCGGCATGGCGGTAGCCGGGATCGCCATCGCTCTGTTCGGGCGCGGCATAGATCGCCGCAATGGCATCTGGATCAGCCTCGCCATCCTTGCCATCCCAACGACGCTGCTTTCGCAAACAGACAGCATCGTCGTCTTCGCCTTTTTGCGTGTGGCGCAAGGCCTGTGCATGTCGACCGCGTTCACGCTGACGATGGCCTACCTGGCCGAGCATTTCTCCGCGCGGCAGACGACGAGTGCGCTTGCCGCCTATGTGACGGGCAACGTCGCCAGCAACTTTTTCGGACGCCTGATGTCGGCCGCCGTCGCCGACACGTTCGGCATCTCCACCAACTTCCTGACCTTCGCGGCCCTCAATCTATTTGGCGCGGCGCTCGTCTGGCACACGCTGCAAAAGACTTCCGCAACGACGCGCGCCGATACGATCGGTCAAACTGTCCGTGCGTCCTGGAAGGGCCCGCTGGAAAATGCCGAACTGCGCGCTTGTTTCGCGATCGGCTTCCTGATCCTCTTCGTCTTCATAGGAACCTTCACTTATGTGAATTTCCAGCTTGTTGCCCCGCCGCTGTCGCTGTCGCCGATGGCACTGGGACTGATCTATTTCGTTTTCCTGCCATCGATGTTGACCACGCCACTCGCCGGGCGTGTCACGGCCGGTCTCGGCCCGAGGATCGGCATCGGTGCAACGCTTGCGATGGCAATCGCCGGGCTGCTGCTGTTGCTCACGACCAGCCTGCCGATCGTCCTTGCAGGGATGGCGTTGGTCGCAATGGGAACCTTCCTGGCGCAAGCGATAGCTACCGGACATGTCAGCCGGACCGCCTCCCGTGATCGCACCGCCGCGAGCGGCATCTACCTGGCCTCCTACTACGCGGGTGGGCTCGCTGGCAGCTTCGTCATCGGACAGATTTACGACCGAGTCGGGTGGACCGCATGCGTGGCCGTGCTCGCCGCCTTCCTTGCGGGTGCGATCGCAGTGGCGCGCGTGCTGCAACCCTCAAAAACGTGACACCCAGAACCGAAAATGGCTATCCAACAAAGGAGACTGACATGACCAACTCCCTGAAAACCATGATTGCCGGAGCCGCCATCCTGATAGCTGCCGTCATCCCGGCCGCCGCTTCTGATGGCGTTGTGACGGTGAAGAGCGACTATTCCGTCGGCGAGACGGTCGCGCGCATCAAGAGGGATGTTCTCAAGAAGGGCATCAAGTTCTTTGGCGTCATCGACCAAGCAAGACTTGGCAAGAATGCCGGCAACGATGTCAGGCCGTCGCGGCTGGTGATGTTTGGCAATCCGGCGCTTGGGACGACCTTCATCACGTCAAATCCGGAAGCCGGCCTCGACTGGCCGGTGCGCGTGCTGGTCTACCAGACAGCGGATGGTGCGGTTTACGCCGCCTATAGCGACTTCGACTGGATCGCCAAGCGCCATGGTATCACCGACCGCTCGCCGCAGTTCAAGATGGCGACCGAGGTCATCCAGTCCGTGACCTCGACGATCAGGAAGAACTGAGCCTGGACACGTGCCGGAGACGCCGCGCTCCGGCATGCGAAAGAACGCGTTTGCGCGCAGAGGCTATTCCGCGGCGGATAACGCCTTTGCACGCTCGCCGAACCACTTCTTCTGCGTGGCCTCGCGCACGAGCGCGCCAACCGCCGGCGAATGCCTGCGGCCGCGCACCGTGACGAGATTGACCTCGCGCCAGAATTCCGGATCGGTGATCGGCAACGGCACCACTCCGGGGTGCTTGGCGGTATGCTCAGGCATGAACCCGAAACCAAGCCCGGCGGCGATCATCGCGAGCGTCCAATCGTCACGATCGCTCCAGTAAACAGGACTGACCGTGACGCCCTGCTCGGAAAGAATGGCGTCGGCATAACCGGCAAATTCACAATTGTTGCGGTGGATGTAGGTCTCATTGCTCATATCCGTCACCCGAACGCTGGGCTGGTTGGCCAAGCGATGGTTGAGATGAACAGCCATCACCATCTGTTCCTGAAACAACGGCAAGGAGTGAACTTCCTCATCGGGCACATTTGACGGCAGCGCGTAAATAGCCGCCTCAAGGTCGCCTCCGAGCAGCCGTCGTCGCAAGCTCGGTGCATCGGCATCGCATAGATGAAGCTCAACGCCGGGATGGTGTGTGCGCACGGACGAGATGAGTTCGATGATTTCATCCGGAGCTATCGTGCTCATGATGCCGACCCGGAGAGGCGTTTTCTTAAGGTGCACATATTGCTCGGCGATCTCCTTTGCCTGCCGGGAGTTCTCGAAAACGCCTTCGAGATAGGTCTCGACCATGCGACCAAGTTCCGTCAGATGTGTAAAGCGTCGCTCGCGGTGAAAAAGCGCGCCGCCGAACTCGTATTCGAGCAGCTTGATCGCGCGTGACAGTGCCGGCTGCGTAACGTTGCACAGCTCTGCTGCCCTGGTGAAATTCAGTTCCTTGGCGACGGCCAAGAAATATCTTACCTGGCTGATCTCCACTGCGAGCTCCCCAGCGGCTGGCATGCGGGACGACCCACGTTGCCGCGTGATCTTACTAGTTGCCCCGACGTCAAACAACCCGATCTGGTGATGATGTCCCAGGCGACAGGTTGACGATCTGACCGTCGGCTATCGAATCCATGTCTCAACGGCATTTCCGCTGTCTCCAGCTGCCCGCCATACTTGGTCCAGAACTCGAGACCCGGGCCCAGGGCCCGTGCTCGCAGCGTTTTGCGGGCCATTTTGGCTGCGGTTCCAATCGAAGGAAACAACGATGCTCAGAGGAAAGACGGCACTGATCACAGGCTCGACCAGCGGCATCGGGCAAGGCATTGCCGAAGCCTTCGCCGCGAAGGGCTGCAATATCGTCTTAAACGGTTTCGGCGATCCCGGCGAGATTGAGTTGCTGCGGGCAAGACTTGCCGCGGACCATAGGGTGCCTGTTCGCTACGACGGTGCGGATATGAGCAAGGGCAGCGCAATCACCGCGATGATGGACAAGGCAATCGCCGAGTTCGGCGCGGTCGACATCCTCGTGAACAATGCCGGCATCCAGCATGTCGCGCCTATCGATGACTTTCCGATCGAGAAATTCGAAGCAGTCGTGGCGATCGATCTGATGTCATCCTTCTACACGATCCGGCGTGCGCTGCAGGCTATGAAAGAACGCAAATGGGGCCGCATCATCAACGTTGCGTCGGCCCACGCCCTTGTGGCCTCGCCCTACAAATCCGCCTATGTCGCCGCTAAGCATGGCATTGCCGGGCTGACCAAGACGGTTGCGCTGGAGGTCGCCGAACAGGGCATCACCGTCAATGCGGTTTGCCCGGGATACGTGCTCACACCGCTGGTCGAAAAGCAGATACCGGATACGGCCAAGGCCCGCGGTATCACCGAGGAGCAGGTGATCAAGGATGTGCTCCTGGCGGCCCAGCCGACCAAGCAGTTCGTCACCGTGGCCGAGGTCGCGGCGCTCTGCCTGTTCCTCGCCTCGACCGATGCGGCCTCGATCACCGGCGCCATCATCCCGATCGAAGGCGGCTGGACGGCCCATTGAACCGGCAACGAGGAGCAAGAACCATGAACAAGATCACCCGAAATCCTCCGATCGCCGAACCTTTGCCGGAGGTCCCCCATCCGGCCGATGCTTCCGTTCAGCGGCAAACGGTGTTGGTGCTGCAAGGTGGTGGCGCCCTGGGTGCCTATCAGGCCGGTGTCTACCAGGCGCTCGTCGAAGGCGGGATCGAGCCGGATTGGGTCATCGGCACCTCGATCGGCGCTATCAACGCGGCCTTGATTGCCGGGAACGATCCAACGGTTCGGCTGGCGAGGCTTCAGGAGTTCTGGGAAGGCGTCAGCCGTATCAGCCCTCTCGATGAGTTTTTTCGAATGATGGTGCCAAGCAATGTCTTCGCCAATATGGGCACCGTCATGCGGGGGATACCGGGATTCTTCGAACCGAATCCAGGCGCCATGTTCGGAGTGAACCGCGAAGTGGGCGTCGAGAACGCCTCCTATTACACGACCGATCCGCTCAAGAGGACGCTGAATGACCTGATCGACTTCGATTATCTCAACGGGCACCATACCCGCCTGACGGTCGGCGCAGTCAACGTCAACACCAGTGAACTCAAATACTTCGACACCCGAGAGATGACCTTGTCGGCAGCGCACATCATGGCGTCGGGCGCCTTGCCGCCGGCCTTTCCGGCGGTCCGTATCGACGGCGAGCCTTACTGGGACGGCGGCATCTATTCGAACACGCCCATCGAGGTCGTGCTCGACGCCCGTCCGCGGCGCGACTCGCTGATCTTTGCCGTCAACATGTGGCAGCCTCGCGCCACCGAGCCCAAATCGATCTGGCAGGTCATGGGCCGGCAAAAGGACCTTCAATACGCCAGCCGCGGTCGGAGCCATGTTGCCCGTCAGGAGCAACTGCATCGTCTGCGGCACGTCGTGCGCGAAATAGGAAAGCTGGTTCCAGAGGAACGGCGCGAGGATCCGATGTTCAAGGAACTTGCTTCCTATGGTTGCCCGTCGGTCATGCACCTTGTGCGGCTGCTTTCGCCACGCCTGGACGGCGAGGACCACACCAAGGACATCGACTTCACGCGCGCCGGCATCCGCACGCGCTGGCAGGCGGGATACGAACATGGCCGGCGCGTCCTCTCGGAGAAGCCGTGGGAATGCGACGTCGACATGCTGCAGGGCATCGTCATCCACGAATCGCAAGAATGATCGGTTCGATCGCGGCGCCGAGAAGAAAGACGGAGAATATTGATGCAGATCGTCACTCCAGGGATGCGGCTGGTTCCGGAAGCTGTGCTTGCCAACAATGCCGCGCTTTTCCGCACGCTACCGGAGACGCCATCTCACGCCGACAGTTCACGGCATCGCGTAGTCATCGTCGGCGGTGGTGCCGGCGGACTCGAATTGGCAACGCGGCTTGGCAGCAAATTCGGCAAGCGGCGGCTGTCCATAACACTTGTCGATCGCAACCGCACACATGTCTGGAAGCCACTTCTGCACGAGGTGGCGTCGGGCACGTTGAACCCGTCGAACGATGCGGTGGAATACATCGCACATGCCAGCACCCACCACTATCGCTTCCGGATCGGCGAAGTCGTCGGCATCGACCGCGCCAAGCGCCAAGTTTTTGTGGCGCCGAGCTTCGACGACGATGGCAGACAGATCATCCCGCCACGCGTGCTAGGCTACGACACGCTGGTGCTGGCCGTGGGCAGCGTCAGCAACGATTTCGGCACGCCAGGAGCGGCGCGTCATGCTATCGCGCTCGATACCGCAGGCCAGGCCACCCGCTTTAACAGGCGCATGGTCGACGCCTGTCTGCGTGCCAATGCGCAATACGAGCAGCTCTCACCGGGCCAGCTCCATTGCATCATCGTTGGCGCCGGAGCCACCGGCGTTGAACTGGCCGCCGAGTTGCACAAGTCGATGCGGGAAATCGCCTCGCACAATCTCGACAACATCGATTTCGAGAGGCTGATCCGCATCACCATCGTCGAGGCGGGACCGCGCATCCTGCCGGCTTTGCCGGAACACCTTGCGCGCTCTTCTGCGCACCGGCTTGTAGATCTCGGCGTTCAGATCCGATGCGGCATCAAGGTCACCGAAGTGACAGAAGACGGTATCAGGCTTGGAGAGAAGCTGTTCGTGCCGGCCGAACTCGTCGTGTGGTCCGCCGGGATCAAGGCGCCAGATTTTCTGAAAAGGCTCGATGGCCTCGATACCGATCGCATCAACCGCTTGGTCGTGGATGAGACGCTGCGGGCAAAGGCAGACGAAAATGTGTTTGCGATCGGCGACTGCGCGAGTTGTGTATTGCCAGGCAGCGAAGGCCCCTTGCCGCCGCGCGCCCAGACGGCCCATCAGCAGGCCGATCATATAGTCAAGGTGATCGCGGCACGCCTCGAGGGGCAGGCGGCGCCGGCGTTCCGTTTCCGCGACTACGGTTCTCTCGTTTCACTGGCCGACTACGGCACCTTTGGCAGCCTGGTGGGCGGACTGAAGGTCGAGGGTTTGCTTGCCCGGCTGATGTATCATTCGCTCTACAAGATGCATCTCAAGGCGGTGCACGGGACCTTCAAGGCCATGCGGGATACGATCGTGGGTATCCTGTCGCACCGCACCAAACCGCGGGTCAAATTGCATTGAATCTCGGTAGGCCGGGACGGTGAAAAAATATGATGTCGCGATCCTCGGTGGCGGTGGTGCTGGGATGGCTGTGACAGTAGCCACACGCGATGCCTGGCTGCCGCTTTCAGACTTCCGCTTCGGAAGTCAGGAAATCTGCTGTAACGATTCGAGCCGCAATACCGAACGGAAGATGAATCCGGATAGCTTCGATGCACGCAGGGCATCGACTCCATGCAAGAAAAACATGGCCGTCTCCGTGGGGCTTCAATGTTAGGCTGCATGGAAATTGCGAAAGTGCAGAAATGGCCGCCGACGACCAGCCAATGACATTTGAACAGTCCGTCCAGGCTGCCATCGAACTCGATGCACCTCTCAACGAGAGGCTGGCGGTGATCGCGAGCGCAGTGCGCAGACTGAACTCGGAGTTCGCTGACGCGGTTGACCGGCTCGTGGCGCGCCTCAGGGAACAGGGAGCTGGTGCAAGTGCTCCCGCCCCCGGCGATGTCATGCCCGCATTCCTGCTGCCTGATGACGAGGGCAGGCTCGTGAGCCTATCTGAAATCCTTAGCCACGGGCCGGCCGTCATTACGTTTCAGCGCGGACATTGGTGTCCCTATTGCCGCCTGAATGCGATCGGCATCGTCGAAGCCCAACAGGAGATTACGACGCTGCGCGGCCAGGTCGTGGTGATCATGCCGGAGCGGCGCAAATTCGCAAAGGCCATGAAGGCCTCGGTTGGTGCTCAGTTTCCTTTCCTGACGGACATGGACAATGGCTACGCTTTGTCCCTCAACCTCGCGATCTGGGTGGGAGCCGAGATGGAGCGGTTGATGGGCCTCGGCCTCGATCTGCCGAACTATCAGGGCAACAGCAGCTGGTTCCTGCCGATCCCTGCTACTTTCGTCGTTGGAACTGATGGCACCATCACAGATCGGTTCGTCGATCCCGACTACCGTCGGCGGATGGACATCGACGACTTGATCGCGGCGCTCAGGCGGGCTCGCTGACGCCAAACGTCGACCAGTCGGTCGATCGCAGGAGGTTGAGGAGCGTCATGGCCACCTGTGAGCGATGTCGACCGGCGACAGCGTAGACGGCGACGATCCGCGAAACATCCAGATCACGCAGCTTGAGTCGGCGGACGTTGGGCGAGCGGGGTGCAGTTGTGGAGACAAAGCCAACGCCTGCATTGGCTTCCAGCAGCGCCAACAGGTCCTGATCGGTTTCAACCTCATGTGCGGTGCGAGGCGAAATTCCTCTGGCCGAGAGACCGCGCGACAGATCTTCGCTCGTTTCCCAGTCGATCCGACTGAGCACGGGCTCTGCGGCCAACTGGCTCAGCGCGACGTCCGCCTCGTTTCGGCGGGCAAGAGGGTGATCGGAGTTCACGACGAGTTCGATCCCTTCCTGGAAAAGCGGCCATGCGTCGAGCCGATCCCACGCCTGTCCCAGCGGACCGGCAACCGCCAGTTCGGCCTCGCCGTTCTTGAGGGCGTCGATGACAGCGGTCGGCGAACCGCGACTAATCTTGAGATGCACTCCGGGGTAGGCCCGGAAAAGCTCGGTGAACGGTGAAACCAGCAGCGCTATGTTGACGCTATTGGAAATGGTGACGTTGAGAGGAGCAACGTCGCTGCTTTGCACGGCCTTGGCGAGGGATTTTGCGGAGGTGGCAGCATCGTAACATTGTTGTAGCAGGGGCAGCATGCGCCGGCCAAGCTCGGTCAGATGGGAATGCTGGCGCTCGCGCCGAAGGAGTTCACCCCCCAACTCGTCTTCCAGGGTCTTGATGGCACGCGTCAGGGCCGGCTGCGTGACATTGCACTCTTCCGCTGCTCGGGTGAAATTAAGCGTGTTGGACAGGGCCAGAAAATAGCGGACCTGCTGCATCTCCATGAATTTTCGCCCCCTCAGCGAAATGGGCTATCAGCGATGGTGCATATTCGAAGATTAACGCAATAAGTCGTTTTCAGCAAAGTGGCCTGCACCATGGTGCGAATGGCCGCCGACGGCAAGACAATCAAGACTCTGACAATCTAGAGTCATGACGAACCGAGCGATCTGCTTAGCCAATCGGCAAACCCTCTTGCCCGTTTGCTCGGCTGGCGCCCGGCCGGGAACAGGACATGGATGGGGATGGTCGGCAGCGGAAACTCCGGCAGCAGCCGGCGAAGGCGGCCGTCCGAGAGTTCGGCATTGAACATCCAGCCGGAACCGAAGGCCACGCCAAGTCCGGCCAGCACGCAGGCGGTGACGCCGGCTGAACTCGATACCCGGATGCGCGGGCTTTCCGGCAGAGTAAAGTTGGCCTCCGGGCCGATCAGTTCTTGAAAAGTAGCGCCGGTGCTGTCGGAGGGGCCGAAGATGACCTCGTGCTGAACCAGATCGCCAGGGCTTTGCGGCAAACCGCGCCGTGCAATGTAGTCCGGTGAGGCCACGAGCAGTCGCGGCGTCTGCCCGACCTTGCGCACCATCAGGCTGGAGCTGTCGAGTAGACCGAGCCTCACCGCGACATCGGCGCCTTCTTCGACAAGGCTTCGCCTGCGATCGTCCATCATAAGTTCAATGGAGAGGTTGGGATGCTCGGCAAGAAGGCCGGGCAGCCGCGGAATGAGCGCGCGCACGGCGAAAGTGACGGACAGCTCGACGCGCAGCAGCCCGCGCAACTCCTCATTCCCGGCCGCGGTATCGGCCGCCGCCCCAAGCTCGGCAAGCAGCGGCCGGACCTGTCCAAGATAACCATGCCCCGCCTCGGTCAGCCCGACCTTCCGGCTGGTGCGGACGAGGAGGCGGGCGCCGATGCGCCCCTCCAGATCGTTCAGAATCCGCGACACTGAGGGCTGCGACAGCCCGATTTCGCGGGCGACCTGTGAAAGGTTGCCACGCTCCGCCACCCGAACAAACACTTCAAGTTCCTGGAGCCGGTCAGCCATCCATTTTCCGAATGATTGCTATCCTTTCCGGCAGGCTACCCCTGTTTTGGGAAATAGGCGAGGACGTTTCCGCCGCTGTGAGAGCGGTGAGGAATCTTCGGAGTAATTCCATGTCGCTTCAAGACAAGCTTGATGCCTTCAAGGCCGACTTTGAGAGCAAGAAGGCGCCCAGACAGGCGGTCGAGATCATGCATCGCGCCACCGCCGAGCTTCTCGCTTCCGGTCAGGCCGCCCGCGCCTTGGGGGTCGGTGCTGTCGCGCCGACCTTCACATTGATGGAGGCTGACGGCGGCCTCGTTTCGTCGGCCGACCTGCTGGCGCTCGGTCCGCTGGTGCTCAGCTTCTACCGCGGTGTCTGGTGCCCCTATTGCAACATCGAACTTGGCGCACTGGAGGAAACCTGGCCGGCAATCAACGCCACCGGCGCGCAACTGGTCTCCATCTCCCCACAATCACCGGCGAACGGTCGCAAGGCCAAGCGCGACAAGCAGGTAACGTTCCCGATGCTGAGCGATCCGAACGGCGAGGTCGCCAGCGCCTTTGGCCTGCGCTTCCGCCTGCCCGACGATCTGATCGCGCTCTACAAGAGTTTCGGCGTCGATCTGCCTGCCATCAACGAAGACCCGTCATGGACCTTGCCGATGCCGGCGCGGTTCGTGATCAGGCGCGATGGCATCATCGTCTACGCGGAGGTGAGCCCGGACTACACAATCCGACCCGACCCGGCCGGTCTGCTTCCGCTGCTGAAGCGGTTGCAAAACGTCGTCACCGTCTGAGACCGCCAGATGGAACCCATGGCAGCCACAAACCCGGTCGGCATTGGCGCCGGCCGGCGCTGGTCGATGCTGGCGGTGATCTGCGCCGGCGCCTTCCTGCCCATGACTGCCTGGTTCTCGGCTACCGCGATCGCGCCGCAGCTGACGCAAGTCTGGGGGTTGTCGCCGGCGCAAGGCGCCTGGATCACAGGCGCCGTGCAGGTCGGCTTCGCGGTTGGCGCGCTCGCCTCCAGCATTGCTGGCCTGCTGGACATCGTCTCGCTTCGCAAGGTGATCGGCATCAGTGCCCTGATCACCGCGATTGCCAATCTCTGCCTGCTGGTCACCCCGTCCGTCGGCTTGCTGCTGCTTGCCCGCTTCGCCACCGGCGTGGCCCTGGCAGGTGTCTATCCACCGGCGCTCAAACTGGTTTCGACCTGGTTCCGCCGCGGGCGCGGCGTGGCACTGGGTGCCTTGCTCGCGGCGCTGACGCTAGGATCGGCGTTTCCGCATCTGCTGTCCGCATTTGCGACCGATGTCTCCTGGCAGGATGTCATCATCGCGACCTCGCTCGCTGCATTGGCAGGCGCAATCCTGATCCTGTGTCTTGGCAGTGAAGGCCCTTATCCCTTCGCCAAATCTACCTTCGACCGCCGCCATATCCGGGCGGTCCTGCAGAACCGCCCGCTGGCTCTCGCCAATCTCGGCTATCTCGGACACATGTGGGAGCTCTACGCCATGTGGGGCTGGATGCTGGCCTATATCAGGGCGGGAAGCCCCGGCCTAGGCACCGATGGCCCAAGGATGGCGTCCCTGCTTGCCTTCCTTGTCGTCGCGTCTGGCGGGATCGGCTCGATCCTGGGCGGGATTGTCGCCGACCGCATCGGCCGCACGGCAACAGCAGCAATGATGATGACGCTTTCGGGATTTTGCGCGCTGACGATCGGCCTCGCCTTCGACGGGCCGCTTTGGCTGTTCATCGCCATCGCCATTCTCTGGGGGATGACCGTCATCGGCGATTCCGCGCAGTTTTCCGCAATGACCACCGAATTGAGCGACCCGCGCTATGTCGGCACGGCACTCTCGTTGCAGTTGAGCGTCGGCATCGCGCTCACCTTTGTCTCGATCCACCTGACTTCATCGGTGGCGGAGGTTTTCGGCTGGCGCTGGAGCTTCCTGATCCTCGCGCCTGGCCCGCTGCTGGGCGTTGTCGCAATGGTAGCGCTGCGGCGGATGCCGGCTGCGCGACTAATAGCGCATGGACTGATGTAAAGGTTTCAGCGGGTGCTGACCTTAATACGGCACCGGAGGTGTCTTTCGAGGTCATCTTGTCGGTCGTCACAATGTTACAAACTATTGACGTAAGATATTGATTTATATAGAGGTATTCAGCGTTCAATCCTCTCTCGCAGCACCAGTTCCCCTGAATTGACCCGCTTTGCCGCCCCGGCTGTCGTCAGCTGTGGAGATGCGTCAGTTCGAACCCGGCTTCATCCTGCGCTTCGGACAGGTGTTGTTCGGCCGACCGGAACATGTCCGAGAACTCCATCTCCTTTTCCAGCATCACGCCGCCGACCTTGATGGTGAGGACATCCTCGGTGCCTTTTGGCGCGAAATAGACTTGCGCGATACGGGTGCGGATGCGCTCGCCGATCTCCTTGGCCTCCGCTTCGGTCGCGCCAGCGAGGAAAACCCCGAACATCGAGGCCCCGATGCGTCCGATCAGGTCCTCCTCGCGCACCGACGACTGGATGGTCGAGACGATGAGCCGCAAGGCCTCGTCGCCCCATTCAAGGCCGAAGCGCATGTTGATGGATCGAAGGTGTTCGGGGTGGATGATCAGGAAGGCGCCCGAGCGCGGTCCTGGCCCCGATCGCCTGGCTGCACGTCGCTCGACCATCGACGTGAAAACCGGCCCGTTCAGGCAGCCCGTCAGCCTGTCATACGTCCCGGACCTGTTGAGTTCCTGCCGGTAGCGGTGGATCTCGACCCGGTTCCAGCCGATCAGCGCGAAAAGCGGCAGGCCGATGATGACCGGCAGCAGTCCCGCGGTGATCATGCTGCGGGCGAATGGCGTCAGCGCGTCGCTGAACAGGAGGAGGTAGTTGAGCCCAAGGGAAAGGCCGAGGCTTCCGGCGGTCCCCAGCAATGTCAGCCACGCGACCTGCTTCCAGGGCTGGGCAGTGGTGGTCGCCATCGGTCTCGTCATTGGCCAATCTCCTGTCAGGTCGGCTGGTATAAGGCCTGCCTGCCGTAATTTCGGTTTCGCCGAACTGTACAATTTGATGGAAAAAGGCCGAATGGTGTTTTTCCATACCGGGGACGAACTCGGTCTGCGAAAAACCCTGCATTTGACGATCAAACTCTGCCTATTGCGGCGGTCCGAAGATACCCATTCCGGCATTCCTGGCAATTGTTTCCGCCTTGCCATAGATACCGCCGGGCAGCGCCATCGCCCAGCCGTTGGACACCAGCCAGGCGCCGACATCCTGCTTGCCCAGACGGCACGGCGCGGCGATGGCGAAGCGCTCGGTTTCCGGCGGCAGGAAGCAGTTCAGCGCGCGCCCCCGCAGCCAGGCATTGAAGGCCGCGCGGGCCTGCTGGCCGCAGGGCCAGACCTCGTCGCGAAACGAACAGGTCTGGTCCACGCCGATGTCCTGAGCCCCGCTGATGACCACCTTCCACCCCATCGATTCGAAAACCGCCGACGACGTTGCAATCGGACGGTAGAGCAGGGTTTCATGCCAGTCCTGCGGCATGGGCGTTTTGGGGCGGACGGCTAGGCCGAGTTCTCCGAGCGGCGGCCGGGCTTCGACCCGCTCGATTTCCGACACGTCGACCGGCGGGGGAGCGATAAGGCCCTCGGCAATACGCCGCGCCGGTTCCCGCAACTGTCCGTCGGGAATGGCCGCGGCCGTCGGGGTTGCTTGCTTGCCGGCAATTTCCAGGGAAGGCGCACGGCCAGGCCGGCCGAGAGAAAGCAAGGCTCCGGCCTGCATGATCAGGACAATTCCGAGCATGAGCTCGAGGCCCCCGATCGCGATCACCAGGCGGGCATGCCGGCCCATCAGGCCGGCGCGGCGTTCACGCAAGGTCCCGCCGGCGGCCGGTCAGAAGCCCGACGTCGATTTGGCAACCAGTTTGAGCGCACCCTTTTCTATCCGATAGAATGGCATCGATCTTTGACTGGAACCGTCAGCTCGAAAACGGAACAAACCCGTCGATCCGCGAAACCCGTTCGGGTTTTCGAGGGTCTGTTTGCTGAAGCCGTTGGGTCCGACGGCGCTGGCAATTCCTGCGGTCAGGGCAACCATATCATAGGCATAGGCCACATTGACGTCGGCAGGATAATTGTATGTCGTCCTGAAGCGGTCGGCGATCGGTCCAGTTTCGCCTGGATCGAGCGTGGCGATGTATGCCCCCTCGAACAGTGGATCCATCGGGCGCTCCAGCCAACGGTCGGTTCCGACGATTGAAACCGCTTTCGCCGGAATGCCCTTTGATTTCAGGGCGGCAAGGACGGGCGCGGGGCTGGCATCGCCGCTGGCAATAATGACAGCGTCGGGAGCGTCGACGAGTGAGCCCATCTGGTCGACAGCCTTGCTGCCCCCGTCGCCGGCCGGATAGGGCAGGGTGACCGCGAGCGTCGCGCCATAGATGCTGAGGCCGTTCGCCACCCGCTTCTCCACGGCGCTGGCGTTCGAGCCTTCCGCGACAAGCAACACGAACTTCTTGCGGCCTTTCGCGGCGAGCCCCGCGGCACCCGCCGCGGCGCTGTCGGCTTCGCTGAGGCGCACGGCATAAACCCCGGCGCTGCCGGCGAAATTGTCGGCAAGCGCCAGAACCGGGGGGCGCGTCGAGCCGGACAGCGTGGCAATATGCTGGGCCGCCGGCAGTTCGGTCGGACCGATGACGACCTTGGATCCCGTCGTGATGGCTTGCACGGCCAATTTGCCGGCCTGCGCGCTGTCGCCTTTCGTGTCCTCTATCGTCAGCGTCAGCAACCCATTGCCGATATCCGTCATCGCCAGCTTGGCGCCGTCGAGCATCTTGCGCCCGGTTTCCCCTGACGGGCCGGGAGCGGACAAGGGCAGCAGCATCGTGACTTTGGCCGAACCGGTGCCGAGCGACTGGCTCGCCCGGGCCGGAGCGGCGCCGGCGGCGCCATTCTGTCCCGCGGGCGCGGCGACGGCGGCCGGATCGAGCACTTCGGAAACGCCGCCTTTCGACTGGCAGCCCGACAACGGCATGGTGAGCGCCAGGGCGATTGCCCAGATCCGCGGACTGCGGCCCTGCCGGACAGCTTCCATGATTGCTCCACTCGTCTGCCGCCGGATATTGCCCGGTCTGGTCCTCAATTCATGTTACGGCGGACTTGCCGCGCCGTCTTGCTGTTCTTTAATCGGCGAAAGCCGGGAGTCGGCGCCTTGACGCGCCTGGCGGCGCGATAGTCGGCAGCATTTCATCTGTCGTGGCCCGGGTACGAACACGCCGCGCACGCAATCGGCACCGGCCCAGCCGGTTGGCGCCGGCCTGCGCGGCGGACAGATCAAGGCTGGACAGGGCGATCGTTGCGGCGATCGCCGATGAAATTGATCCGTCCGATGTCATGATGGCCAACAGGCGCGGCCCATCCGGTCAGTGCATGTACTCGACCATGCGATCGTGGAAACACTCGCATTTGTTGAGCGTGTCTTCGTCTTTGTAGTTCGTCTTCAGATAGCCATAGGCCATGCCGCAGGCGACCTTGGCTTCCGAAGCCCAGACGAAGGCAGGCCGGGATGAGTTGATCCATTCCGGGCTCTTGGCGACCGCAACCGATTCGTCCATCAGCTTCACCACCTGCTGCTTGAGGTCGACGATATTGTCGTTCAACACCAGGTTGGACGTGCCGACGGTGCGGCAATAGTCGCCTACAGGTCCCTCGATGATGTCCGCGGCTTCAAGCCCGGTCGCAACAATCGACAGCAGCCCGGCCCCGAAAGCCACACGCAAAATTCTGTTCATGCTCATCCACCTCGTCCCTTTCGCCCCTTAGGCCACGTCCGTCTTGGTGCCGTGGCTGTCATCGTAGAGTATTTTCACCGCTTCCGCAGCACTGTGGAACGTATAGTTCTCCAGCACGGCGACCGTATGGTAGTTGTCGCCACCGCCATTCGTGTCGACCTTGACTTCGGCATTCGCCGCATTGGCCAAGGACTGCGAGATCTCCACAAAGCCGCCGGCTTCGAGATCGGTGACGCCGGCCAGACCTTTCAGCAGCGAGGAGAGATCGATCTTGTCGCCGTTGGCGCCGTCGTGGAAGTCGGCGATCAGATCGGCGACTTCGAGCGAGCCGATAGCGAATGTCCGGGTACCATCGGAGGCCACCGATGGCTGCGCCGGGGCAACCAGCGATGTATCGAGTTCCACCTCTATATAGTTACCGCTCGTGCCGTCGGTCATCTGGAACGTGCCGTTGCCGGTCAAGGCCTGCCCGTCGATTTCGCCGACAGCCGGATGCGCTGCGGTGCTGATGGAGGCAACACCATTGTCGGCAAGGCTTGACAGTTCTCCGGCGTCGCTGGTGCCGTTGGCGTTGGCGTCCTTCCAGATCAGCAGGCTGCTGAACGCCGCGTCGTTGTGATCGATGACGCCATCATGGTTGCTGTCGAGCGAAGTCAGTGCGGCAGCCCCACTGGCGAAATGGCCGCCGCCGAAGTTCGGCGTGAACAGCTCGGTGCCGTCATTGATCTTGCCGTCGTGGTTGAGGTCGACCGCCAGCATGCCGTCCTTCGACGTGTTCCAGGCCAGTTGTTCCTTGGTGCCGTCGCCGTTCATGTCGAACTGAACACCGTGGCTGACATCGGAGAAGGTAAAGCCATTGTGGTTCAAGTCGAGGATAACGGGATCGACCGATCCACCGATCAACGTGTTCAGGTTCGCTACGGTGACGCCCTGGAGATCGACCAGCGCTCCGACGCCGGCGCTGGCGGTTGTCTGGGTATAGACGTAGGTGTGATTCACCCCGGAGATCGTTGCCGTGAATGCGAGCGTCGCCCCTGCATTGCCGATGTCCGTGCCCATGAGATACTGGACCGCCGCGGCCACGCCCGATGTTGTGGCGATCGCCAAGGGCGAGGCGCCGGCATCGGTCCCGAAGAAACTGGCGATGCCGTTCGTGACCGAATGGGACTCAACCGTGTCTCCGCCGATCGTCAGGACGGAATCTCCTGCCCCGTCGACGAGGCCGGCAGTGGCCGCCACCAGCGTACCGGGCAGGGTCAATTTGTCGGTCCCGGCGACGAAGTCCGTTATGATGTCATAGCCCGAGATCGTGCCGGCATTGCCGGATCCGCCGATGACGGGCGTCGAGTCGCCGGTCCCGATGATGAAGGTGTCGGCGCCGGCTCCGCCGGTCATCGTGTCCCCGCCCGCGAGGCCGTTGATGGTGTCGCTACCGGACGTCCCTGTTATAGCATCGTCGCCTGCCGTCCCATTGATCGGAGTGCCTGCCGGGTGTTCGCCCAGAGCGGTGATCGACAGCGTTTGACTGGCGGAATGATCGCCGTCCCCGTCCACGCCTGACACGGAGAAATTGAACGTCTGGTCTGAAGGCAGGATAAGCTTCGAATAGCCGAAATTGTCGAATTTGGCTTTGCCTTCCGTGACAGTGAACGTGATGGAGGTGAAATCGCCTGTCGGATCGATGGTGAGCAAGCCGTCCACGCTGGTCGTGGCGGTACCCGACTGCCCGGTATTCGTTGTCCAGGTCATCGTGAAAGCACCGGCGGCCTCATGCTCCACGAAGAAGTTTAGCTTGTCGATTGCTGTTGCGAAGTTGACCTGAAATTGCTCTCCCACATCCAGGTTTCCATTTTGGACGCCAAAGCCATTGCTTGTCGGCTTCAGTTCTTCGGTGCTGCCGATGCTGCCGTTGTTGTTGGTATCAACCGCCTTGAAGGTAGCATCTCCCAGTGTGAACTGTATGGTACTAGCACCGCCAGACACGCCGCTGAAATCGAATGTCTGATTGGCAACGGGGCGAGATTCGATCAAAGTAAACTTATAGGTTCCATCAGCATTGATCTTCAGATCGAAGAAATTCGATCCTCCTGCCTGCGCGATGAGATCCGCAGAGCCATCAGCATTGTGGACTACAGGCAGATATGTCAGTCCGCTGATGTTAGTTAGCGGCGTGATCTCGATCGACTGCTCGCCATCGGCACCGAAGGCAAGGTTGTGCGTGCCAACCACAACGTTGTTGTCTTGATTGGCGACGATACCATTCGTGATGTGCGTGAAGGTCGGTGTGTCGTCGTTCACCTGCACTGTAAGCGAGCCGGTTGCCGCATCGGAGTCACCATCCGTGACCGTGAAGCCGATCGTCACATTCATGGTCTCTTCCGTCGTGCCGACGGTGGGGTGCACCAGCGGTTCCGACAGAGTGAAGGCGTAGGAACCGTCTGGCGCAACGTCGAGCACGAACACTGTGCTGCCTGAGATCACACCGGTCGCGGTGAGAATCGTGTGCCCGGCATTCGTCGTCGTAGCGTATTGCACTCCCTCCTGTGCGGCGAGCCCGCTTGGGGTCTTGTAGATCGCCATTACATTGGGGCCGGCAAAGCTGAGTGCTTTCAGGCCGTCCGCGCCCACCGTAAACAGCGACCCCGCGCCGCCCGACAAGACTTTCGCGTCGGCGACATCGCTCGTCCCTCCCGGATTGCCGGTAAACAGCGTCTGTGCATCGTCGTCCAGTACGGGGGTTGCCGTCACGACTTTCGCAACCGGTATGTCGTCGTCGACTGTCACGGTCAGCGTGCCGGTCGCGGCCGTTGCAGCCGTGTCGTCGGCGTCAT
>NZ_VFTA01000023.1:0-115333 GCF_007003935.1 Mesorhizobium sp. WSM4310
CTGTGCTCGTCAAAAGCCGGCTTCTGCACCGGCGCCGATTACAGGATCGACGGCGGCCTGACCGCCGGCATTGGCGTGAGGTAGTGTCCATGAAGATCGGCCTTGGTCTCTTCGGCCTGGCGACCGGCCTTGGCGCGGCACTCTCGACGCTTGCGGCAAGTCCATGGCTCGAGCGGATGAGTTGTGCCGCCAATTCCGCGCGGCCGTCGTGGCGCTGATGGTCGTAAGCGGCGCGCTGATGATCTGGAAACAGCACGAGGTCGTCCTGGCGCTTTATCACGAGTTTGCTGGCGGTCTCCTGGCCAGTCCGGTCGGACCCGCGTAGGACTAAATCCGCGGTACGGCGGTCTAAATCGACCCGGCCACGAAGACCCCGTAGGTTGGTTCTGCTTTATTACGTGCCGGCAACGCCCGGTGACCTATAGGTCACCCGAAAGACTGCGTCGCCGTTGAGACTCGGTCGCTCAGGTAAAATTCGACAATCTCGGATGCAACTTATGCCAGTTTCCGTCCTTTGTGGTTTTGTGGAACGGTCCTTGGATTTTGATTGCATTGCTTTTTCAGCAACCTCTAATATCAGCCTGTTAAAATCGGCATTCTGGGGAGGAAGTGTCATGCCTAGGGTTTCAGACCTTTTCTTTAAAACAGCTATCGTATGGCTTATTCTGGGGATCGGCGCCGGCTTGCAGATGGCGATCTCGGGCGACCACGGTGCATTTCCTGCACATGCACACATCAATCTGCTCGGGTGGGTCACAAGCGCTATCTTTGGCGGCTACTACGCTCTTAATCCGGTAAAGGCAGCGCGGAGAACCGCAATGGTCCACTACGGCCTTTACAACGTCGGATTGGTGGTAATGCTGCCAGCTCTGTATCTGATGCTGCACCAAGGCTATACGGCGATTGAACCCGTCGTCGCCGTAGGTTCACTGATCGTGGCTGCCGCCGTGCTGGTATTCGCCTTTGTTGTTTTCTCAAGCGCAAGCGAGCGCGTGGTGTCTGGGTTATCGACCGCAACACGCTAAATCGACGGTGCTCGGCAGTAGTATAGAGGGGCGGCATGAGCCGCTGGAGCCGGAAGCCGAGGCTGACCGGCTCCCGCCTGTTTCTGTGGTCACAACGCAACAACGCCCGCTCACGACACCTGCTCCTCAGCCAAATTATCCTCGCTCCCCTATCGGGCTTAGTCGGCCCGAGGCTGCGATTCTGATCAACTCCAAAAACCGAAAGTGAACCCGACTCGCCTACGAGGCCGTTCAAATCCCACTTCTGATGCCCCGCTTTCATCGCGCCGGCCGGCCTGATACCGCGCATCGGAAGCGTGGCGAGACGTTGCAAGTGGCAGAACGATGGTGGCGAAAAGCAATCGCGGCGAAGCCTCCGGCGGTACACAGCGCTGATCCGTCGGGCGCGCCGAGGGCCAGCGCGGTGAACATCGCGGTGCCGATCCAGGCGATGACCTTGCCCGAATGCTGCCGCCGGCAAGCGCCAGCCCCAGTGATATTATCGACTTCATAGCTCAGATCTATCGAGAGGCGTTCGCTGATCACACGAGAGCAGCGACCTGCCACGAGGATGATGCAACGGCGCCTGGATGAAGAAGCTCCCGACCTGGATGCCTTGCTGCAAATCGGCGACGTTCGTTACCATCCGGTTCCGGCTTTGACGGACAAATTGCTGGAGCAATGTCGCCTTCTCCCGGCCTACTTGGTATCAAACCGACGTTGAATCCCTTGGAGACCCGCTTTAAATAGAGGTACTTAAAATCCTAGCTATTGGGAGGTAGCTATGATCGAAAGCCGTACAGACATCGCGCGGGCGATGATCGACGCCACCTTTGTCTCGCGCCATCGCTCTATAAGTGACATCGCCGAAATTCGTCGCGATCTGGACCAGTCCCGGCGGGCAGTCGCTGCATCACGCGACCTTCTAAAGCGGCTGCGCCAGCGCAAGATAGACGAGGCGACCAGAAACGTTGAGCAGCACCCGGTGTCCGCGTTCGATGCCGACATTCTCCGCAACGTCTTTCAGAAGTTGGTCTTGGAAATGAAGACACCGGAGTGTCAATGGCGCGATCTCGCCCAGACCCTGGTTTACGATTTTACCGGGTGCGAACGCGTTCAGTCCGGCGTGCTGGACTGGATTGTGCGGAAGTAGACCCGCGCTTCAGAATTTCAAACTGATGCACTACCCAGCTCGACAGCAATGCAACACCGCCGATTTCTGCGGAAAGCACGAGGAAGTTAACCAGCAAGGTTGCAATCAGCGGCCAGATAAACGCATTGAAGCCGAACCGTTCACGGATGCCGTCAGCGATGGTGTGATGAATGATCGCGGCGAAGCGGCCGGCCATCTCGACCAGGAAGATCATACAGATCGTGCCGAGCACGACCGCCCAGATGAGCTGGAAGCCGAACAGCGCGCCGGCCTGTGCCGCCGCCGCCATCGACCCGACGTCCAGAAGCCGCCGACGCTGGTGACGACACCGAGCGAGATCTCGAGCAGCTTCTTCATCGGCTCGGCGAGGAATATTGTCGATAGGCAGTAGCCAAGTCGCCTTGCGCGGCGCGAAGCTCCTGTTGCGGCTGTCCGGCCTCGGCGTGCTGTTCGGCCTCGACCCCGTCCTTGGCCCGCTTTGCCGCGTTCGACACTGGGTGAGAGCCTCTGCCAGCCCATCGCGCTTTGCCCGGTCGGACTGAAATGCTGATTCCACTTGCCGGCCGGGGTCGGCGAGTGTCTTGGCAAAAAATTTCAAGACAGAGGATGCGTAGCGGGACGGAGCGGCGCCGGACAGCCAGGCATCACTCAGCAGCACCGCCGCCTCGCCGTCGAGGTTGCAAGTTTCGAATGATGGTCGACGGTATCACCAGCAGAGGGCAGGAAGGCCCGGCTCGGCCGGGCAACGGTGCGCAACATCTTCCCCTCGTTGAAATCACGAAGAAAGCCGCAGCCGTGGGAAAGTGCCTCCGCGCTCGGGATTTGCGCAATCGAGGCGGGCCGGTTTCCATGCCCGACCTAGCTTCGCAAATGTTTTCAACTCATCGGGACAATCATGAGCCGCGACCTTGCCAAGACTTGAGCGCGCCAGAAGCTGGACTATCGCGCTCACCGAACAGAAGAGCGTGGGAAGCGTCCGATTGCCTGTTGCGTCCGCCTCGCGACAAAGGAACTATGAAGCAACTCTCCACTCAGCCTTTTGGAGTTCGAAGCGCTCACCCAGGCAGTTTCGAAACTGTCGAAGGATCATGGCGGAACGCTGGGAGAGGTTGGTGGTCTCTTTGTCCGAAGCCTTGCGCGAAGGAGACACCTATTGACGCGGTGGTCTCGACGCAGAGCAAGGAGACCCGCTAGCCAGCCGGCTTCCCCGAGCCCTCGACATTATCCTGTTCGGGATCGACAGCTTCCAAGGCATCAACGACAGGCGCCAATGAATTCTCTTTCTCGGGACCGGATTCCGCTCCTCTGTTATCTTCGCCGATTTTGTCCAGCGCACGTTGAATGGCGTCTTCAATGTTGCCGACCTCCTGCTCTCGCACCTCGCGACCGTAGCCGGCGGCATCGGCGTCTTGCTCAAATTGCTGCGCCAGCATCGAAACACTGACCTCGGTTTCGGCAGGCAAGTTGCCGACATTCTCCTCCAGCCAGCTGCGCAGGAATTCCTTCGTCGCGTTCATCGATCACCTCCTCGACGCGAGATAACCGGACGATGACGCCAAACGGGCGACGCCAGCAGAAACACTGGGACCGGCTGTCCAGGAGATCGAGCCGGAAAGTCCGGAAGCCGAGCGCGGTCCAGTGGCGCCCGATCCGGCGGTTGGCGTCGGCTCGGACTCGGCCGCCAACAGGCCAGGCGGCGGAAGCCGCTCATGCGTCTTATCACAATTGCGCTCGGCATTCTGGTGGTCGTTCTGATCGCCCTCTGGATTTGGGCTGGCCAGAATAGCGGGCGTCCGGCTGGCGGTTCCCAGCAGCCTTCGCCGCACGCTATCGACCAGAATGGCTGAGAGGATCAGACGCTTCATCGCGCGGCCGTGTCGCCGGCCTTGTGCCGCTTTGCCTTGGCTGGAACCAATCCGCCCGAGTTGGCGCGCAGGCCTCTGAAGAACTCCTCCAAATAGGGCAGCAGTTCGAACAGCACGATAATGATCATCACGGCGGCAATATATGTCACCGGCAGTTGCTGATGTTTCCAAATCAGGTCGAAGCGAGCTTTTTCCGTTCCGGCGCCAAACAGCGCCAGGAACTGGCCCCAATGAAGCGCCACCACGCTGACCAGCCCCATCAGCGGGATCATCTCCAGGAAGCTGTGCACATGCTGCTCGATCGGGCTCACCGTGCGCGCGGTGGTCGCGTAACGCACGTCCCATATCGCCGTCCCTTCATGGATGAAGAAGGAGACGATCATCACGGCGATCACGAAGGCGTTCACCTCGAGGAACATTGCGGCAAGCAGCGGGATCCCGACCTCGGCGAACATCAGCAGATGGATGAGCGATTCCTTCGCACCAGTCGTGGATTCAATGTGGGTCGCACGGTGGCAGAGCCAATCGGCAAAGCCAGCGATCAGCCAGACCGGCAAGACGAAATACATCAGGATGAGAACCATCGGATCGGTAAGCACGACGCGGCTCCTATTTGCCTCCATCCATCGAACCGCACGCCGGCGAAATGGTTCCATGCCTCCGCGACCAGATGGAAGTGCATGCAGCGAACGGCCGGAACGGTTCACCGGTCGCTGCGTTCTAGCATGTGCTTCCCTATGACCTCATCGTCATGCGCCTCGGTTTTGGCGCGTTATGGCTACGGCTTCGCCATGTCGGAATGCGAACTGAAGGGCTCGGGTGTGAGACGCTGAGGGGACTTCAGCTTTGAGCGCGCAGGACGAGTGGCTGCTCGCCAGCAATCTGGCGACGGTCTTCGCCGACTTGGGCGCGATCATCTTGGGACGACCGGTGGCACGCTGGAGCAGGCCCGAGGGTATGCCAAAGCATCGACCTGCACGGCCGCAAAATTTTCCCCGTTGCGGACGATCTGATGCTGCGCGATGTGCCCTTCGTGTTCCTCGGCGGACACGACGACATCGCCTCGCTCCTTCAGACCGTTCGCCACGTCCGACGCAATCAGATACGTCTTCAATGATCATTGCCAAGGGCGCTGCCATGGCGACCCCTGACGGGCGCATCTCTTCCGTCGCACGGCTGATCGTACTCCGCCGGCACGGAAACGCACCACACTTTGCTTCGGAGCTGTTTCAAGTCCCTAACAGGATTTGGACCGGCCTGGGTCAAACCCGTCTCCTGGTGAAGTTCGATTACAGGTGGAACAAAGCCGCCCGAGCATCAAGCAGATGAGGAACTCGGGCCTCTGGCCGTCGCCCTTTGCGGCGGACATCGCGTGCAGCGACATAAAGGGATTCATCGTCGGGTGGTCCATGGCCTTAGGCTCCATCCATTGCGGCGGCTCCTGCCTTTTCTCGCCTTGCCTCATCGAAACCGACGGACAGCACGATCTCGCCGTCGCTGCCACGAACCCGAACTGCCCAGCCGTCCTGGAGAGGTTCGGCAGCCGCATCGTCGAGCAGGTCGATCGCCGACCGCAACGCTTCATCATGAACAGCTTCCAGGTTGCGCAATTCCACGCCTTCGAGACGCCTCAAACTGCCACCCTCGCGATATTCGAATGTATAGAGATCCTGGCCCGTATCGCTTGGCGGCTCGATGCCGGGCCGGCCGCCATCCTGTTTTCGCGCCGCAAGTCTTGTGCAGGCGGGCCGCCAAACGCGGCGCACTGAACCATCAACTCTTTGGCACGATCAACAAGGGCGCCGTGGTCAAGCAACGGGTCGGACACGGCCATCGTGACAGAGACCTTTCACCGTCCTCGCCGACAAATTCGACCCTCACAGTTCCGGGGCTGGCATGTATCGCTGTGTCGAGAACTTGCATTCCCGCCTCCTTCTCTTGGTGTCGAGGATGGAAGCTGCCCTAGTCCCGAAAGTTCCCTCCGGGTTTCAAGGAGGGCGGTTGGAACGGCGGGGCCGGATGCGGGTTTAGGTAGCAAAGGAGGCGCCGAATGTCACCTGACGAACGTACACCCGCCGAGGCCCGTGGCGAAATCCAGGCCGGCAGGACGCAAGACAAGACCCCGGGGTTCGATCCGGCGGCAGTGCCGCAGGAAGCGGACGCCGAGGCGGGCGGTGTCTCGACCTCTGCTGCACCGGCTGCGACCCGCAACCCGAACTTCACCAACCAGGCGAGCTTTGCCAACGCGATGCGACCGCCGGAGAACGCGCCCCACCTCAAGCCGCGCAGGAACGGGCCGGTCCTGGTCATCTTGGGGCTGGTTGTCCTGCCCGCGCTCGCCTTCCTGTTCGCCGCAGCCCTCCGCTAGGAATGGAAGGAACATCATTCTCCGTTTCAGGCTTGATAACGCAGAAGGTTGTTGCGATGCCAAGCTTGAGAAGTTTGTTTGGCCATCTGTGGCGTTGGAAAGCACAGCCTACGACGCACCCCTCCCATTGGAACGCCATTGTGCGGATGCTAAGGCTGAGCAATCTTCGACGATCTTGCTTCGCTGAGCACGGGACAGTTCTGCTTCTACGACATTGAAACGCCCCTGACGTTGGCGCGGGTAGCCGAGGACGATTGCGACTATTTTGCCCATCGGCAGATCCCCTATTTCGACGTTTATTTCTCATTTCCCGGCGGACCTACGCTGGAAGCGGAGGACGTTGGCAGCGATTTTGCCGTAGCCCGTTGCGATGCGCCGTCTTGACGTGGGCGAAGAACGCCTCGATGCCCCAGCGGTTTTTGTAGGCGATCTTGTCGTAGGTGTGTTGGTGCTTGCCACGGCGCCGCGGCTGGATGACAGGTTCACCACCTTCGAGGATCACATCATGCAGTCGATCGAAATCATAAGCGGTCGGCGATCATTTGGCCTGCAGCAAACCCCTCGGCCAGTCCACAGGCAGGCCATGTCGTTTTGATTGCCGGGCCCGATCTCGAAGTGACCGGGAAGCCGAGTGCGCCTACGACGGTGCCGAATCCGCTTCGCGAGCGGCCGAGAGCCTGGGCTCCAAATTCTCCTTTACGCCGGGCCCCCGCAGCCCGGGCGAACAAGAGTCGCGTCAATTCATCAGCCATTCCAGATTTGGATCACTGCTGATCGCTTTGACCAAACGGTCGAACACGCCAGCCTCGATCCAGCGATAGTAACGGCGCTTTGCAAGCAGATAGAAATGGGGCTGGCGGACGAACTATGTCATCCCACCAGCCCCGCGCTGAAACGACAGGCCGCAGTCCGCAAGAGGGGAGGAGTTCCTGCGCAGCGGCCTATCGAGAACCTCAGCGACAACAACTATAGGGCGAAGCTCCTGGTCGCCAACCGGTCGGACGGCTTTTCGTCCATCTGCAACAGTTCATGTTTAGGTTGCTGGTGCCATATGATCTGCCGGATGTCTTCGATATCGACCACCTGATGGCAGATCGGGCAGACGTAGCTGGTCAAATAGCCACGAGATCGGACTGAGGGCGGAAAGCGTGAGCGTGAAGTTGGTGAGCGTCTTACCTTTCCGACCAAACAGCTCACTTTCAATTTGGTGGACCAGGACGTTCCGGCTTCAGCTGTGTTCGACAGCTTGCCGGGCATAGCAAAGCCGTTGCTCGCTGCTCTTTGTGCCCTCGACGAGTCTGATTGCATGTCCCCAAGGAGCCGACCAGGAATGCTTAGCCGTCCAGGCTCTGCATTGGCTACAAGACATGCTGACCAAGCCGGAAGAAGGCAAGCGCACTGAGACAACGCTGCGTCGCCTATGCCGACGCCAAACACGGCGAGGGTGGCGGCCTCCGATCTCAAGTTTCCTTTGTCGAGCGTTCGCTGAGCGTCGCACCGGTTTCAGCATCCAGTGCCACCATGCTGACCTCGTAGCCCCAAAGGTTTCGGATATGGCGCAAGGTCGCGTCGCGGCTTCCGCCCTCGAGCATGATGCCATTCTTCACCGTGTGCTGAAGCCTCAGGCGCCGGTCGCCCAGCAGATCGACGTCAATCACCTGGATGTCGGGCCGGCTCGCGCCCACGTCGTAGGTTTGAGCGAGCGCTGAGCGTATCTTGGCATAGCCACGCTCGTTGTGGATCGAGGCGACTTCGTAGTGCGGCTCGTCGGCGCTGTCGGCCAGCATGAATAGCCGCCATTTCCGGATCAGCGTCGGGCTCAGATATTGGCGGACGAAGGATTCGTCGCGGTGGTTGGCCCAGGCATCGAGCAAGATGTCACGCCAGTCGCCGCGGCCGGCGATGTCGGGGAACCAGTCGCGGTCCTCCGCAGTCGGCGCGGTGGAGATGCGCTGGATATCCTGCATCATGTCCAGACCCAGCGCATAGGGATTGATGCCGGAATAGCGAGGGTCGTCATAGGCCGGCTGGAAGACGACGTTCGAGTGATTGCGCAAGATCTCGAGCATGGCGCCTTCGCTGATGCGGCAACGGTCGAAAAGCGTGTTCATGAGCGTGTAATGCACGAAGGTGGCGCAGCCTTCGTTCATCACCTGGGTTTGCCGCTGCGGATAAAAATACTGCGCAATGATGCGCACGATCCGGATGATCTCGCGCTGCCAGGGCTCAAGGACGAGGCTGTTCTTCTCCAGGAAATAGAGCAGGTTTTCCTCCGGAAGTTTGAGTGATTTCTTCCGCTCTGCAAGGATTTCGTCGGTGGCTTCTGGCTTACTCTTTCCCGGCGAGGGCGGCAGTGTTCGCCAGAGATCGTTGAAGGAACGCTCCTCATATTCGAGGCGCTCGCGCAGCCCTTCGCGCTGCTGTTCCGATGACAGCTTCGGCGGCCGCCGGTAACGGAAGACGCCTTGCTCCATCAGCGCGTGGGCGGAATCCAGGATGGCCTCCACTGCGGTCAGGCCATGCCGTTCCTCACATCGGGCTATGTAGCTCTTGGCAAAATCGAGATAGCTCAGGATGCCACCGGCATCCGTCCATTGGCGGAAGAGATGATTGTTCTTGAAGAAATGGTTGTGGCCCAGGGCTGCGTGCGCGGTCACCAGGGCCTGCAGGGCCATGGTGTTCTCTTCCATCAGGTAGACGATGCAGGGATTAGAATTGATAACCAGTTCGTAGGCCAAGCCGCGCGCGCCCTTGCGGTAGAGAAGTTCGTCGTGGAGGAAACGTTTGCCGAACGACCAATGCCGATACATCAGCGGCATGCCGACGGATGAATAGGCGTCGAGCATCTGCTCGGAAGAGATGACCTCCATCTGTACCGGATAGATGTCGAGTCCAAGCTCTTCGAGGCCGAGCGCCTCGATCTCGTCGTAGACTCGCGCCAGTTTCGCAAAATTCCAGTCCGACCCGGAAAACAGTAGTTCGGACTTACGCGCCTGACTGACCATTGCCGAAGTCCCTCACGCGCTCTTGCGTAGATCAGGCTGCTTGGCGAAGAGTTGGCGGAAAACCGGATAAATGTCGGCCGGGGAGGCAATGCGCCTCATCTGGAAGTTCGGCCATTTGCCGTCGACGGCGTTATAGGCGCGCCAGAGCGATGTCCCGTTCTCGGTCGCGCCGAAAATGTGGCTTTCCCGCTCGTCGATGATTTCCACATAGGCGAAATATTGGCAAAGCCGCATGAGCTTGCGGTCGAGCAGCTCTATGCAGCGCTCGGAATCGGCGGCGAAGTTGTCGCCGTCGGAGGCCTGGGCGGCATAGATGTTCCATTCGGCGACCGGATATCGCTGCTCGATGATGCGGTGCATTTCCTCAAGGGCGGTGGAGACGACGGTCCCGCCGCTTTCAGTGTGGTAGAAGAAGGTATGTTCGTCCACCTCCTGGGCCTCGTGGGTGTGGCGAATGAAGACAATGTCGGTGCGTTCATAGCGCCGGGTCAGGAAAAGGTGCAGTAGCACAAAGAAGCGTTTGGCCAGATCCTTCTCGCGCTCTCCCATCGATCCCGAGACGTCCATCAGGCAGAACATGACCGCGTTCGCATTGGGCACAGGCTGGGGATCGAAGCGATTGAAACGGATGTCGACCGGATCGACATAGGCAATTCGCTTGCGCCGGCGCTCGAGCCGATCTAGTGCCTCGCGCAGGGCGGCGATGCGTTCGCGCACCAGGGCGCTTGCCGGCTTGGCTTCCAGCTCGGCAATGTGGTGGACGATCGCGTCGAGCTCCGCCTGTTTGGGGCGTCTGAGCGCGATGCGCCGCCCGTGGCTGTTTCGCATTGTGCGTCCGACATTTATGTTGGTCGGCGCCCCGCTTGCCGTGAAACCTGCCCGTCTCGGCCTGAAGCTCAGTACCTGCTTGAGGTTGAGCTTGACCAGATCCGGAAGCTCGAGATCCTCGAAGAAAAGGTCGAGCACTTCCTCGCGCGACAGCACGAAACGAAAGTCGTCTTCGGATTCGGCGGTACCCGGCGCCGATCCGTAGCCGCCGCCGCCGCCCGGCCTGGCGATAAGATCACCAGAGCTGAATGTCCGGTTGCCGGGCAGGATGTGCTGACGCCGGCCGCTTTCCTTGTCGTCGCCGAAGGTCGGTTCGCCGGTGCCTTTGCGAGGGATCGGCACCGCATGCTCGCGGCCCAGTTCGGCGATGCCGCCGGTGCGGACCTTGTCGCGGATGCTGCGCTTGAGCTCTTCGCGCGCGCGTCTGAGAAAGCGCTGGCGATTGCCAAGGCTCTTGTCCTTCGGATTCAGGCGGCGGTCGATGAAGATCGGCATGGCACCGTTCGGGCGTCGCTCAACCCGCCTTGTTCACGCGCATGTACCAGTCGACCAGCCGGCGGACCTGCCGCTGGGTATAGCCGCGCTCCACCATCCGCTGCACGAATTCGTTGTGCCGCTTCTCCGTGACGCTGTCCTGCTTGGAGCCGAAGCTGATCACCGGCAGAAGGTCCTCGACTTGGCCGAACATGCGCTTTTCGATGACCTCGCGAAGCTTTTCATAACTCGTCCAGGACGGGTTGCGGCCTTCGTTGCGCGCGCGGGCGCGCAAGGTGAATTTGACAACTTCGTTGCGGAAATCCTTGGGATTGGCGATGCCGGCGGGTTTCTCGACCTGCGACAATTCCTTGTCCAGGACCTCGCGATTGAGGATCTGCCCCGTATCGGGATCCTTGTAGTCCTGATCCTCGATCCAGGCATCGGCGTAGGCGATGTAGCGGTCAAAAAGGTTCTGACCATATTCGCTATAGGATTCCAGATAGGCTTTCTGGATCTCATGACCAATGAACTCGGCATAGCGCGTCGCGAGTTCCGACTTGATGAACTCGAGATAGGCAGTTTCCGTGTCCTTCGGGAATTGCTCGCGCTTGATCGCCTCCTCGAGGATGTACATCAGGTGCACGGGGTCGGCGGCGACCTCCTTGGTGTCGTAGTTGAAGGTCTGCGACAGGATCTTGAAGGCGAAGCGCGTGCTGACACCGGTCATGCCTTCGTCGACGCCCGCGGCATCACGATATTCCTGGACCGACTTCGCCTTCGGGTCGATCTCCTTGAGGTTCTCGCCGTCATAGGCGCGCATCTTGGTGTAGAGCGGCGAATTGTCGTGCTCGGCAAGCCGGGTCGAGACGGTGAAGCGGCTGAGAATGTCCAGCACCTCGGGCGCGCAGGGGCTGTTTGCCAGTGCGCTTTCGCGCAGCAGCTTCTCGTAGATCTGCCTTTCTTCGGTGACGCGAAGGCAATAGGGAACCTTGACCACGAGAATGCGGTCGAGGAAGGCCTCATTGTTCTTGTTGTTCTTGAATTGCTGCCATTCCGATTCGTTGGAATGGGCAACGACGATGCCTTGGTAGGGGAAGGAGCCGAAATTCTCGGTGCCGTTGTAGCTGCCTTCCTGGGTCGCCGTCAGCAGCGGGTGCAGCACCTTGATGGGCGCCTTGAACATCTCGACGAATTCGAGCAGGCCCTGCGTCGTCCGGTTCAGGCCGCCGCTGTAGGAATAGGCATCCGGATCGGACTGGCTGAAGTTCTCCAGCTGCCTGATGTCGACCTTGCCGACCAGGGCCGAGACGTCCTGATTGTTCTCGTCGCCGGGCTCCGTCTTGGCTATGGAAATTTGGCGGAGCCGTGACGGCAACAGCTTGACGACGCTGAATTTCGAGATGTCACCGGACAGTTCGTCCAGGCGCTTGGCCGCCCAGGGCGAGATCAGTCCGTTCAGGCGGCGGCGAGCTATGCCGTATTTGTCTTCCAGCAGATCGCCCATGCGGTCGGGATGGAAAAGGCCGAGCGGCGATTCGAAGACCGGGCTGATCTGGTTGCCGACCTTGAGCGTGTAGATCGGGCGCTGCTCCATCAGCTTCTTCAGCCGTTCGGCGAGCGAGGATTTGCCGCCGCCGACCGGGCCTAGGAGATAGAGGATTTGCTTGCGCTCCTCGAGGCCTTGCGAGGCGTAGCGGAAATATCCGGCTATGCGCTCGATCGTGTCTTCCATTCCGTAGAAGTCGGAAAAGGAGGGATACACTTTGACGGTGCGGTTGGAGAAAATGCGGCCGAGCCGCTCGTCCTTGCTGGTATCAACCAGGTTTGGCTCGCCGATTGCCTCGACCATGCGTTCCGGGGCCGAGGCATACATGGATTTGTCCTCGCGGCAGGCTAACAGATATTGCTGGAGGCTGATCTCTTCCTGGGCCGCGTTGGAATAAATCTCCGAAAACAGATCGAAGACGTCTGATTGATTCTCGCGCATGATGCCTTGCCTCGACAGGCTGCCAATCGGCTCATCCGCCTATTTAACTACCGGAATGCATTGTGGTTCCCTTCACGGGAAGGAGAGTGCATGCAATCCGGCACCACCGCGGCAGACGCCGACTGCGTCGAAAAATGCTCTGGTGCTACCAACACCTGTCAGCGTGGCGAGACCATCGCTTCTGCGCCAGTGCCAGCACGCAACCCGCGCCGAAGTCATGATCGAACGGGTGGGCCGATAGATGCGCGCCAAGAGGCGTTGTGCCAGGCAGAGCTGCAAACGCGCGCCCTTCGACAATTGTCCGCGACCTTCGATTGGCCATCCCACTGTGTCGCGATGAGGACCTCGCCACCCTTTGCCGGCTGTAACGTCTGTGTACTGGCCGCGTGTGGTCAGTGCGAAGGGGTCGGAAGCCTGTCCCGCTGATCAAGGAGGCGATCGCAAACGGCGAGCTCTTCCGTGCCCATGCCTTCGAGCTCGCCTGCGCCAGGAACGACATCGAGCATCGCACCACCAAGGCCAAGCACCCGTGGACCAACGGCCAGGTCGAGAGAATGAACCGGACCATCAAGGACGCTACCGTCAAGCGCTTCTACTAGGAGGGCCACGATCAGCTCCGTCAGCACCTCGCCGACTTCGTCTCGGCCTACAACTTTGCTCGTAGGCTCAAGACCCTCAATGGTCTCACATCCTACGAGTTCATCTGCAAAGCGTGGGCCACACAGCCCGAACGCTTCAGGCTTAATCCGCTCCAGCAAATGCCGGGACTAAACACCTAGTTAGCCGGTCCCGTAGAACGGACCGCCTCCCAGACCACTGAGAGCGCCCGGCATCGAGGATCAAGATAATGATGAGGATCGTGGCCAAACCCATGATGTATTCCTCCGGCACAGCCCGACCGGCTGCCCGGGAGAAACGCTTCGAGGCGTCCTGTTGGTGCCAGAAGCTATGTGAGAGCAATGGCGCGCTTGGGTCCGAAAAATGCGGAAACAAGGTCGCTTGTGCCCCGCCGTCGGGTTCCCGAATCCAGGCAGCGCTCCGGGAAACTGACCCGCGACTGCTTGTTGTTCGTAATAGGAACAGGGCGCTGACGACCCGGCGAACTCCAAAGGAATAACGTAAACGATTTAAACCTTTTTGTATGATGGGCGTTGTTCGTTCTCCAGATCAGGAGACAGTCATGCAGATGAAATCGGAAATCGCCGGCAAGGCGGCCAAGCAGCGTCACATCCAGCGCAACATCGATGCCAAGGACAAATCGAAATCCAAAGCCAAACAACAAGGCGCCATGCAAGCGGGTGCCAGACAATATCCGGAGCCGCCCTTCCCGGAGCAGCACCAGCCAAAGCCTGGGAAAGAGTGGGCGATCGAGCCGGCCCCGCTTTACGACGCGCCTTACTATCTCGGATCAAAAAAGCTCGACGGCAAAGTGGCCCTGATCACCGGCGGCGATTCCGGCATCGGCCGTTCGGTGTCGGTTCTGTTCGCCCGCGAGGGCGCCGACATTGCGATCGTCTATCTGGCCGAGGACAGGGACGCCAGGGCGACAAAGTCCGCCGTCGAGGCGGAGGGACGGCGCTGTATCCTGGTGAAGGCCGACGTCAGCGAACGCGACGAATGCCGCAACGCGGTGGCGCAAACGGTCAAGGCATTCGGCCGCATCGACGTGCTGGTCAACAATGCGGCATTCCAGATTCATTCAAGCGAGTTCGCAGAACTGACCGAAGAGCATTTCGACACGACGCTGAAGACCAACCTCTACGGCTATTTCCATATGGCACAGGAAGCCGTGCCGCATATGAAGCCGGGCTCGGCCATCATCAACACCGGTTCGGTCACCGGCATAGACGGGTCGAAGGCGCTGGTCGACTACTCCATGACCAAGGGCGGCATCCATGCCTTCACCCGCGCCCTTTCCGGCAATCTTCTCGGCAAGGGCATCCGGGTGAACGCGGTTGCACCGGGTCCGGTATGGACCCCGCTCAACCCTTCGGACAAGGAGGCCGGTGACGTTTCAAAGTTCGGCGCGGACACACCGATGAAGCGGCCGGCGCAGCCGGAAGAACTCGCACCGGCCTATGTGTTTCTCGCCTCGCCACATTGCTCGAGCTACATCACCGGCGAGATACTGCCGGTCGTCGGCGGATATTGACAGAGAGGCGATTGCCTCGACTGATCGGCAGTGGTCGGTCGATGTGGCAGGCAGCGACCCGGCGAAAAGTCGGTGATATGTACTTCATAGCCTTGGCGACGGATGGCTCTTGAGCACGCCTTTCACGCGCTGGCCTGTTCTTGGCTAGCAACTATGTCCATCTCGCTGGAACTACCCCAAGCGCCGCCGTGAAGCAGTTCCGGGGAGCCATCGAAGGCTTCGTCTACGATTCCAGGGAGGCTCCGAAGACCACACAGTGCTCATGAGCAAGCATCTGAAAAAAGATGTTCGATCACGTGGCCGCAATGGCTGTCCACGCGGATCAGGGATTTAGGAGTGACAAGTGACACCCGTGAGAACGCTGCTGCTTCGATGAGCCTTTCTAGTCACCCGGCAATATGAGATCCACGAAAACACCCATCTCGGCCTCGCGGGACGTCTGATGCCACAAGTGTCCTGGCCAATTGGTAAGTTCGGCTCAGCCAGGCTTGGCTGATTTCCGGCAGCTGAGAAATCGGTAGATATTTGGAATGAGAACTGGCTTGTCTGGATCGTTTTTGAACCCGTTGAAACACTCGACCTTGGTTGCGGGGGCCAGTTCCCGATAATCAATTGAGATTTAGAGCCGGCAGGTTTCATGCTAATGGAAGACAGGGCCTAAGCATTTCATTGATTCGATGGCCCCTTTCCCTGGTGACCGACGGCACACCCCGTGCCCCCCGCCCGCAGCCGTCGGTTGCCGATTTTGCTCTAGGCGCACCTCTTTTCCCGCACAGCGAGCACACCTAGGGCCACTCCTCCGAATAATTTGATTGCAGGAACTTCCGGACCCAGGCGTAAGTTAGGAACTCACTAACATAAGGATGCACGGGAATGAGGTTCGTCGTCATTAAGATCCGACTGATCAATGGCTGGTGTTCGACCAATTCACCAATCTGCCTGCCCAAGTGGGTAACCGTCTGTTGATCGGGCTTTCGTAAGCATAAGCCGAGTGGCTTGCCTACGAGCTCAATATCCAAGAGCCGTCGTCGCAGTTGTGTATGGGACCTGGATTTCGTCACCTTCTGTCAAATCATCTCCTCAACTGTCGATCTGCACGGCAAACGGGCAAAAGGATTGCCTTACCGGCCACCTATCTCTCGTCAATATTCCTCCCGATGCCGACGGGAACAGTAAGCCTGGTCCAAGCATCGCTGTAACTCGTTGAACGGTATGATCCAAAGCATCAAGACAGCGGGAAATCGACATAGGCACTGTCAAATTTTCTCGCCAATGGGACTTCCCGATGGTGCCATCGCCGTGCGCATCGAGGCCGCGCTCGCGAAGGCGCTAGCCTATTAAGGTATGCCAGATATTGAGACCGGGGGGACGAAAAAGCATCCGACCAAACGCCGCCCCTGACCGAGAGCGTCGCCCGTCGGAAAATGACGTCGCACTTCAGATGAATCGGCTTTCGGAACCGGATGAACACTTCGACAAACGCCAGCAGTATTCCTTCCCCCGCGCCAGACCTCAGCCGAAATGACGGTCGATCATAGTCAATAACAAATGATGGTTTTCGGCCTTTCCCATGGCTGAATTCTTTTAGGAACAAGTCGTCTCGCATCGAGTTGAGGCTGACCAACCCACCAGGAGATTCGAGACATGGCGACCACGAAAACGGCCTCGAAGAAGGGCCTGAATGAACTTTTTCACGACACGTTGAAGGACATCTATTTCGCTGAGAAGAAGATTCTGGCGATGCTTCCCAAGATGGCCAAGGCGGCGCAAAGCAATGACCTAAAGGCTGCCTTCGAAAAGCATCGCGGCCAGACCGAGGAGCATGTCGCACGCCTCGAGGAGGTGTTCGAGGTGATCGAGAAGAAGCCGGTCGGCAAGACGTGCGCCGCCATTGTGGGCATTGCAGAGGAAGGCGCCGAGATCATGGAAGAATACAAGGGCTCGCCGTCGCTCGATGCCGGCTTGCTGGCGGCGGCGCAAGCGGTCGAGCACTATGAAATCTCGCGCTATGGCACGCTCAGAACCTGGGCCTCCGAGCTCGGTCTTACCGAGGCAGTCAATCTTCTCGACAAGACGCTGGGCGAGGAGAAAGAGACGGACGCCGTGCTCACCCAGCTTGCCGAATCCGCCGTCAACGTCGCCGCCGAAGCGGCCTAGGGCGGAGGCGGAGTCTCCCCTCAACTCTGTCGTCCCCGAGCCCCGACATTCACATCCTTGGAGCTCACGCCTGCAATCGAGATCATGGTATGGAAAAAGCATTCAACCGTATGGCGGAGGCCGTCGCGCACGCCACCGGCAGGCCTTGGGCTTTCGCCCTTTGCCTGGTCTCGGTTCTGATCTGGGCAGCAACCGGGCCGATTTTTCATTATTCCGAAACCTGGCAGCTCGTCATCAACACCGGCACCACGATCATCACGTTCCTGATGGTGTTCCTGATCCAGAACACCCAGAACCGCGACGGGGCGGCCATTCAGGCCAAGCTCGACGAGCTGATCCGTTCGGGCCGAGCCAAGAACGACTTTATCGGTATCGAGCACCTCACGGAGGCCGAGGTCGACGAGTTCCGGGCCCGCTGCGCCGAAGCAAAGAGAAAGCGTGTGGCCAGGGCCTAAGAGCGGTTTTCGGCGTTTCACGGAAACTCACGGAATCGCCGAACCGCTCTATCTTTGTCTTGACCCAATTCCGGACGGAGGACCGGTTCACACTTTTCCCGGAATTGCTTAAGCATGCGGTGTGACGACACCGCCAATCGGACCACGGATCGGCCACGGTCCGATAGCCGCTTGCGCAAGGTTCGACGGTAGTCTTCCGAAATGATCAACTGCCGGAAGGCTTGGGCCGACTCGTTAAGGGTGACATCGGGTAGGGCATCCAATCGAGGCCTCAACGACGGCACTCACCCGTGAGGGAAGCGTTCCGCAGATCGCCCATGTCCCGCGGAACGTCTGTCGCGATTGATCGGAATCAAAGCCGGCGCAAGAATTCGGCACATTCTGCGAACATGTGGCAGCCAATCGTCACCGCACCATTTTCACGGATTCTGGAACTGGCAGTTCTGGACGAAGAAGGCGCGCACTCGCTTGTGTTTCCGTGTGAGCGAACCGAAATGGGATGGAGGAATGCCATCATCGGGGTTCCAGTCGATATTCACCCGACCCACTGGCGCGATTGGATTGAGCAGAAGCGGCCAGCAAACGATTCACCAGCTGGCGCTGATGACGGGCGAGCTTCAAATTAGAACCTGCCAAAGCTGCGAGATAACAGGTAGGCCGAATGTCTGCCAAATTTGGGGTAAAGGCTGCGGTATTCGGGAGAAATTCTCTGCCGGCACTCACCCGGGCGAGATCGCAGACGCGATCCAAGGCACGGGAACTGGCGAGGGCTCACACCAACTCGGGGGTCAGGGTCGGTGATGTCGCCGATATTCTCGAAGAGGAGAGCTTGGCCGCTGGCATCATTCTGCGACGCGCTCTCCTCGAGAGGTGTCGAGGTGATCAAGACAAGCGGCGACTATCACTTTGATGGCAACTATGCCCGTTTGGCCGAGCAGATCCTGGCTGGTTTCAACAGGAGGGTCGCTGCCAGGATGTAGCGCTCGTCGACAGCACACCGGGCTGGAGTCCGACGCAGCCACGCGGCAAACGCGGCCACGGCATGATCGCAGCACTTCTGTTGCTATTCACATTCGAGCACGGGAAGCAACTCAGCAATGGAAGATTCCGACCGTCGCGGCAGTCGTCAGCATGCGATCATCTCAAGGGAACGCCTGGATAGATTATTCAGCCAACGTTACGAAATATTCATGCAATGGCAATGACGTCGTAATGTGCGCCTCTCTATTCTTTTCAGCACGACGCCCTTTCAGGGCGAGGTTATTGATAGAGGATGCGAAATCATGAAAACCTTCTCCAGTGTATCTTCCAGCACCCGCAAACGCTTGATGGCTACCGCTGCTTCCCTGGCTATTACCGGGGCGATCGGCTTAGGCGCCCTTGCCACGGGTACAGCACCCGTTCTGGCCGATGCCGTACACGTCCAGACCGCGCAGGTCCCCGGCTTCGCCGATCTCGTGGAACGCGTTTCGCCTGCCGTGGTTAGTGTCAGGGTCAAGGCCAAGATTCAGCCGACGGCCGACAATGGCTCCGACTGGGGTTCCGAGGGAATGGACAATCTTCCCGACAATCCGCAACTGCGACGCTTCTTCAAGGAGTTCCGCGGCTTTGGCGGCCAGGGAGGCCAGCAATTCGGCATGCGGCCTTTCGACCATCGCGACCATGGCGAGCCGCGCCCGATCGCTCAGGGGTCCGGCTTCTTCATCTCCGAGGATGGCTATCTGGTCACCAACAACCACGTCGTGTCGGAAGGCTCTGACTTCAGCGTAGTCACCGACGATGGCAAAGAATTGGACGCCAAGCTCATCGGCGCAGACCCGCGCACCGATCTGGCCGTACTGAAGGTCGACGGCGGCGGCAACAAGTTCACCTATGTCGACTTCGCCGACGACTCCAAAATCCGCATCGGCGACTGGGTGGTCGCCGTAGGCAATCCGTTCGGCCTAGGCGGCACCGTCACCGCAGGCATCGTCTCGGCTCGCGGCCGCGACATTGGGGCCGGTCCCTATGACGACTTCATCCAGATAGACGCCCCGGTCAACCGCGGAAATTCGGGCGGCCCGACCTTCGACCTCAACGGCCAGGTGGTCGGCATCAACACCGCCATCTTCTCGCCCTCGGGCGGCAGTGTCGGCATCGCCTTCGACATCCCGGCCTCGACCGCCAAGCAAGTCGTCCAGGACCTGATGAAGAACGGCTCCGTCCAGCGTGGCTGGCTCGGCGTTGAGATCCAGCCGGTCACCAAGGACATCGGCGAGTCGCTCGGTCTGAAATCTGGCAAGGGTGCGCTGGTATCCAGCGCCCAGGACGCCGGTCCTGGCAAGAAGGCCGGCATCACGGCTGGCGACGTGATCACCCAGGTCGACGGCAAGGACGTCGCGTCGCCGAAGGAACTCGCCCGCATGATCGGCGCCTATGCGCCCGGCAAGTCGGTCGACGTCACCGTCTGGCGCAACGGCAAGAACGAGACGGTCAAGGTCGATCTCGGCACGCTGCCTTCGAGCAACAAGCAGGCCTCGGACGACAACAGCAAGCAGGTGGCCCCCGCCGCCAAGGCTGAGACGTTGACCGATCTGGGCCTCACCGTCACCAAGTCGGATGATGGCAAGGGCTTGGTGGTCACCGATGTCGATCCCGACGGGGCCGCTGCCGACCGCGGCGTCCAGCCCGGCGATGTCATCACCACGATCAATTCGGCCGCGGTGAACAGCACCGACGACGTCACCAAGGCGATGGCCGATGCGATGAAGTCCGGGCGCAAGGCAGTGCTGATGCAGATCACCCGCAACGATAGCAACCGCTTTGTCGCCCTGCCTGTTGCCAAGGGCTGACCCTGGTTCCACAACTGGGGATCAGTTTTGGAGACAGTTTGACCTTCCGGTGCGCCGGTTCCTCGGAGCCGGCGCACCGGAAGGGTGGGTTTCTTGGAGGGCGGAGGGCCGTGAGCAACCCTCACCGTTGAGTGCGGAGTGCTTTTTGCCTGGCCCACCTACCCTGCCAGTACCGCTGTTCTGGCCGAGAAAGAGGCACCTCGAACATGAGCCTGGAAATTGCGATCGGACCGCCGCGGTTGGCACTCAACGACGGCTTTGGCTTCTTGGTCACCGATCAGGATGGCCAGATCACCTGGCCCACACACCAAGGTCTGTATGCCTCGGATACCCGCCTGGTTTCCAGTTGGCAGCTCTATGCCAACGGAGAGCCTTGGGATCTGCTCAACTCCGGGAACATCACCCACTTCGCCGCCAAGATCTATCTCGTAAATCGGCCCTTCAAGACCGAAACCGGTCCAGTAGAGGCCGGTGATCTGGGGCTGACCCTCGGTCGGGCTCTGGGTCACGGTGGGTTGCATGAAGACTTTGACCTGGTGAATCACGGGACAGATTCGGTGCAATTCAATCTGGAGGTCGGCATACGTTGTGACTTCGCCGATCTCTTCGAAGTCGAGGCCGACTCAGTTGTTCGCCGTGGTCGGATCGCCACGAAATGGACGCCCGGAAGCGCGCGCCTTCGCACGTCCTACATCAACCAGGATTTCAGACGGGCTATCACCATCACGGTACACAGAACTCCAACGAAGCCTGTCTATGCCAACGGGAGGGTATCTTTCGACGTCAAGCTCGACCCTGGCGCGACCTGGCATGCTTGCCTGCTCTACGACTTTGGGCAAGGCAGGAAGAGGTCTCGTGCTCCACGCGCTTGCGTCGACAACTGCTTGGGTTCGAAAGCCGCAAAACGGGTCTCCGCCTGGCGCAGCATGGTATGCAAGCTGAGCACCCCGAATGGCGAATTCCAGCAGCTCTACAATCAGGCGATCGAAGACATGGCGGCACTTCGACTGCCGATCGAAGGCACGGACCAGCTCGAGTATGTTCCGGCCGCCGGTTTGCCTTGGTTCATCGGGCTGTTTGGTCGCGACAGTCTGATCGTCTCGCTTCAGAATGCCATTGTTTATCCTGATTTCGCGCGAGGTGCCCTGGATGTTCTAGCTCGCTTCCAGGCCACCTCACTGGACGACTATCGGGATGCGGAGCCGGGCAAGATCATGCATGAGCTTCGTACCGGCGAACTCGCACATTTCAATCTCATTCCACATACACCCTATTATGGCACTGCCGACGCAACGCCCCTCTATCTGATTGTGCTTCACAACGCTTGGCGCTGTACGGGGGATGACAGTTTGATAGAGCGGCACATCGAAACCGCCGAGAGGTGCCTGGATTGGATCGATCGCTATGGCGATCGCGACGGCGATGGGTTCCAGGAATATGGAACGCGCTCAAACGCAGGCTACGAGAACCAAAGCTGGAAGGACGCCGACGATGCCGTCGTCTATCCCGACGGCACTCCGGTCAAGGGACCGAAGGCTCTTTGCGAGTTGCAGGGCTATGTCTACGATGCCTGGCAGCGCATGGCTGAAATCTACGATGCCAGAGGCGACCATGATCGCGCCAGGCAGCTTAGGGCCAAGGCCAAAACGTTGTTCGAACGGTTCAACGACGTGTTCTGGGATCAGGCGTCGGGTTTCTATGCCTTCGCGTTGGATGGGAAGAAGAAACCGGTTCTGAGCGTCACCTCCAATCCCGGTCATTGTCTTTGGTCCGGTATTGTCGCACCCGAGCGGGCCGCCAGGGTGGTGCAGAGATTGATGATGCCCGACATGTGGAGCGGCTGGGGCATCCGGACGCTTTCGGCCGAACATCGAGCCTATAATCCGCATTCTTATCAAAGAGGCTCCGTCTGGCCCCATGACAACGGGCTGATCGCGCTCGGTTTTCGGCGCTATGGATTTTTCAAAGAAGCTGCTCGTATCGCCGGAGACGTGAGCGGTGCAGCGAGCTACTTCATGCAGCATCGCATGCCCGAACTTTACGCCGGGGCGACGCGGACGCCTACGACGTTTCCAGTCCAGTACAAGAGGGCGAACGTTCCGCAGGCATGGGCTGCAGGCTCATGCTTCTCCTTTCTACAGGCGATCGGCGGGATCCAACCGGACGCTGCGAACGGGAGGTTGTACATCGACCCGAAACTGCCCGACTGGATGCCCGAGATGACCTTAAGGGATCTGCGACTGGGGAAGAACCTTCTCCACCTTCGGTTTTGGCGCGCTGGCGCTCACACGCGTTGGGAAGTATGCGATGGGGATGCTTCGCTGGTGGCAACGCGCAGTTCCGCGACAGGCCCGAGCCTGTCAGGCATCTGCCATGCGACCTAATGCATATCCTTCAAAGTGCGCAGTGGTTTTGGAAAAAGATTCCTAAAACCACTGACCCCAAGTAAAAGCATCAGCCCGATAGGGTTGATCGGCTTCCTAAGTGTGCCGCGCCGGGGCGATTACGAGGCCAAAGAGCAGACGGGGGCGCGTAAACCTCACTTCATACGCTGAATCGGTCTGGCGCAAAAGCTTGATAATACACGGGATCGCCTCGCCCGGCGATCAGGTCGGCGACAAGGCGCGCCGTGATCGGCGCCAACGTCAGCCCTAGATGGCCGTGGCCGAACGCATGGACGACGCCTGGGCTACGGCGGGACCGGCCGATGACCGGACGCGAGTCCGGCAGCGACGGCCGGAAGCCCAGCCATTCGGAGGATGGCCGGCCAAGCTCGGGAAAGAATTGCCGCACACCGCGATCCAGCAGCGCCAGCCGGCGCGGATTTGGCGGCGCCACTAGCCCCCCGAGCTCGACCGTACCAGCAATGCGCAGCCTGCCGTCCATCGGCGTCATGTAGAATCCCAGATCGATCGGACACACGGGTCGGTTGAGGAGCGGCGTGTCGGTGGGAAATTCCAGGTGATAGCCGCGCTCGGTTTCCAGCGGGATCCGATCGCCGGCCTGCGTGGCAAGTGCCCGCGAGCGGGCACCAGCCGCGATCACGACCGTCCGCGCGGTGATGCCAAGCCCTGGGCCGCTCAGCCGAACCCCGCTGGCCTCCGCCGAGAGGCTCGCCACGTTCGCTCGCAGCAATTGGACGCCGCGGGCAGTCGCGGCGGCGGCTAGCCGCGCCAGCATGGCTTTCGGATCGCTGACATTGATCGAATCCGGGAAATACAGACCGCGGGCCTCGATGTCCGCCAGCCGCGGCTCCAGGCCCGCCACCTGTTCGGCAGTCAAGACCTCCTGGTGGACGCCAAGTTCCGCACGCAACCGGCGGCCGCGCCGGCAAAATCGCTCTCATGCCGATAGATGTACAGGCAGCCATTGCGGCGCATCAGGTCCTGCAGGCCAGCCTCCTGCACCATTTCCTCCCAAGCCGGCAAGGGCTTCTGCCAGCAGCCCGGCGAGCGCCAGCGCGTTGGCGCGGGTGGGCTCGGGGAACGACTGCCTGACAAAACGGACCAGCCAAGGCGCAAGCTGGAAAAGTGCTGCCCAGCGCAATGCGAATGGACTGTCGGGATCAAGAAGCAGCTTCGGCAGCGCGCGCAGCACGCCCGGGTTGCCGACCGGCATGCAGGCATATTCGGCGATCGTTCCGGCATTGCCGAACGAAGCGCCGGAACCTGGCTCGTTGGGATCGATGAGCACGACTTCGCGGCCTTCGCCGGCGAGCCGCAACGCCGTCGCCAGGCCGACGACGCCGGCGCCGACAACGGCGATTTCAACGCTGCTGGTTGTCGCCACCTGATATTCCTAGACGAAGCCGGGCAGTTGCAGATGGCCAGCGGCCAGCAATTCGGCCATCGTGGTAAGCGCCGTGCGCAAATCGTCCTGCGATCGCGCCGCGCCGACATTGATGCGCACGCCGTGCTGCACCGGTTCGCGCCCGACCGCGAAGGCGTCGCCGGGTAGAACGGCCACGCCCCGCTCGAGACAGGTGCGGGCGAAACCGGCCCCACGCCAGGGCTCAGGCAGACGCAGCCAGGCATGGGTCGAGGTCGGATGGCTCTGGATGTCGAAGCCCCCGAGGATTTCGCTTAAGACGGCCTGGCGCTGGCGCAATTCCTGCTTCTGGATTTCGATGATGCGCGCTGCCGCGCCTTCCTCGATCAATCTGGCGCCGATCAGCGCCGTCAGCGGGCTGATGCTCCAGCAATTGATACGCAGCGCCGCCGCGACCTGGCCAGCAATGGGACGCGGAGCGATGACGAAGCCGAGACGCAGGCCAGGCGCCAGGCATTTTGACAGCGCGCCGAGATGGATCGTCAGCTCCGGCTCGAGACTGGCGAAAGATGGCGGAGGATCGTCGGCCAGCTGCCGGTAGACGTCGTCCTCGATGATCAGCACATTGTGGCGGCGGGCGACTGCGGCGAGCTCGTGCCGGCGCTCATCGCTCAGCGTAATGGTCGTCGGGTTGTGCAGCGTCGGCACGAGGAAGACCGCGCGCGGACGCAATTGCGCGCAGGCAGCGTCGAAGGCCTCGGGCCGCATCCCGCCGCGGTCCATGGCGACGCCTCGCAGATCCAGCCCGTGCACGCGGCACAGCGCATTAATGCCCTGATAGGTCACCTCGTCGGCCAGCACCACCTCGCCTTGCCTGGCGACTGCGCCGAGCACGCAGTCGAGGCCATGCTGCGCGCCGGCGGCCAGCACAACGCGGCCGGGTTCGCCATCGCCGGCGACGGATTTCAGCCAGTCGGCAATCGCAGCACGCGCCCACAGCGGGCCTTCCGGCGGGTGGTAATCCTGCAGTGTCGGGCATGAACCGGTTGAGCGAATGTCTGCCTCGACGTCAAACTGCAAGGCCACATGCAACACCAAGTTACCCCATCATCGCGCCCGAAAGGATAGGCGGTGGTGATCGCCGTCTGGCAGGGACTCGCCAAGCATCAAGCAACGCCCTAACTGCTTGACGTGTGCGATGTCGCGACCTTCATAGCGAGACGAAAACGGCAAGGTCCACCCTTGCGTTGAAGTGGTCGAAGCATGGGGCGAATGGCATGTCCGCGTGGTCGAGGCCGACAAGGAACCGACCCTTACCTACGATATGGAATCCTTTGCCCTCGCGTATGCGGAAGGCCAGATTGAGCCACGAGGAACCTGCGCTGACCAATGACGTTTAGGCTCATCCGCGAGGAGCCCATGACGACGAAGTACCACATCGATGAAATGCAGGGTGACGAAGTTGTAGCCCTGCATATTGCCCACGGCGCGACAGCTTTGGAGGCTGTAAGCAAAGTTACGACCGGACCGTTCGTCGTCAGAACTGTGCAGGCTCATTGGTTCCGGGTGGCGGATGAGGGGCGGCGAGAAGTTTTCAAGTTCGCGGTCGAAAGAGACTAATTAAGCTTGCGCTAATACTTGACAATGCAGCCCGGGCAATACGTGGGGGCGTCCGTCCACGCTCGCCGGGAAACTCTATCAGATCAGGGCTAGCCCTCCCAGAAATCCTTCAGCGTGGCGTGCGTAGCTTTTCCTCGCCCTTGAGGAACCGAACGCGTCCGACCAGCCCAGGCTTCAGCCACTCAGCCTTGGCCTTTTTCAGACCTGTCGGTGTCGGGCCGCCAATCTTGCCTTGCACCCGATCCCAGAGGCGTTGCCGCTTGTCTGCTTTGAACGCCACGAACGCGCCGCCGGCATAACGGCCGTTGTCGGCCATCAGCACCATCGCAGGCTTACCGGCCTCCCGTTGCACGCCGATGATGTCCATTTCCTTTTCGGTATAGCACTTGATCTTTCGCCAGTTCATCGTCGGACCACTGCGATAGCTGCTGCCCTTGCGCTTTGAAACCATGCCTTCCAAGCCGGCTTGGTCGACAAGATGATAGACGGCATCGCCCGTTCCCGGCATTGCTTCGCTGAACTGGATGCGGCCACCGGTCGGGATCAGTGCCTGGAGGATGTCGCGGCGGTCTTCCACCGGCATGTCGCGCAAATCGTGCCCGTTGAGGTGCAGAAGATCGAACGCCACCAGATACAGGTCGCGCAGGCGGCGAAGCCGAACTCTTTGCCGTTGTCGAAATAGAGCGACTGCGGCATGCCCCACGCTTCGATCATGGCTGCGATCACGTCGCGGTTTTGCACGCCGCCGCGCTTTTCGAAAAAGATCAGCCCCATCCAGAGGCGCCGCCCAGTCTAAGAAGCCGCTCAGTCTAGCAGTGGCGACTGTGCCGTCAGGACGACTGAGGTGAATGTCCCCAGGGTGAACATCGCCTACCACCAACTCTTGTACGAATATTACAATGTCCCCCAGTTCATGTACGATCGGCTGTTGGAAGCCTCCTCTATCGGACAATTCTTCAATGCTGAAATCAGAAACGCCTATCCCTGCAACCCGATCTGATCGGCCAGTTCTGGTCGGCGCCGGTGCAGTGAAGTGAATTTCCGATGTCCGCAATCGGGCCATTTGTAATGTAGGTCGAACGACTGGCTCGAAGGTGCATTGCCGCCGCCAGCTAACAACCGCTACGGATGAGGAAGGACAAGCAGTGCGCTGGAAGGCGTCAGGCCTCTGTTCACTTGCTATGCGCCCAAATGTGCATATATTGTGCGTATGGTCGGAGATTTGTCATGACTCACGCACAGCTGGCATCGTCGAAAGTGGTCTCAGGCTTCGTCGACAGCCTGCAGGAGCCGCGCACACCTTATATCTCGCCGAAGCGCCTGTCGCAGGCGCTCGGCGTGAAGGTGGCCAACCTCGCCCAGTTGACTGGTGTCCACCGCAACACGCTGCGCAATCCCGCATCGGAGCGCCTGCAGGGCCGGATGCGCGAGATGGTGAAAGTGATCTCGGCCGCGACGGAACTCACCGGCGACGTCGACAAAGCGATTTACTGGTATCGCAACGAACCGATTGCCGATTATGGCCATCGCACGGCGGCCGAGCTCGTCGCGGACGGCCAAGTTGAAGCAGTCCTAGCCTTCATCCGGGATCTCGAGAACGGGGCGCGCGGGTGAAGGTCACCCGCGTCGGGCCGGACGAGATCTTCCATCGCTATCTGCCAACCTTTCGCAAGGATTTGACCCGGACATCTGGGATAGTGCGTGGAAGGAATGGGATTGTGCATGGCGCCAGATCGCGCGCATCGACAAGAAAATCCCGCCATCGTGGAAGCTCGCGGACGTGGTCATCACGGCCGGGCTGCGCGGTATCTTGTTCCCGTCGCTGTGTCACGCCGGCGGTACCAATCTGGTGATCTTTCCGGCCAATCTTGTCGACGGCGATCGTGTCGCGGTTCACGATCCTGATCACCGGCTACCGCACGACCAGTCGTCCTGGCCCTGAGTGATCGCCTGTCTTTGTGGTCGCAGCGCGGCAAGCCCCGCTGATGACACCTCCTAGTCCTCAACGACATCGTCCTCGCCGCTAGGCAAGTCGGCAGGAATACCGCCGGCCAAGAGTTTCTCCTTCGACAGCAGCCCTGCGTCCTCGAGCGCCTCGAAATCCGGCAGCTGGCGCAGCGTGTCGAGCCCGAACTGCGACAGAAAAGTCTTCGTCGTCACATAGGTGTAGGGCGCCCCCGGCTGCGGGCTGCGCGGCCCCGAGGCGATCAGCTCCTGTCGCCGTAGCACGCCGATCAGATCACGCGAGACCTCCTTGCCGAAGAAGGAAGACAGCTCGCCACGCGTGATCGGCTGGAAATAGGCAATGCACATTAGCACGAGCGCCTCCGACTGCGACAGTTCTTTTGTCCCCTTCCCGGCCGTGCCAAAGGCGGCGTGGATGATGTCGCCAAAGACCTTTTTCGTCCGGTGCTGCCAGCCGCCGGCGACCGACACCAGCTCGTAGGGGCGGCCTTCGAGCTCGGCGCGGATGTCGTCGATGATCAGCTCGAGTTTGCAGTTCTTCCCCACCACGCGCGCTAGGACACTTCGCGTCACCGGTTCGCTGGCGGAAAAAATCACCGCCTCCACCCGGCCCATCCATTCACGCCAGCGCAGTTCTGGCGGCAGGTGATCGAGCTCGGTGTCAAGCAGCGCCGGCTGATCGTTCGGCTTGTGGCGGGCAGAGGCTTCGCTCATCGCTAGAGTCCAAACAGCCGGAAGGTGGGACGGCCGGAAAGCTCGCGCACGGCCTCCAGTTGCTGCAGCCGTTCGAACAGCCGCCGCGATGCAAAGCGCGACAGATCCTTCGTCGTCAGCGATCCAGAGACGGCGTCTTCGTTGAGCAGCAGGAAGATCACCTCGCCGGCACCCTTGGCGCGCAGTTTCGGCGTCACCGCCAGGAGTTTTGCGGCGCGGAGCGACAACTCGTCAGCCAGCCGGCAGGCCTGCGCCGCCGCTTGAACGAGCGCCGCGCAGACCGCGCGCTCAAAATCTTTCTCCGCGGGTCGGATGCGCTTGGCGCCGACGGCCTCTGCGCGGAAAGACGGGCCAAAGGCCTGCGCCATCAGGAGCGGCAGCGGCCGCGGCCAGCGCAGGCATTGCGCCAGCACCAGGTCGGCGAGCCACCAAGCCAAAAGCTCGGCATCGGGGCGCATGGTGACGACGCGGACGGCGATCGCCGCGGCGGCGAACGGCGCCGGCCGCCGCGAGCGCGCCAGGTCGTCGATGTGTTCACAAAGCGCGGCCAGCGCCTCGACATCCCAATGGAGGCCAAGCTGGTCGACTATCTTCCCGAGCCGGTCAGGCGTAGCGACCGGCGGCTGCCCGGCCAACTGCCGCCAGGCGCCAAAAATGGTGCCGGCGGGTCCAGGGTCAGCCCCGGCCTGGCGCAGATACCAGGCGTCGCGCAAGGCGGCCGCGTCCTCGGCGCGGCCGGCGAGCCGCATGCCGGAGGCGGCGCAATCGAGCGCCAGCCGCTGCCGCCACGCGCCGGCCCAGGCAGGCTGCGCGCGGGCCAGCGGATCGAGGACACCCAGCGCGGCGCCAGCCCGGAAGGCGGCCTCGCCGTCGCGCGGCGCGCCTGCGCTTGCAATCGCCCAGGCCGGAACGGAGGGCGGCGCAGAGGAGCTGGCGGTCGCGGGATCAAGGCGAATCATGATTGTGGAGGGTAAAGCGCTCGTGCGCTTTGTGCCATGAATTTTGCACCAAAACGCACAGCATGTCGCGGAGATAAAACGAACGATAATCTTGCATTATCACTCGTTTGCTCTTTATAAGAGAAATGGCCATTTTCGTCGAGCAAAGCCCCGAAAACCGTGCTGGGCACCGCTCTGCTGACCAGAGAGAAGGGCCGCAGGGGTCGTGCATTCCCGCATCGGATAGAGTATATAGGCTGAAGGTAGACAATTAGGAACCAAGGTACCCTCAAATGGCCCTCAGCATCAAGGATCGGGAAACGGAACTTCTTGCCCGCAAGCTCGCCCAACGCACGGGTGAGACCATCACCATTGCCACCAAGCGAGCGCTCGAGGAGCGACTGCGCAGGACGGGCTCTGCTGCGCGCAAGGCAGCGCTGCTGGAAGATCTGGAGGCAATTCGCAAGCGCTTGAACGCGCTGCCGATTCTCGACGAGCGAACGCCCGATGAGATCATGGGCTATGACGAGAACGGAATTCCGTCCTGATGGTTATCGATGCTTCCGTGATTGCCGCAATCGCGTTCAATGAGCAGGAAGCCAGCGGTCTCCATGAGAAAATCGCCGACGATCCTGTTCGCCTGATTTCGGCTGCGACGGTGCTTGAGGCAGCCATGGTCATCGAGGCGCGCCTCGGAGAAGCAGGCGGAGCGGATTTTGACCTTTGGCTTCACAAAGCCGAGGTCGGCATCGTGGCCGTGACCGCGGAGCACGCGGACCAGGCTCGCCGTGCCTGGCGCCGCTTTGGCAAGGGACGGCATCCAGCGGCGCTCAATTACGGCGACTGCTTCTCTTATGCCCTGGCCAAACTCACCGGCGAACCGCTGCTTTTCAAGGGCGATGATTTCTCCCGAACGGACATCAAGGCGGCATGAGGATGGCTGATAACGGTCACGGATCACCGGCTTTCGGCGACGACGACATGCCCGACATCGTCGACGTCGTCATGGAGATGGGCCGCGCGCCGGAGGATCCCGCAGCCGACACCCCCTCCCCTTCCCTTCCGGCCGTCCGACCGGAGCCGCGCGTTTCGGCGCATCTGGAGCGCCTGGCCGACCGCGCCCGGAACTATGTCGAGGCAGCAAGCTCGGCCAACACCCGGCGCGCCTATGCGACCGACTGGAAGCATTTTGCGAGCTGGTGCCGCCGCCAAGGCATTGAGGTGTTTCCGCCTGATCCGCAGGTCATCGGGCTTTATATCACCGCCTGCGCGTCGGGTGCCGTCACGGGCGACAAGAAGCCGAACTCCGTGTCCACGATTGAACGGCGCCTCGCCTCCCTAACGTGGAACTATGCGCAGCGCGGCCAGCCGTTGGACAGAAAAGACCGCCATATCACCACCGTCATGGCCGGTATCCGCAACACACACGCTTCCCCACCCCGGCAGAAGGAAGCGGTTTTGCCGGAGGATCTGATCGCCATGCTGGAGACACTGGATCGCGGGACCCTGCGCGGACTGCGCGATAGGGCGATGCTGCTACTCGGGTTTGCCGGCGGACTGCGCCGCTCCGAAATCGTCGGCCTCGACGTGGCCAGGGACCAAACTGAGGATTCGTCCGGTTGGATCGAGATTTTGGACAACGGCATTCTGGTGACCTTGCGTGGCAAGACTGGTTGGCGCGAAGTTGAGATCGGCTTTGGGTCGGCCGACAGCACCTGCCCCGCGGTTGCTTTGAAGACCTGGCTGAAAATGGGGCGTATCGCGCACGGGCCTGTTTTTCGGCGCGTCACCGGCCAAGGCAAGGCCGTCGGCGCCGAACGGCTGAACGCCCAGGAAGTGGCGCGGTTGGTCAAGCGCGCGGCAATGGCCGCAGGCGTGCGGGGCGATCTGTCCGAAAGCGAGCGAGAAATGAAGTTTTCAGGCCATTCGCTGCGCGCCGGTCTGGCCTCCTCGGCCGAGGTCGACGAGAGATACGTGCAAAAGCAGCTTGGCCATGCATCCGCCGAGATGACCCGCCGCTATCAGCGCCGGCGTGACCGTTTTCGTGTCAACCTCACCAAGGCAAGCGGATTGTAGGCCGGTATAAGCCCCCTCCCCTGCCCTTCCATGAGCCTACTATGACCAAGACAACTGGTCCTTCGGCAACCGGCCGCTCGGATCGAAGACAGTTACTTTATGCGGGAGGTCCGGACCCCACTCCCACAGGACCAGGTTACGATCCTCGTCCTGGGCACTTGGCGCGAAGCTCGGGACCACAATTCCGGCAATATCGCGAGACCGCAGCCGGTCGTAGATGGACCAGGACGCCGGGCGCTCTGCGTCGCCTAGAGCCGTCGCCCAGGCGCAGGCCATGTCCTCGAGCGCGATGGCGAATTCTCCCCTGGCCTGTTCGGTTGTCAGATCCACGATGTCGTCGCAGTCGATCTCATAGGAGCAAAGGACACAGGGATCGATCCGGTGCGCAAAGCCCTGGTTGGCTTCCTTGACCGCAGTCATGATTGTCAGCCCGAGATAAAGCGCCGGCACGCCTTTAGGGTTGAACCGGACGCCTCTGATCGCCGCTCCATCACCGGAAGTCGGCTTGAATGCCCAGCGTGGATCGTGCGCCCTGTAACAGGTTCTGACGAACCTCACGCAAAACCGCCAACGGCCATGTGATCGAGATAATCACGGACCGCGGCGGCCTTGCCATCCTTCACCAACGCTTCGGCGGTGCGTCCGCCAAATGCCGCAAGCGGCTGAGCCCGATACCAGGCCATTGCCTGTTCCTTGCCGCCCGCCCAATCCGTCACGCGGCTGATGATCTCGAGCATTTCGCGCAGACGCCCCTGGGTCTTTGTCGCAGCGCTGCGCTCTGAACGATAGACTGTCTCACGCGCAAGACCGGCGGTCTGGGCCAACTGACTCTTGGACATCCCAAAACCATCCGCGACCTGCTCGATCGCAATCTTCCCGTTCCGATCCATATAGGACAAGACGAGCGGCCTATTCTGCTCGGCTGTCTTGAGTGCATGCCCCATAGTGTTCATCCACCATATCAGGAGTCATATTTCTTGTGCAAAAGGTATGGCATTTATGGACAGCTTTCAAGCCCGGGAGCCCGCCGACCGTAGGTGGCTGCACGCCGTCACCTACTCAGGTGCCCTTGAGCAGCGCCGATCAACCCTGAGCCCCGAACCCTGTACCTCACTCATGCCGTCATCCTGGTTGCCGGACCATTGGCCTTGAGCGCGGCCATCAGCATCGGTCCGACCGAGAACTGCCCTGCCCGAGCCTTTTCCGTCAGCACACGCAGATAGCCACCGGCCGAATTGATGTGCTGTGCCCGTTGCAGAATACACGCAATCACAATCGCGGCGACTTCCTGACCCATCACATGGCAAGCCTCCTCATAGGCCGACGGTGAAACACCAAGGTAGCCGCGCACCTGGGCCGCGGTGAGCATCAAATCGCGCCAGCTGGCGATGCCGTTGGCCGCATACTCCACAATCTCCGGGCAGGCCTTCAGCACCAGTCCAATCGGATAGCTTTTCAACCGCTCGTCCGGTGCCGGTCTTGGCTCGACGGCCGCCCTGCTTTTTTCGAAAGCCGGTTCAAATACAAAAATGGAGTCTGTGTTTGAATCAGATTGCTGCCGCTCACTTTGGGACTCATTGCCGCCGGGATTCGTGGAATTTGCGAAGCTTTCCAGCATCCTATCCACTTCATCATGGAGCACGGTCATCTCGCCGACGATCGCTTCCAGCTGTGGCAGCCCTGCCCGGCGCGGAATTGCATCCACGATGGACCGAAACCGCCTCCAGACGCCGCCCCAGTCGCCAGAAACCCCTTCCTCGACCGCCGCCTCGACCAGCTTCTGGATGTCCCTGCGATGCAGCGTGATCCGCTCCCGCATCAATTTCAGCGCCAGACATTCGGCGCGGACCTGCTCGGCGGCGCGCTGAAACTCCGAGGCCCGTGTCAGCAAAGGCGCCAACGAGAACCCGAAGACCTCCAGGACAGCACCGCCCTGCCCCTTGCGAGCGAATCTTTTGCCGTTCGGACTATCGCGGCGTATGATCAGGCCGCAACTCACGAGCTCGGCCAGGTTCCTTCTCAGCGTTGAATCGGCCATGCCGTGCGCCCGCAAAGATAGCTGTGCATTCGACGGGAAGACCATCAAACCGTTTTCCTCGCTGATCTGGTCGTCAGGATAGAACGTCAAAAGCCCGCTCAGCACCGCCAGCGCACGATCACCAACGCCAACGATAGACTTGCCCTCGCATAGCCACCGGTAGACCTGCCATTTCTCAACGGCGGCCCCCTCCGGAATCTGCCGTGACGCGGCGTTGGCCTTCACCAAGGCAAGCGTCATCGGCCGCCGCCCAAAGGGCGTCGTCGCAAACCCACTCTCCATTTCCCTCACCTTTCACGAAGGCAAAAGAAACCTGCTCGCCGAAACGGCGCCACGACTCTTGACAGTGATTCGGGGAAGTGCGATTCTCAGCTTGCTACAGACGAGAAGGGCTTCCGCGACGGCGACGTTCGGGGGCCTTTTTCTTTTGCGGTTTCAGTCTCCCGTTTTCTTTGACATTTCCGATTGCCGGAAAGCTTCGAAAAGCTCGTCAAGCCGTTCGGTGATGAAAGCACCGAATGGCGAGGCTTCCCTCGCTTTCAGGGCAAGCGTGAACACTTTTCCAGTGTCGGTGATCTTGGCCCGCACCGACTTGTCCCGCGGCGCCCAGGCCGTGTCTCGTGTCTTCGTCGCAGCCGGCGAACGTTTCGCCGGCGCGCTCAGGAAGTCGAAAAGAAGCGCAAAACGTGCGTCACTGCTTGGCGCCGCGAAATCGGCGCTCTTCACATACTCACCCGCCCTGCCCGCGTTCCCCGGATGCTCCATGAGCTTGGCCAGTTGCCACCATCTGTCCCGCCCGACGGCCTTGGCCGCGCCAACCGCCACAATGACTGGCTCGGGAATATTGCCGGTCACGGAGCGCATCTTCGAGAAGGTCGTGTCATCGAGTGCCAAAGCGGACTTCACCGTGTCCGACGTGTGGCCGCGCTTGAGAATGCGATCGGCAAACAGGGTCCTTTCGATGAAGGACAGATTGGCCCTGGCGGCATTCTCCTGGCCCTGGGCGATAACATGGTCCTCGTCGCCCATCTTCTTGACGACGGCGCGGACCGGCCTTCCCAGTTGGCGGGCAACCTTGACGCGGCGATGGCCGAATACAGTCTGGAAGCGTCCCGAAACCTCCGGATGCGGTCTGACCAGGACCGGCGAATCTTGGCCTCTGTCGCGAATTGCCGACAGCAACTCCTGATACGCCTGGTCGTCTTCGTCCAGGCGGTCCGAGACGAAAGAGGTGTCAACCATGGCAGGATCGAGATCGACGACCGAACTCTTGGAGAGCTCCTCGAAGGATTGCATGATCGAACGGGAGGCACCACGAACGGCATACCCCGATACATCCTTGTTATCGGCCACCGCAGCGACGGGCCCCATCACACTGCCGAAAATATCCTTACGGGCCATTCAACCGCCTCCGTGCGCGGCTAGCGATCTGATTCCACGAGCAAAATAGCCGGTTTTTACTGCCGTAAAGTTCGTCGTCATGACCGACCCCAGGCGCGATGGACGAGGGTGACGATCTCGGCGTTCACCGCGTCGAGCGATTCCAAAGCGCGGTCATATGTCGAGCGGGTGAAAGCCGATTTCTCCACCTCGTAAAGCGTTTGCTTGGTGAGGCCTGCATCGGAAATCGCCGTCGACTTCAACATCGGATTTTCCAGGATCTGGCCGGCAAGCATGGACTGCATGAAGCCCACCATTTGCGCCTGCGGAATATCGGTCGGTTCGTAGCGCGTGATCAGGTAGCGAAACCAGTCGAGTTCGATCGCGGCGCCGGCGGCCTTGATGGTCTTCAAGATGCCGCCAAGCATCAGCAGGAACTGGCTCATCGACATCAGGTCGAGCATCTGCGGATGGACCGTAATGAGGACCGATGTCGCCGCCGACATTGCCGTCAAAGTCAGATAGCCAAGCTGGGGAGGGCAATCGACAACGACGACATCGTACCGGTCGTCAACCTCCGACAGCGCTTTGGCCATGCGCGTGAAGAACTGGCGGCCGGCATTGGAGGTTTTGTCCTGCATGGCAAGCGGCGTGTCGTACTCGTATTCCTGCAGCTCGAGATTGGCGGGAATGATATCAAGGCCCGGGAAATTTGTCGGTATGATCACATCCGCAATCGATCTACGTTCGTCGTCATACCTGATCGCTTCATAGAGCGAGAGGTTGCGATCGAGTTCGGGCTGGAAGCCGTGCAGTGCCGACAGCGAAGCTTGCGGATCAAGATCGATCGCAAGAACCCGATGACCGGTCAGCGCCAGGTGCTGGGCGAGGTGGGCAGCCGTGGTCGTCTTGCCGCTGCCGCCTTTGAAATTGACCACCGCAACCACCTGGAGTTTATCGCCAAGCTTGCGGTGCGGAACGTACTTCTTGACTTCGGTCCTGCCGTGCTGGTCCAGGAAATGTCTGAGCTCGAGCATCTGGGTAGCCGTGTAGGTGCGACGGCCGGAAGGACTTTGGTCAGGCAACGGCCCCTTGCCTTCGAGATGGAGACGCTTCAGATTGTTCTGCGAGACCCCAAGGTAGTGAGCGACCTCCGCCATGGAGAATGTGCGCAGCGTCTTGGTTGCATTGGGCGGAAATTTCTCCATCCGAAGCTGGTTCAACCGCCGGGAAATCTCGGCGCCCTGTTCGAGGATTTTGTCATCGAACTCGAAACGAGGCAGCCGCATGGAGATATTCATTCTCGTCGAAACCTGAATTGGCGCTTTTTGTAAGCAATACCCACAACAAGCGCCATTAAGCTCCGATTCGGACTTACCGGCAAGAAGTTTTGGGTTAACAAAAGGTTAACGCATGCCAGACCGCAGCCGATCGCACGGGCGGCCTGCGGAGTTTACCGCAGTAAAAAGATCCCGGATCGATATTGAAAACAAGGAGTTGCGCCGCAAGACAACGAACCGGCGAAGCCAACTTTTAGATCGCCGGTCGCGATAGTGTCGGAAAAACCGCGATGTTGACGCGGGACAGTGACAGGCATCGACGTGGTCTCGGTTTGAAACCGGGAAGGAGGGGACTTGCGTGTCAACGTTTGTCGCAAGAGGCCGACCGTGACAGGGGCGGGCGCTGCAGAGCCAAGCGTTCGTCGATCGTGCACCTCCGAGTAGGGACGGGGGCCAGTAAAGACCAGCAAGAATGCCATTCCAACTGGCTTTGTACGGGAGCCGAGTACGTCTACTGTTTTTTCAGTGCCTGACCTATGAGGGTGTGCATCATCGATGCGCATTGCCGTTGGGCGCCCGGCCGACACCTTGCGGAGCTAGGGTCGTTCCAAACACAGAAATTGCGGCGGACACTCGGTTTCTGCTTGACCAGCTAAATATCGGCTTTGGCGATGCGCCAACCTCGCAACGGCAAGGCTACTTTCTGCTTCTAATCCTGATTGGCAGCAGAACGGTCCACTCCGGCTAACGGCGCCTCCAGATTCCATCTGATGCCATGCGAACCATATTCAAGATTTCCCCGCCCGCCCACGGCTTCAGGTGCAACCCGTTTCAGGACCACGGTTCCAAAGCCGCCCTGTCCGATAGTCGTGACTTGCGGCCCATCGGTTTCGGCCCAGGTCAGGCGGAAGAGCCGCGATGCTCCGGAACCGCTGATGTTCCATGTGACAGAAATTTGGCCGTCATCGCCGGAGAGCACGCCATACTTCGCAGAGTTGGTCGCGAGTTCGTGGAAGGCAATCCCGAGATATTGGACTGCATTGGGGCCAAGCACAAACGACGGCCCTGACATCTCGATCATCTCACCGCGTGGAAATGGCTGAGCCTGCGCGGCCAAAAGTTCACTGATGGTAGCTCCCTGCCAGTCGGCCGAAACAAGCAGGTCCTGGGAGCGCGACAATGCCATGATGCGCTCGCGCACCTGGGACTCAAACTGCTTGGGCGTCTCCGATCGTTTGTTGGTCTCCCGGATCATCGACAGGATAACCGAATACTGGTTTTTCACCCGGTGATTGACCTCGCGCATCAACATGCGGATACGCTGTTCGTTTTCCCTGGCCGATGTGATATCCCGCGCAATCTTCGAAGCGCCGACGATCTGCCCTGTTGCGTTACGCACTGGCGATATCGTCAGCGAAACCGGAACTAGAATGCCATCCTTGCGTCGACGTATCGTTTCATAGGTATCGACGCGCTCCCCACGACGGATTCGCTCAAGGATGCGAGGTTCCTCGTCCGGGTGGTCATCGGGGATAAGCATGGTTACCGACCTGCCGATCGCCTCGCTGGCGGTGTAGCCAAAGAGCTTTTCGGCGCCTCGATTCCAGCTCTTGATGATCGTGTTGAGATCCTTGCTGACAATAGCGTCAAATGAGGATTCCACGATCGCCGACAGGTGCTGTCTGGTTTCTTCGGCACGCTGGCGGTCCGTCAGGTCGAGCAGCATATTCACCGCGCCAACGAGGTCGCCCTGCTCATCGCGCAGCGGTGTGGGGTAGGGCATGAATGGGAAAAAAGACCCGTCCGGACGCTGCGCTATGGCCTGCTGGTTGCGGACCGGCCGGTTTTCCTTGAGGGCGACTGCCATCGGGCATTCGTCGTGCGGCAGTTCCTTGCCGTCGGTGGTGAACAGCTTGAACGTGACGCACCATTTATCCTTGCCGACCTGAGGCTCCCGCCCTGCCAGATCGGCAGCGGCCCGATTGTAATAGGTAATGATGCCATACTGGTCAGTCGTGTAGATGGCGACTGGAAGGCCATCGAGAATCTGGTGATAGGCGTGGTCCTGCTGCCTGAGTTCTGTCCGCTTTCGCTCAAGGTCAGTTACATCGACAGTAAAGCATCTGGTGTGGACTAGCTTACCGTCGCGGAAATGGCTGCTCGACGTGAGTTCGACGTGCTTGATGGACCCGTCACGGGCGCGCAAACGCGCCGGATATCTTGCAATCTTCTCACCACGGGACAGCCTGCTCAAAATGTCGGTTATCACGTCCCGGTCGGGATAAAACTCATCAATGTGGTGACCGACATAGTCCTCTGCTGGATAGCCGAGGAGATCGAGCTCTGCCTTGTTGGCATGCAAGATAAGGCCATCCGCGCTCACCAGATGGAGCGCCATGGCACCGTTTTCGAAAAAGTCCTGATAGTCGAAGTTGCCGCCTAGGACCATTGCCGGTTTCTTGACGGCGACAACGTCGGCCTGCGGTAGTTCAGTCATTCGAGGGTCCCCGATGTAAACGGGCCACAACGCGCCGCCTAAACAATCGTTCCAAGTCGCCGCCCACATATCGGAAGTGAAGGGTTCGTTGGCCGAGGTAATGGGGTCCGAGCTCCTAGTGCGGACGCTGACGAACTGGCCCAGAAACAGCCTGAACTATTTACGCATGACGGAGCCTTTAGCGCGGCGAGTTAACCCCGGTCGTCGGCGGGCTTGGCCGAGGCAATCGCCCACCGCCTCGGCGGCAATGTCGGCGAGGCCCATGGGCGACAAACGGATCGGGCGACTCGGCGGTTGGGCTGCCGAATTGCGCAGGGCCAGCAAGAACGACGCCAGGCGTGGTCGACCTGCTGTCGGCCGATGAACGGACCCATCTTTGGCGATTGCCGGTGTTTCGCGCGGTCGAACTGAGTCCGGAGACCAAGCACCACGCGAGATATCGTGCGGCAACAGTACCTTCACGTCGTGAAAGACAACTGGCGAGGAACGTTCCCGATATGCGCCCAGCAACTGGCTCGAGTGCTGACGGACTTGCCGACCCGGCCGCCCCGGGCGGCTCATGCGCTACCGCGCTACAGTCCGTTTCCGGCCTTCTTTCCAATGGTAACGCACGGTGATTAAGCTCGACCTCTCGGCCAGGCCGCCCGCAAGGAAAGTATGCGCGGACTTTGGGCCGTTGGCTTCAGCGGGCTGGTGCCGTGGGAACCTCGATCAACGCATTCCGTTGTGATGCATCAAGTTGCCGTCCTGTCTGCAAAAAGGGCAGGGCGGGCGACGACAACACAAAGGATAACCACCATGAGCTACAAAAGTCTGGCTGCCGCCACCGCGCTTGCAACCCTTATTGCCTCGGGAGCCTTTGCCGCGAACGTCGTGACAACGGCGCCGGCGGACAACAATGCTGCGACAACTGCTGCGGTCGCGCCAAATGGTAGCCTTGTTTCCAAAATTATCGGCGCTACCGTTTACAACGGAACGGACGCTAATGCCCAGACGATCGGCAAGGTCAATGATGTCCTGCTTGCGAAGGACGGCAAGGCACAATCTCTCATTATCGGCGTCGGGGGCTTTCTCGGCATCGGTGAAAAGAATGTCGCTTTCGACTTCAACAAGGCCCAGTGGGCCGAAAAGGACGGCAAGCGCTGGCTTGTGATCAAGACCACCAAGGAAGATCTCCAGGCTCAGCCGAACTTCGATACCAAGGCCTATGATCCCACCACGGCTTCTAATACAGCCCCCACGCCCACGACAGTGGCCCCCGACTCAACCACCACCGCGGCTGTTGACAAAACGGCTCTGACCGCCGTGCCGATCGAAAAGGTCCGGGCCGAGGATCTGGTCGGCACGACCGTCTATGGCGCCAACGACGCCAAGGTTGGAAAGATCGGCGACGTTGTGCTGACGGGGGACAAGAAAGTCGACGCAGTCCTGATCGATGTCGGTGGGTTCCTCGGGATAGGAGCCAAGGAGGTCGCCGTTGGCATGGACAACCTCAAGTTCATGACGGACAAGTCAGGAAATAAGTACCTATATACAAACTTTACAAAAGAGCAGTTTAATGCGCAGCCGGCCTATGAAAAAGGCACCTACGCCAGCGCGCGTGACAAACAACGCATGATCGCGAACTAGAAGGTGCTTGGCCTGTCCGTTGAAATGGACGGACGCTTTCTGCGACCCGGTTTTAGCGACCGGGTCGCGGAGCCTCAACAGGTTGTCCCTCGGTTAGGGCGAGGCGACTGATAGGTGGTTGGACTTTAGGCTGCCGTGTGCGGGCGATGCCAATTGTATCTGTGCAGCCAGACAGGCAGTTCGGCGGCGCGGTGATCGGATGTGGGTGGGCAACGGCGTAGGCCCATTCGCGCAGCGCCGTCTGGATGAAGCGCTCGGCCTTGCCGTTGGTCTTGGGCGTATAGGGCCTCGTCCTGACGTGCTTGAGGCCGAGATCGCGGCAGGCCTTGGCGAAGGCCTTCGATCTGTAGCAGGAGCCGTAGCACCTGCGGAATGAAGGAGCGGCGGCCGAGACAGCGTGCACGCAGCTTTTCGCTGCAGGCGCGCACCGCTGGAGGCGGCCATGGCCAGTCAGAGTTTCTCTAGAATGTGAATGTTCACAACCCATTCCGGAGAGACCGACCATGACCACTTCGATTCTACACCCACCGGCGCGGTGCTGGTAGCGATCGATATCGCCAAGGTCCGCAATGAAGTTCTGATCGAAGACCCAAGCCACAAACGCCGACGCCGTCTGCAGGTCCTCAACAACCGTGCTGAGCACGACCATCTGGTCGAAGTCCTGCAGACGTACGGTCGCCCCGTGGTCTGTGGCTTCGAGGCGACGGTGAACTATCACCGGCCGATTGCATGGCGCCTGGCTCCCTTCCATTACCGCGCAGCTCTGGTAAGCCGTTCAAGTATCTGGAAGTCATCCAAATCCTTATAGGGCGTCAGATCCAAGTCCCCCGGAACGCGTTTCAGCTTTTCCTCATCGATCGGCTTTTCATGGGCTTTCATCACCCGTTGGTAGGCTCGCCATGTCAACCCCGCCCCTCGCACGGCGTCGCGCTCGGCGCGCAAGGCGACCTGGTGCGCGTGCAGGTAGTGAAGCCGCAGCTCATCGAGCAAGGCTTTTTCGACGATTTCATGGGTTACCAAGAACGGCGCTAACCTGAAGTCCCGTCCCTTCCAAGCTAGTGTCCGGGGCAGGTGCCGGTCGATGTAAATGGTCTTTGCGTTGTCGCTGTAGCCGGCAATATATGGAATGTCGAAGTCATGGCTAACGTTGACGCGCCTGCAGAGTGCCGTCACGACGTCAGCCAGTACGCGATCATCCAGCTCCTCGGAGGTATGGCGAACTTCGTTGTCGAGCTTCAAGGCGCTATATCCGTTGGCACCACCGACGAACCCCGCTCTTCATGAAAGGTTCCGGTCGCGCAGTCAGATGGTCTCGATGTGGAAGGTTTTGGCATACGGGTTCTGCGTTTTAGGGGAGGGAGTAGCCCGCATCGGTCAGCGCGAGGAAATCGCAAATCGAGCCATGCGTTCAGTGCCGGGGAGCGGCCCGCGCACCTAGCATAAGCGGAGGCCGACCATACAGCCCCGCGGCCAGCGGCGCCATCAGGAAAGACGCCGCATGGCCTTACACATAGTGTAAGCGGGTAAGTTTCTTAGGCGTTCGTACTAATCCTCGTTGCCGGCTACACCTCGGAGAATATCGCAGGCTTTTCTCTACCCGGTCTTTTCGCGGCGGCTAAATGAGGTGCGCAGGCCTTCGGGTCCGGTAGCGGGTTCATGCGCTTCGGGCTGAATAATCGATCGAGACTGCGCTGCGAGCGTGTGCTGTTACCGGCGCTCGACGAGAATTGCGGCTAACGCCGTGGCAGTGGGCGTCGCGTTCGATCGCCGGACGACTTAGATGTTCGTTGGTCTAACTGCTTCGTCTCGCCGTCTGTTAGGCTGGCGCGGATGTCCGTCGACGCGGAAGGGCTTGTACCAAACCGGCGGTGAGGGGTCCGGCAAAGGGACCCCTCGGACGACCGGGTCAGGCGGCCTGCTGTTCGGCAGCCCGCTCGTTCACGCCCGCCTCGCCAAGCGACGTCAATGCTTCGTCGGTGGCTTTTTCTTCTTCCAGGTTGGCGTTGAGCAATTCCGCGACATCATCCCTGCCAAGGGATGTCGCCCACGCAATCAACGTGCCATAGCGCGCGATTTCGTAGTGTTCGACCGCCTGCGCGGCGCCTACCAGCCCGGCGTCCAGCGAGACCGAGCCTTTGTACTCCTCAAGGATCTCGGAACCTTCCTCAAGAATGCCGTCGATGGCCGGACAGGTTTTGCCTCGGGCCGGCATACCGAGAATCTCAAATACTTCTTCCAGCCGCTCGACTTGGCCTTCGGTCTCGGCACGATGCTTCTCAAAGGCGGCAGTGACCTGCTGGTCGTCCGCGCCCCTTGCCATCTTCGGCAACGCCTTCAAGATCTTTTTCTCGGCATAGTAGATGTCCTTCAGGCCTCCGAGAAACATGTCCTCAAGGCCTTTATTGGTGGCTGTTGCCTTCTTCGTAGCTGCCATTGCTGTTTTCTCCTTATTGATGAACCCATGTGGGTGAGTTTCCAACTTCATTCGAAACGCGAGGTTCCAAGCTGCGGCAGGAGATTTCAGAAGATATCGAGTGCGTAGAGCCGGTCTTAGCTGCGGCGCAGGCGATGTCGATAAGGACTGCCCGATCGGGTAGCCTGAATTCTTGTCCGGCCGTCCTCTGAGCTTAGTCTCTGGGTTTCAGCGAGAAGCATCACGCGCTTGGCTATTGCCGACCTGACCGACGCGGCGAGCTGCCCGGGAAAGTGACGCGGCAACGAAGAGATCACGGCCTCGGCCTGCCTCTCGGCGTTTTCGCCGAGGTCGTCGAAAATTTTGCGTATCAGAGATGTCCCCACGCCAGCAACGTCGGCGATCTGCAAGAAGTGACGGGGCACGATCTCATGTATCGGATAGTGCCGGCTCGTGCCGACCGACATTGCCAACTTGAACTTCTTTCGGGGAATCTGCCCGGCATCTAGGCTGGGCTGCGCGCTCAGTACGTCATAGAGCGGCGTCATCCGGAACCGCCCGCCTGAACCCAGAAAGATGCTAAAATTCTTGGCATGGCCGTCAGTCGCCCCGATCAGCCAGAATACGATGCAAGCGCGCAGAAAGACCGTGATGTCCTCTTCGGGCCTGTCACTGCCCTTCAGGATCTCGATGATCTCCCGCATACCAGGACCACCCTCTGACTGGTACTTGCGCGTGGGCGGGACCGACAGCGCTTGACACATGTCCTCCTGCGGGAGGCGCAGGAGACGGCCGTCCCTAGCCCATAACCGGTCGAAGCGCTCGACAATCAGCGTGCGGCGCTCCCCAAAATCCGCGATCTCTGTCTTGGCGGCAGGAACGCCGAACGCCTCCAGCAGCTTAAGGCACAGATACTCGTTCTCAACGCTATTGGAGAGATCGATGCCATTCGGCAACCTGCCGATCTGTGGTTTGAGGATGTGGGTGGTCGCTGCAGTGCCGATCGGCTTGAACCAGCGTCCATCCTTGCGCAGGAGTGCGGTTTTTTCTTGGGCGCCGGCGATCGAGATACGGAAATCTTCGTCCTCACCGAGGCCGAGAGGACTGGTTGCGAGGTTTTCGATCATCTCGGCGATATCCTTTTTGCTGACTGGCTTGCCATCGCTGCTGCCGGGATTGCCAGGATCGATACCATCGGGCAAGAACTGGAGCGCGCCGACGCAGTCATGGCCGAGTATGGCGAGCAGGCTGTAGGCATCGGTGCCAGCCGCACCGACGCGTTCGGCAACGCGCTTGCGGATGGCTTCATTGTCGGGAAGCAGGTTGTCGAAGACATTGATCACAGGCGCGCCGATATAGCGGTCGTCTCGTAGAGGCAACGAGAGCGAGACCGGGAAAGTGCCCTGCCAATCCAGCCATTCGCTTGCATATTTGAAGTCCACGGCGCCGGTTGATTGTCTGCGCAGCACGCCGACCAGGCGCCCGTTTAGGAAGACATTTAGCGGTGTGTGAGCCGGCCGCCGCGCCATCAGAACAGGTCCTCGATCTCCGTAGCGCTGCTTTTGCTGCGCGGGCGAACGACGAGTTCAAGGTCGAGCGCGGAGAGAGCGGCCATCAACGTACTGAGCTGCACCGCTGGCTCGCCGGCCTCAAGGCGAGACACCGTCGCCTGGCGCAGATGGATTTGGTTGCCAAGCATCTCTTGTGTGAGGTCGGCCTGCCTACGCGCGCGTCGCAGGATGGCGCCAAGTTGCTTTTCGTTGCGTGCGATCTGGGCGGTCATGCTAAGCCTCCAGAGTCTTATATACGCATTCGCGTATCTAAAGTCAATATACGCAATCGCGTATACTATGGCATTATACGGGATTGCGTATAAGGCATCATTATGCGCACTCGCGTATTGTGCCGCCCCCTTAAATCTCGGACCCGAGGCAAGCCGGCCCGGCCGCAGACGGCCATTGACGGCATCTTCATGCCGGACATATTCACGCCGGACTGGACGTCGCGCTGGGCGCCTTGCGCAGCTGGTACGCGCTACGCGTGGTGCAAGACCGGCTCACATCACGCGGAAGTCGCGCCCTTGATGCCGAAAGCGTTTTCGAAGTGATCTTCGAGGCGATGCCTCGTCGCAAGCGGCCCAGCCAGCCTTCAGGTTGACACAGGATGACTAGCCGGGCCGCGCCGGCCATGTGAGTAAGCCGGGCGAGGTTCAGAACCGGTGCCTGTCGCGGCTTCGCAAATCCGACCGGCGGGCGCTTCCCACACTCATCAAACTCGCAGGCATGATTGCGATCCGTCCACTTTGTCGCGGCGCCGCCATCAGGCCTTCGGCCAGCTTGATTGATTCCTCGCTCATCCGTGCTTTTCACAAGGGGAGGGGAGTTGCACTATCGAGATGCTCCTGAAAACGGCCGTCCAGCACGATCATTTCCTTCAGCGCCTTCATCGCCCTTGTGCGCAACGACGAAGTTGTCAGCGACAGCCGCAAAGCTATACGACCGGCATCTCTCGGGCTGCTCGGATTTTTTTGCGGTGATCGGTTTGATGGCTCCTGTCTCAATTGTCTACAGTGAACGGAATGAGAACAAAATAGTCAAGCGCCTCTTGACCTGACAGGAATATGTTCCTTATTCCTGATCTATCTGAGCAGGAAAAGGGCCATGGGAAAGCGCCAAAATGCGCCGATCGGCGAAGCTATGTCCGAAGTGGAGTTGGCGGCCCAGCAAGCCATTGCTGCAGCCGGTGGCGACGCTGTGGTCGCCTTGCTGACCGCTTTGGCCAGGAACGCCGAACTTGAACGGGAACTCGCTTTGTCACGCGCGGCGGTCTCGAATGGCTTTTCTCGCGGCTGGCATAAGGCGCGCCCCTAAATGTTGGACACCGCCGAAGACAATTTCCGGATCGAGGTTTGGGATCGAGAGGAGAAGACGCATCTCGAAACTATCTGTCGATCGCCGGACCCGGTGGTGAGCCAAGCGGCCTGGCACGCCGCCATCCGGCGCCGGCCCGGCCTGATGCTTATCCATTACAACAGCCGCCACGTCATGGAGAAGATCATCACGCCGGGCGAGGTGAAGGTCTCGCCCCAGACGATCATCGATGGCAGCATTCATGCCGGACTGGACGTGGCTCTCGGCGACCTCCGCAGCTGGCACACGCTACGAGCGTGGTGCAAGAGCTGCTCGCATCATGCGGAAGTGAAGCCCGCCAGCTTGATCAAAAGGTACGGCAAGGAAGCCCTGTTCAGCTCGGTGGAGCAGGCGCTCTTGTGCACGAGTTGCGAACGGGGCGGACCGGTGAGGTTGGAAATCCACAAGCTTCCAAGGAACTAAAGGGATTTTGAGAATGCACGACTTGATCGAATTCTTTCAGACCAATGCCGCTTTGGTGATCGCCAATCCCATGGCCTTCCTCACTTTCGCCATCCTTTTTGGAACCGGGGGGTTCATCGTGGGTCGCTATTTCCTCACCGAACGTGTCGCCAATCTAGAAAGCCGTATTGCGCGGCGAGATGATGAAATCGAGGCGCTGAAAACACCCAAGGGAAGGCCGGCCGAGCTATCCTTCATCCCAATCGTCGGCACTTCGGCAATTGGTGAAAACCGGACCACCCCGCTGTTGGGAAAATGGCCCGACCGGCGTCGGCCAGGGGCGCTCTCGGCACCTCCTCATCAACGGCGTGGCTAACTCACAGATTTATTGGGATCGGTCATCTTCTGAAGTCCAGAAAAGCCCACGGAAATTCTAGAGGTATCGGACAACGCGCCTTGTCCGTCAGCCGGTAGAGGTACCCGTGCCGCCAACAGTTCGAGACTCTATGACCCATGCTGGATCCGATGACAGGCAGCATGTCCGGGACATAGCCATCGCAGCCCGACCACGTGCGGATAACCGCGACCGGTGCAATTGCCGGCAGCAATCGCGCGATGGCGCGCAATTGCAACGGAAGGCGCGTGCGAGCGGCGACCGCATGGCCTAGATCGACGTCGACCGGCACCCTTTCGGCCGTGCCGCCGAAGACGATATTGCCCCGCTCGCCCTAACGCGAATAGGCGCCATGGTCCTTGTTGCGCGTCCAAATGCCAACCCCGGCGGAATCCGGTACGGCAGCGGCTCGGTCACACCCATCTGCGGACGCAGCCGTCGAGCGGTACCTCTTCGCCGAACTGTGATCCAGCCGCCCAACAACCGCACAAATCTTCCAGACTTTCTGGGTATGCCAGGACACCAAGCCAATAGGTGAACTCGGTGCAGCCGCCCCCAGGCTGGCACGCCCTTTTATTTCGAGGGAGGCGAGCCGAAACCGAGTCGCTTTTGAGCGGGATCGGCGCCATGGCCTCCATTCACTTCTAGTGACCTACACGAAATCGCTTGGAACCTTCACCTTTGCCTCCTGTTATTTTTAGTCTGATCTCAGACGCGCGCTCACTTCGCTCCCAGGGGGCAAAGCATGGAAAATCCGAAATCGACGGCTCAAATCGCCGGCCATCCAATCCATCCAATGCTGGTCACCGTCCCGATTGCCTGCTTCGTTGGCGCATTATTGACCGACATCGCCTATTGGCGGACCGCGGAAATGATGTGGGCAAACTTCTCGGCTTGGCTGCTGACTGTTGGCGTCATTGTGGGAATCCTGGCTGCCATCGCCGGGTTCATCGATTTCCTTTGGGGGCGCCGGATACGCGAACAACCGATCGCTTGGGTGCATATGGCTGGCAATCTCCTTGCGATCATTCTCGCCTTCTTCAACATGCTGGTGCACACGCGCGACGCATGGACGTCGGTGGTGCCGACAGGATTAATCCTCTCGGCGCTCGTTGTGGTCATACTGATCTTTACCGGTTGGCTGGGCTGGGCGTTGGTTTATCGCCATCACGTGGGAGTGGCCGATGAAACGACTTGACAGCAAATGGGTAGCCTTGGTTTTGCTCGGCTCGACTGCGCTGGGCGTTGCTGGCTGCAGCAATGACAATACTGATCCGAACGAGCAGATCGGACCAAATCCGAAACTGCCAGAAATCAACCAGTATCTTTTCCCGCCGATGCACCTGGCATCCGTTGTCGGCTGGAAGAATGATGAAACTCCGACCGTCGCACAGGGCCTTCGTATCCAAGCGCTTGCCAACGGCCTGCAGCATCCGCGCTCGCTCTACGTGCTGCCCAACGGCGACATATTGGTGGTGGAATCGAAGGCGCCTCCTGAGGCGTCAGCCAAGCGGCCAAAGGATCTCGTCATGGCGTTGATCGAAGGCTGGGTCACGTCCGGCGGCGACACCGGTCCGAGCAACCGCATCACCCTCCTGCGCGACGCCAATGGCGACGGCAAGCCGGATTACCAGGGCGTATTCCTTGATCAGCTGAATTCGCCCTTCGGTGTGGCACTGGTCGGTAACGATCTATATGTGGCCAACACCGACGCGATCGTTCGCTATCCGTATAATCAAGGCGACACCAAGATCACTGCACCCGGCAAGGTGCTCACGGAGTTGCCGGGCGGGCCAATCGACCACCACTGGACGAAGAGCCTGGTGGCGAGTCCGGACGGTTCCCTGCTCTACGTCGGGGTCGGTTCCAACAGTAACATCACCGAGAATGGCATCCAGGCCGAGAAAGACCGTGCCGCCATCTGGGAGGTCGACCGGGCCACCGGCCGGTCGCGCATCTTCGCCAGCGGGCTGCGCAATCCCAATGGCCTGTCGTTCGAACCGCAAAGCAAGGCGCTGTGGACGGTCGTCAACGAGCGCGACGAGCTAGGGCCAAACCTGGTGCCCGACTACATGACGTCAGTGAAGGACGGAGCCTTCTATGGCTGGCCATACAGCTATTACGGCCAACATGTCGATCCGCGTGTCATGCCGCAGCGGCCGGATATGGTAGCCAAAGCTATTCCGCCCGACTATGCGCTGAGCTCGCACGTCGCGCCGCTCGGGCTCGCCTTCTATACGGCTGGAAACCTGCCGCCTTCATATCGTGGCGGCGCCTTTGTCGGCGAGCACGGGAGCTGGGATCGTGACCGATTCAACGGTTACAAGGTGGTCTTCGTGCCCTTCAGCGGCGGACGTCCCAACGGCAAGGCCCAGGACGTCGTCTCCGGCTTCCTCAATGCCAAAGGCGAGGCGCGAGGTCGGCCGGTTGGCGTGGCCGTCGACAAATCCGGGGCGCTCCTGATCGCGGATGATGTAGGAAACACTGTGTGGCGTGTAACGGCGGCGGCGCCAGGGTCATAAGGCATTTACGCCCTCAACGTCTGCAGTGCTCCTCGAGGGCGATTGCCGACATCAAGGATAGGGCTGTTCGCTTTCGGAGGCTGATTGCGGCGATTGGTGCAGGTCTTGGACTAGCCTAGTTGCTCGAAAGTACATTGGCGCGGCGCCTTGTCTGGACGCCAGCGCACGAGCTTTGTTCCATGCCGGAAGCGGTCGCCGGTGACATGGTCAAAGCGAACCTCGACGACCAGTTCCGGTATTATCGGTTCCCATTCGCCGCTACGCTCGGTGCTCCAGCGGCTCGGGCCGCCCGGCGCCTTGCCGGTGAAGCCGGATCCGCCACGCAGGTGTTCGAGCTTTTCCGTCAGCACCGCACGCTCGTCATTGGCAATGGTCGATGTGAATCCGACATGATCGAGCAGACCATCTTTGTTGTAGAGACCGAGCAGCAGCGATCCAACCTGTCGTTTGCCGTTCAGATAGCGGAACCCGCCCACCACACAGTCGGCCGTGCGCAGGCGCTTTACCTTCACCATCGCGCGTTCGCCCGGCTTGTAGGGACCGTTGAGCAGCTTGGCCACGACGCCGTCGGTGGAACCGCTACCGGCGCCCTTCAACCACTTGTCGGCTGTCGCCAGGCTGGTGGCGGCCGGCGAAAGCCGCAAAGCCTTGGTTGTTGCCTTGGCCACCAAGTCCTCGGCTTCCGTGCGCCGATCATGCAATGGCAGGTCCATTAGCGGCCGACCTCCCGGAGCCACAAGCATATCGAAGACGACCAGGCGTGCGGGAGTTTCCCGACTGAGCTTGCGGATGCGGCTCTCTGCTGGATGAAGCCGCATCTGCAGCGCATCGAAAGAGGCACGGCCCTCGATCTCGATTATGATTTCACCGTCGATGACGAAATCTGTCGCATCGTGCGCACTCAAGGCCGCCAGCAGTTCGGGAAAATAGCGGCCAAGCGGTTTGCCGGATTTTGCCCTGAGGTCGACGGCCTTGCCGCCCTTGAAGGCGAGGCAGCGGAAGCCATCCCATTTCGGTTCGTACTGCCAGGGACCGTCGTCTCGCGGCAATGCCATCGCCTGGCGCGCTTCCATGGGCTGCGTGTTCAAGGGCAAGGGAAACTCAACGCCGGATGCCCCTACCATCGCTCTGCCCTATCGCGATGGGGCAGGTCGATGCCGCAGCAAACCCAGCTGAGCGGCTGCGCGGATCCGTGATTGTGTTGTAGCTCGAGTTCCGCCGGATTGTCGAAGGTTCCGACAGGCAGGGCGATTTCCTGGACGGGGGCATCATAGGCAAGAGTAAGCTGCGTCCCGCACGCTTGGCAGAAGCCGCGCTGGGCGAGGGGTGATGACCGGCGGCAGGTAGGTTCCTCGCTTTGCCAAGAACCTCCGGTAGGAGGCAGCCACGCGAGCACCGCAAAGGCGCTGCCGGTCGCACCTCGGCATATGTCGCAATGGCAGTAATGCACGCGCGGGTCGCCTGCGACCCAATAGCGGATCTTTCGGCAGAGGCATCCCCCTGTACGTTCGATAGCAATGGCCCGGATGAAATTCTCTCCTGTGTTCATCCAACTTGAACGCTCGGCGCGGCAACTGGTTTCCGAGGGGACGGGTACCCGGGCGGGGCATTTTCCGACATTGCGAGGATCAACTACTGAATCTCAACAACCGCTTCGGCTCGCCCCAAACATATGTTGTCCTACTTGACCTTCGTGAAGTGGGGGTAAGGCCGCCTGGCATTGTGATGTCAACTCCGGACACGACCTCCAGCGTCGGCTGCGCTGACCCTTTCACCAGATAGCCACCGGCTGCGACCGGGGAGGGCGGTCCGCTTGCGGGCTCACACAATGAGGGATCTCGACCTTGCCGGCAAGATCATCGCAAAGGGCGGCGCCTCGGCGAAGGTCGAGGATGGCTTCAAGGCGATGCAGGTCGGCGCGATCATGGCGCAAATCTTCTCGAAAGACGCCAATGGCGTTGCGCGCTTTGGCGGTTCTGCTGATCGCCGTGGCGACTGGGGGGCATCCTTCCCCGTTCGGACCTTACAACGGTAGTGAGGGAGCCCTTGGCGCAGCCGGTGCCGTCCGGACCTTTAACGCAAGCCTTTTGGAACATTCACCAGCGTCGCTAGTTCAGCGCTAAAGGAGCGCACAGATGAGACGATTGGCTTTGATAGTGGTCGCAGGCCTCATCGCCGGATGCAGTGACAATGGCGTCGACGGCTCGAAGACGAACTCGGTGAGCAACCAGCCGCCAGATCAGAATCCGCAAGTCGACAGGGATCCAACGGCGAAATCGAGCACGGGCGGCGATCAGCAAGGCGTCCAGCCAACTCAGCCAGCCGCGCCGCAGAAATAGACGAGGAACGCAAGGCCGGCAGATTGATCAGAGGTTGCTTCCAAGAATGACGTCGAAGCCGAACGTCCCAAGGGCAGCAGACGACGGCGTTGCAAGCCCTAATCCACGCGTATTCGGAACGAAGGAACGTTTCCGATGCCCTTTAAGAGAAGCTGCAATGCCCAATTTTCGTTTTGAAACTGTTGTTGCAGGTCGCTCCCACATTACTGTGCAGAATCTCGCGAGCGTCGACTTGGCCAGTCCCAAAGCTTTGGAATTGGTAAGAGCGGCGGCGAGCAGCGCTCCAGCAGATGCCGACCACTCTGGCTCTCACGTCAACGTCTACGATGATGCCGGCTATCTGGTCGCGGCTGTCAATTTCTCCGACCTGCTTGAGAACGGTCCATCGGATCCCAGCGATCCACCCGCCGAAGAGCCTGGTGTAATGCGCTCGGGTTGAGGACCCTCGAGGGCTCAAAAGTGCCACCGCCTCCCCTCAATTGCTGAAAGCCTTCGACGACAGGAGAGGTCCTCGCCGCCGATCTGCTCTCCGCACTCAAGGGCCCTGGGTGAGAGGCGCGATGTGCAGGCCTTGGATCACGACGTCAAGCCGGGAGTGCTTTCCGACATGGGAATGGCGACGACTGGCCGGCGCTAGTAAATCCTGGCGGCCGACCTTTTCATTCTCGGCACGCCGATCTGCTCGGACAGCCTTCCCCGTCGCCAGACGCGTGATGGCGCGCATGGACAGTACGGGACACCCGCACGAAACACGCCGTTGGTTACGCAGTTGGGAGTCAACAATGTTACCTTGAAAAGCCGCCAACCGCCCAACCTAGCGACAGGGCTAACACAAACCCGAGAATGACAGCTGTAAACAACCACATGCTATTGTCCGTCCTCCTCTGCAGGAGGCAGCGCGGGCTTCTCGCGTTGTCGCACGCAGAATTTCTGTGCGATGGCAAAGAAGATGGGCGGCTGATCCAGCGTCGAAGCTCCAAGACCTCCAACCCCAATGCTTAAGGTGGGTTCCGCGCTGATCAGGCGTCGGCCCACCAGGCATCGGCGACGCCTTCCAACAGCCTGGGGTCTCTACCATGTTACGAACAGCGCCACGGCAGCAGCCGCCATCACCGCGGTGGCCACCCAGCCCATAATCTTGAGGCCTATTGGCAGCTGAAAATCGCCCATCGCCGCCCGCTTGCCCGAAAGATGCATCATCATGCCCATTACCGGGACAGCCACCACGCCGTTGATGACGGCGCTCCAGAACAGCGCCTTTATGGGATCGATCGAAGTGAAATTGAGGCCGGCGCCGATCAGCGTCGCTGCTGCAATCGTGGTATAAAAGGCTTTGGCCCGATGCGGCTTTTTGGCCAGTCCGACATTCCAACCAAGCGTCTCGCCCAACGCATAGGCGGACGAGCCGGCGAGCACCGGCAGGGCCAGCAGTCCCGTTCCGACAATTCCAATCGCAAAGACGAGGAAAGCGAACTTGCCTGCAATCGGGCGAAGAGCTTCCGCCGCCTGCGATGAAGTCTCGATGTCGGTGACGCCGCTGGCGTGCAGCGTTGCAGCCGTCGTCACGATAACGAAGAGTGCGACAGCGTTCGAGATCGCCATTCCAAAATAGGTATCGATGCGAATACGTTTGAGTTCTTCCGGTGCCTGCTCGGGCGCTACCCTCAACGGCGATGCTTCATCGCGCTCCTTGACTTCCTCAACTTCCTGTCCGGCCTGCCAGAAGAAAAGGTAGGGGCTAATCGTAGTCCCAAGGATGGCCACGACGGAGGTGATGTATTGGTTTTGAAAGCTGATGTGTGGAACAATCAGATTGTAGCCGACCGTCGACCAGGGCACTTTCGCAACGAAGGCCACCGCGACATAGGCGAGCAGCGACAGCGTAAGCCACTTCAGCACCGAAACATAGCGAGCGTATTGCGAGAAGATCTCAAGCAGGGCCGTGAGGATCCCGAACGTAGCGACGTACAGTAGCTGGGGACCGCCCGCGATCAGTTTCAGCGCAGCTCCCATTGCGCCAAGGTCGGCACCGATATTGATTATATTGGCGACCATCAAAAGGAAAACGATCGAGATGCCGACTGCAGATGGATAGTGCTTTCGCAGATTGCCCGCTATGCCACGGCCGGTAACGCGGCCAATCCTGGCGCTAATTTCCTGGATGGCGCACATAAGAGGCCAGCTGAACAGCATTACCCACCCCAGGCCATAGCCGAACTGGGCACCGACCTGAGAGTATGTTGCGATGCCGCTGGGATCATCGTCCGAAGCGCCCGTGATCAATCCCGGGCCAATGATCTGCAAAATCGTCGAGCTATCCGGCTGATTTACCGATGCAGCGGCAGTCTTGTGCACGATCTCAGTCATATTCCTCTCGCTATTCGCTCTGGTGGCGGATCTCTTGAAGTTCGGTGAGCGGCGGTGGTCGCGCTGCTTGGTCTCGCCGTCACGCTGGGGACAATTTTCATTTCAGTTGACGCTAATATTTCTCACACCAAATGCGAGAGATCCCCGATCGTTCCGCGCCGGGCGCTTTTGAAGATAAATCTTGGCAAATTGCGCCGCGGAGAAACCGAAGGCGACGCAATGCTCAGCCTAAAGGAGCTCTCGGTCTCGCTCGATGATTGGTACCGCGGTCGTCGAGGAGACCGAAATCCCATCACCGCTGGCGAGCGGGTTCTGGCCGCTGGCGAGTCGGGTCGAGGAAAGCACGCACGTTCGGGCGATCGGTGGCCTGTGGCCTTGGGCGCGGCAGCGGTAATTTCCATCCCGACAAGCGAATGTTCATATTGCCTTTGGAGCGGCACAAGGACGGGGCAAAACTTGTCGGCGAGATCGATCTGATCCCGCGCAGGAGCCTCAGGAAATTGCGAGCCTTTCTGCGACACCCACGGGCCGGCTGAACCGCGTGTGAAAAGAAGGGACGTCGTTGTTAGAGAACCAGGGCGGGCGCTCGGCGACGCCAGTGCAGTTCGCCATCCGGTAACTCACACGTTCGTGCAATTTTCGACTTGCGACAGTTGATAAATGCGGCGCGGAACAAAATTGAAATTGCGGCGTTTGGAGGCTTGCGGGGTAGTGTGACGTCCGCGCACGAGGGGGATTTATCCTACATGGATCGATTGGGAGTGGCGCTGTGACTGTGCAGGCATCCAAGAAGCAATTGGCCCGTCGTAGCATACTGAATTCTTTGAAGGCCTTCCGACGTGGTGACTTTTCAGTCCGCATCGACAACGTCTACGAAGGCCTCGATTCCGAGATCGCAGAAACCTTCAACGAGATCGTGGATCTGAACGATCAGGTCTCCCGAGAATTCGAGCGTCTGAGCAGGGTCGTTGGCAAGGATGGGCGGATAGGCGAGCGTGGCCGCGTCCGCAACGCTACAGGCAGTTGGGAATCCAGCGTCCGGTCCGTCAACGATCTCATAGAAGACATGGTCCAACCCACCGCCGAGGTCGCTCGCGTTATCGGCGCCGTAGCCAAGGGTGATCTGTCGCAGACGATGATGGTCGAGATCGACGGCCGACCGCTGCGCGGCGAATTTCTGCGCATAGGCAAGATCGTCAACACCATGGTTGGTCAGCTTGCTTCCTTTGCCTCCGAGGTGACGCGCGTGGCGCGCGAAGTCGGCACCGAAGGCAAACTCGGCGGTCAGGCGCGCGTGAAAGGTGTCGCCGGGACGTGGAAAGATTTGACCGATAACGTCAACGCCATGGCAACGAACCTGACCGGCCAGGTGCGCAACATCGCGGAGGTGACGACGGCGGTTGCATCCGGAGACCTGTCGAAAAAGATCACCGTCGACGTGAAGGGCGAGATCCTGGAGCTGAAGAACACGATCAACACGATGGTCGACCAGCTCAATTCCTTCGCTTCGGAAGTGACCCGCGTGGCGCGCGAAGTCGGCACCGAAGGCAAGCTCGGCGGCCAGGCGCGCGTCGAAGGCGTCGGTGGGACATGGAAGGATCTGACCGACAATGTAAATTCCATGGCCGAGAACCTGACCGGCCAAGTGCGCAATATCGCCGAGGTGACGACGGCCGTCGCCTTGGGCGACCTGTCGAAGAAGATCACGGTCGATGTGAAAGGCGAAATCCTTGAGCTGAAATCGACTATCAACACGATGGTCGACCAGCTCAATTCTTTCGCCGGCGAGGTGACCCGCGTGGCGCGCGAGGTTGGCACCGAAGGCAAGCTCGGCGGCCAGGCTCAGGTGCGCGGCGTTGCGGGCACTTGGAAGGACCTCACTGACAACGTCAACTCGATGGCTGAAAATCTCACTGGACAGGTGCGCAACATCGCCGAGGTCACGACGGCGGTTGCTTCTGGAGATCTTTCAAAGAAGATCACCGTCGCGGTTCAAGGTGAAATCCTGGAGTTGAAAGACACCATCAACACGATGGTGGACCAGCTGAACTCTTTTGCCTCGGAGGTGACGCGCGTGGCGCGCGAAGTCGGCACCGAAGGCAAGCTCGGCGGTCAGGCCGAGGTGAGGGGGGTTGGCGGCACGTGGAAGGATCTGACCGACAATGTCAATCTGATGGCTGCCAATCTGACCGGACAGGTGCGCAACATCGCCGAGGTGACTACGGCCGTGGCACGCGGCGACCTGTCGAAGAAAATCACAGTCGACGTCAAGGGCGAAATCCTGGAGCTTAAGGATACTGTCAACACGATGGTCGATCAGCTGAATTCCTTCGCTTCGGAAGTCACGCGTGTGGCGCGCGAAGTCGGTTCGGAAGGCAAGCTTGGTGGACAGGCCCATGTCGAAGGGGTCGGCGGCACCTGGAAGGACCTGACCGACAACGTCAACGCCATGGCTGGCAATCTAACCGTGCAGTTGCGCGATGTGTCCAAGGTGGCGACGGCGATTGCCACCGGCGACCTGACGCAGAAGATCACGGTCGATGCACTGGGCGAGATCTTGCAGATCAAGGACGTCATCAACACGATGGTGGACCAGCTCAATTCGTTCGCTTCGGAGGTGACGCGCGTGGCGCGCGAGGTCGGCTCGGACGGCAAGCTGGGCGGCCAGGCGCAGGTGCGTGGCGTCGCCGGCACCTGGAAGGATTTGACCGACAACGTCAATGCCATGGCCGCCAATCTTACCGGCCAGGTGCGCAACATCGCCGAAGTGACCACGGCCGTGGCGCTTGGCGATCTGTCGAAGAAGATCACCGTCGACGTCCGCGGCGAGATTCTGGAGTTGAAGGACACGATCAACACGATGGTCGACCAGCTCAATTCCTTCGCCTCGGAGGTCACGCGCGTGGCGCGCGAGGTCGGTACCGAAGGCAAGCTGGGCGGCCAGGCTCAGGTGCGCGGCGTAGCTGGCACTTGGAAAGACCTGACCGACAATGTCAATTCCATGGCTGAGAACCTGACCGGCCAGGTGCGCAACATCGCCGAAGTGACAACCGCTGTGGCGCGCGGTGACCTCTCCAAAAAGATCACGGTCGACGTCAAAGGCGAAATCCTCGAGCTCAAGTCGACCATCAACACCATGGTGGACCAGCTCAACTCCTTCGCAGGCGAGGTGACCCGCGTGGCACGTGAGGTTGGCACCGAGGGCAAGCTCGGCGGCCAGGCCCGCGTTGAGGGCGTCGCCGGGACCTGGAAGGACCTGACCGACAACGTCAACCTCATGGCGACGAACCTGACCAATCAGGTGCGTGGCATCGCCGACGTCGTGACAGCGGTTGCGCAAGGTAACCTCAAGCGCAAACTGACGGTGGACGCAAAGGGCGAAATCGCTTCTCTCGCTGACACCATCAACGGCATGATTGAGACGCTGGCCACCTTCGCCGACCAGGTGACCAATGTCGCGCGTGAAGTGGGCATCGAGGGCAAGCTCGGCGGGCAGGCCCGCGTGCCGGGCGCCGCAGGCCTGTGGCGCGACCTCACCGATAATGTCAATCAGCTCGCCGCCAACCTGACGACTCAGGTGCGCGCCATTGCCGAGGTTTCGACGGCGGTAACCAAGGGCGATCTGACCCGTTCGATCAGCGTCGAGGCCTCAGGTGAAGTCGCCGCGCTCAAGGACAATATCAACGAAATGATCCGCAATCTGAAGGATCAGACGCTGAAGAATGCGGAGCAGGATTGGTTGAAGACCAATCTCGCGCGGTTTTCGCGCATGCTGCAGGGCGAACGCGACCTTGCCACGGTCTCGCGGCTTATCATGTCCGAGCTCGCTCCGCTGGTGAACGCGCAATATGGCGTCTTCTACGTCACCAACCGCGACGAAGAGGAATCCTATCTTGAGTTGGCGGCGTCGTATGGCGCCGAAAGCAGGGCCGCCATAAAACAGCGTCTCGATCTGCGCGAAGGCCTCGTCGGGCAAAGTGCCGCCGACAAGCGCGCCATCATGCTGAACAATGTGCCGCCGGAATTTCTGCGCGTAACGTCGGGTCTCGGAAGCGCCTCGCCGGCCAACGTCATCATCCTTCCGGCCTTGTTCGAGGATGAGGTCAAAGCCGTCATCGAACTCGCCTCGTTCGGCGAATTCCGTGACACCCATCAGTCCTTTCTCAACCAGCTGATGGAATCCGTCGGCATCGTTCTCAACACCATTGCCGCAACGATGCGCACCGAGGGGCTGCTCAAGCAGTCCCAGCTGCTGACCTCGGAATTGCAGGCGCGGCAGACCGAGCTGACCAAGAAACAGGAAGAGTTGCATGCCACGAACGAGGAGCTGCAAGAAAAGGCGCAGCTGCTCGAGAACGAAAAAAAGCAGGTGGAAAACAAGAATCTCGAAATCGAGATGGCACGGCGCGCCCTGGAGGAGAAAGCCGAACAGCTGGCGCTTACTTCCAAGTACAAGTCCGAGTTCCTGGCCAATATGAGCCACGAACTGCGTACACCGCTCAACTCATTGCTCATTCTCTCCAACCTCCTTGCGACCAACCAGCAGGGCAATCTGAATGAAAAACAGGTCGAGTTCGCGCGCACCATCAATTCTGCCGGAACCGACCTTCTCAGCCTCATCAACGACATCCTCGATCTGTCGAAGATCGAGTCCGGTACCGTCTCGATAGATATCAACGATATGCCGGTGACCCATCTGCGCCAGCATATGGAACGCACGTTCCGCCAGTTGGCCGCCGACAAGGGCCTCGGCTTCACTATTAAGGTCGATCCCGCACTGCCCGAGACGGTCCGAACGGACGAGAAGCGCCTGCAGCAGATTGTCCTCAATCTGCTTTCGAATGCATTCAAGTTCACATCGCAGGGCGAGGTCAGCTTGAATTTCCGGGTCGAGAAGGCGGGCGGCCGCAACCGTTCCGGGCATGCGACGAAGGCCTTGGCGATCGCAGTGACCGACACCGGCATCGGCATCCCGGAAGATAAGCAGAAACTTATCTTCGAAGCTTTCCAGCAGGCAGATGGAACCACCAGCCGCAAATATGGCGGCACCGGGCTCGGGCTGTCGATCAGCCGCGAGATCGCTCGCCTGCTTGGCGGTGAGCTACGGGTTGAAAGCACCCCGGGCAAGGGCTCAACCTTTACGCTGGTCATACCGTTCGCCGGTCCCCGTGTGGCGGCCGCCCAGTCGGCCTTGCCTGCGCCGACCGAGGTTGCGGCCGAGCCGGCATCGCTCGGCAGCTCGCCCTCGGCGGAGCTGGTCGACGATCGCGATTCCATCGCGCCGACCGATCGGGTCGTGCTCATTGTCGAGGACGACCCGACCTTTGGCGGGCTCCTGCTTGGTCTCGCTCGTTCGGCGGGCCTCAAAGGCGTCTTGTCGAATGCGGGGTCCGGCACCCTGGCCCTGGCTCGCAAACTGGTTCCCGATGCCATTACGCTTGATCTAGGGCTTTCGGACATCGATGGATGGGTTCTTTTCGATCTGTTGCGCCATGATCAGAAGACGAAGGGAATTCCCATTCACGTCATCTCGGGTGCCGAAGCCATAGACAGTCTCGCCCGCAAGGGGGCATCCAGTATTTCCACCAAGCCTGTTTCATCCGACGACCTCATGCAGGTGTTTCAGGATATCCATTCCAGGAAGCTGCGCATTCAGCGGCGCGTGCTGGTCGCGGACCCCGACCCGGAGCGCCGGCTATCGCTAGTCGAAGCGATCCGCGACGGCGTGACCTCGGTCACTGCGGTCGGCCGTTTCGCGGCAAATGCCGACGATATCGGCACGGCTTCATATGATGCCATCGTGCTCGGTTTCGGGCGCTCGGCCAAGGACAATGCACAGTCGCTGGACGAGCTCGCCGACCAGTTCGACGGAACCCTTCCGCAGCTGTTGTTCTTTGCCCCTCATCCTGATGCGCTTGAACAGGTGTTGGCCTTGAATCCGGCGCTTGCGAATACGCCGCGGGCCGAGAATTTCGCTCAGCTGGCGCTTCATATGTCGGCGACGCTGCCAGGAGAGGACCGTGAGGAGCGCGCAACGGAAACCGAGCATGCGGGCAAGTCCGACCTGGCTGGGGCGAAAGTTCTCATCGTCGACGACGATATCCGCAACATCTACTCGCTCACCAGTGTCCTGGAGACGTACGATATTCAGGTTCTCCATGCCGAGCGGGGCCGCGACGGCATCGCACTGCTGGAGCAGGTGCCCGATGTCGACGCCGCTTTGATCGATATAATGATGCCGGAGATGGACGGCTACGAGACGATGCGGCGTATTCGCGCGACGCCGGCGATCGCTCACATCCCGCTGATTTCCGTCACTGCCAAAGCGATGAAGGGCGATCGGCAGAAATGTCTCGACGCCGGTGCTTCGGATTATATCGCCAAGCCGGTCGATCTTGATCTGCTGCTGGCATTGCTTCGTGTCTGGATAGGCCGTTCCCGAGGACGCACGGAGAACCCGGAACAAATGCTCTTGGCAGTGAACTGACGGCCGGTCCATGCAAAAGCCTTCGAGAAACAGGGTAAGAAAACTTGAGGCCGGGCAATTGGCCGAGGGACCGGCAAGGGCACGGATCCTCGCCGTGGACGACGATGAACGCAACCTTCTGGCGATCAGCGAAGTCCTTGCTTCGACGGGAGACGTCATCTGCGCCCAATCGGGCGAAGAGGCATTGCGCTTTCTGCTGAAGGAGGACTTCGCCATCATCCTCCTGGACGTCCTCATGCCGGGAATAGACGGCTATGAAACGGCTGCGCTTATACGCCAGCGCGAACAATCCAAGCATACTCCCATCATCTTCCTTACAGCCATCAACAAGGAGCAGGCTCACATGCTGCGCGGCTATGATGCCGGCGCGGTCGACTATGTGTTTAAGCCATTCGATCCGATCATGCTGCGCTCGAAAGTCGCGGTCTTCGTCGAACTCCACGAAAAGACCCTGGAAATTCAGCGAAAGGCAGCGACCGAGAAGAGACTGCTGGCACAGGCACTCCAGGCGCAGAAGGACAAGCTTCAGGCCGAGCAGGCCCTGCGCAACGCGGAGGAACGGCAGGATGCTATTTTGGGTTCCCTGCCGGTCTGTTTCCATGCGCGGGCAGCCGCGCCGCCCTTCGCGACGCGCTTTGTCACCGACGGGGTCGAACGTCTAGCTGGCTTTACATCCAAGACATTGATCTCCGATCCGTCCTTTGGCCTTAGCCGGGTCCACCCGGACGATCGCGCCAGGTTGGAGCAAGCGCTTTTGGTGGCAAAAACGACCGGCTCCTACACCTGTGAATTCCGCTGGCTGTGCGCCAATGGCGAGTATCGGATCTTTCTCGACCAAGGTGTGATGTCGAATGGCGTAGATGGCCGCGAACCGGAAATCTTTGGGACGCTGCTTGACGTCACCGAGCGGCGGGCTCTTGAGGACCAGCTGCTTCAGTCGCAGCGACTTGATGCTATTGGCAAGCTGACCGGTGGCCTGGCTCATGACTTCAACAATCTGCTCGCCGCAATCTTGAGTGGGTTGGGACTGCTCGAACGCGGTGCAACCTTGGATGACCAGGCCCGGCAGGTCCTTGAGCTGATGCGGCGCTCGGCCAAACAAGGCGCCGATCTCGTCACTCGCATGCTCGCCTTTTCGCGTCGGCAAACGCTGAAGCCAGAAGCGGTGCGTCTTGCAGGGTTCGGCGACACCATGAACGGGTTGGTAGCGCCAGTCTTAGGGGGCTTGATACGCTTCGATTGGCAGATCGACGACACGGTATGGCCGGTACATGTCGATGCCGGGCAGCTTGAACTTGCGCTGATGAACCTTGTTTTCAACGCACGCGATGCCATGCCGTCGGGTGGGACTATCAGCGTGCTTGCGCAAAATCGCTCCCTCGAGACGACGTCGCAAGATCTGGCGCCTGGCGAATATGTCGTCGTAACGGTCAAGGATACGGGTTCGGGAATCCCTTCCGACATACTGGCGAAGGTCATTGAACCTTTCTTCACGACAAAACCGGTTGGAAAGGGAACGGGGCTCGGGCTCAGCACGGTTTATGGCTTCATGAAGCAGTCCGGGGGTTCTCTTCGCATAGAAAGCGCCCCTGGTCGCGGAACGGCAATGGAACTGTGGCTGCCACGTTCTTTTGATGATTCATTTAACGATGACACCGCGGCCAAAGAGGAACCAGTAACCTACAGCGGCAAAGAAAACCCGTCAGTCCTTCTGATCGACGACAGCAGCGTGTTGCGGCAACTGACTGCCGAGTCGCTTCGTCAGCAAGGTTTTCCGGTGACCTGCGCGTCTGGCGGCGCTGAGGCGCTGGCTGCCATTGAACGGGCCCCGCATGATTTTGATGTAATCGTCACTGACTTTGCCATGCCGCTGGTCACCGGGATCGACGTTATTCGATTCGCACGCAACCTCCGCAGCGATTGGCCGGCGGTGATAGTGACGGGCTACGCCGAAGCGGATACGATTTCGGATCGCCCGTCGGATGTCCCTCTGTTGAGCAAGCCCTTCCGAGAAAAGGACCTCGTAGAGGCTATCTTTCGAGCAATCGCACCAGCCCCTAAAGCAACAAAGACAGGATAGGGCGGCTAAGTCCGTTTGATCCGATAAAGCGATGGACGGGGCATGCGCATAAACGCCTGACCAAGAATTGAACGAGCCAGGCTCGAAGACTGCATTGCGCCTCAGTCTATCGATCGTTAAGCCTCCGTAGCGGACAGCGGGCCGCACGTGCCATCGCAGGGTCGCGCGGGCCCGACACACTCAATACCCCTCGGGACACCTGGCAACATAGACGCGCCCTTGGCGATCCCTATAACGGCACTGGCCAGCCTCGCTGGCGTGTCCGATCACCGCCCCTGCGATGGCACCAGCAGCTCCGCCGACGACCGCACCTTGCACTGGGTTACCAGCCACGGCCGCGCCGATTGCCGCCCCACCCAGTCCGCCGACGGCAGCACCCTGTTCAGTGCGGGAACATGCAACAAGCGGAATGAGAAGGCTTAATACGAGCATTGTCTTTTTCATCAGTCGTCCTCCAGCAGCCCAAAGCGGGCCGGATACTAAATGCGCAGTTCCCGCTTTTGATCCATATCTCTCTAATTTAGATTTAGCTGTTGACGGGATCACATGCATGCCGACAAAGCCGGCGTGCACGTCGGAGACCAGGAACTCTCTGAAAGGGACCGCCTGGCTCGGAGTTGCGCTTATTGGGGAACGCGCCGGCCCTCTTGCGAGTTCGTCCGTCACTTCAACTGCTTCTCGGCCAGCTTACCGCCGGTGGGCCGTTATTTCGCTTTGGTGTTGAATTGACGGTTTGCAGCAAATCGATGGTGAAGGTGCCTGGAGGAGCGCGAACGCCCTCCTTCACATTAGAGATAGTCACTGTCGTGATCTGCCCTCTTTCGTCGGTGAGGCTCCATCTGCGTAGATCCAACGATTTCTTGTCAAAGACCACCGTGATGTTCGAGTTTCCGAAAGCCGACTTGTCAGCCAGCTTAATGATAACCTGGGCACCATCGTCTCTGATGCCTTTGACGCGGTTACCGGAAAATTCGACCTCGTCGTCCAGGACGAGTTTAAGCGGCGTTTTGGAGAGAGCATAGAGGCGTGAGGTCTTGAGCTTCTTGTTGTAGATTACGACGGATCTTCCATCTGCAATCAAGCTGATCCCGGATTGGCCTGCATAGTCGAATCGGAGCTTGCCCGGGCGTTGCAGAAAAAATCTCCCGCTGGTCTTTTCCGCCCTAGGACCAGACTGGACGAAGTCCCCTGACATGGACTTTATGGCTGAGAAATGATCGGCAATCGTCGCTGCATCTGCCGGCGCGGCCGCGACGGCAGGAGTAAGTTCGGAATTGATCGCGGTAGCGCTGACAACTACAAACCAGAAAGCCAGCAGTCTTCTGATCTTTTCCATTTACTTTCCAGGTTCGAGCGGCGTGATTAAAGGAGGTGGCGCGCCTTTTGGCCCCGCGTAGCGCACAATCCAGCACGCGAATTTGCTGTCGCCGCTACCGTAGCAGGCTCGGCTGCGCTGGGGTCCCGAGCTCCGACCAACCGCCAATTCGGTTTAGCTTTCGCCGATCATACATCGTAATGCGTGCCCGGCTCTCCAAGTGAGAGCCGGGCAAAAAGGAGGCGGTCAATAACCGCCATTCTCCTGCTGAATAACAACGTGGCGGTGACGATGGTGGTGCGATCGATCCATCGGGCTTCGGACAACAACCGCATCGGAGCGATGGTGGCGACGACCGTGATCGAAGAAAGTGATATCACCATGATGGCGGTGATGGAGGCGATGTCCTTCACGATAGATAACGACACGATCATTGTTCCAGTGGTGGTGTCGGTGGTGTCTATGGGTCTGAACTACGATCGCGTCGGCCGAGGCGACGCAGGGTACGAGTAGGCACAGGGCCAAAGCAGTAACAATGGCGACTTTCATTTGAGATCCTCAACGATTTAAGATGGCCCTTCGCCTGCTTAACATCGTGCGATCGCTTTGGTTCCGTTACCGCGGGACCCGTCAGGGACATTGAGAGGTGACCAATTGTCGGCCGACGGCCAATACTCCGGCACTCGTCATCGGCCCAGCATTAGCAGGGCGAGTGCGGCGCAGTGATAGATGCAATTTCGAAGGTAAAACGGATTTCTTTTGCCACGCCCTCAAAAGGATCTCGGGCGTCTATCGGCCATTCCTAAGGCCGGCACTGACGCTGCGGCACAAGTTGCCAACCCGCTAAAGCCGGCCCAACGGCGACGTCCTAAAAATACGGCCCAAATATGGAACATTAGGCGGTCCGAAATGTTGATTTCGACGCAATAACCGTACGGTAGGCAAAAGAGCGTGGCCTGCCTATTATTTTGGAGTCCGATCGATGCACAGCATAATCTACATTGTTGGGCTAGTCGTCGTTGTTCTTGCGGTGCTGAGCTTTTTTGGCCTGAGGAGATAGGCACGGCAAGTGGGGAGGCATGACGTTGGTTTCCCGGGCTAGCCAAGCCATCAATGCCGGAACTGATGATGGCCGCGTGGCCGCAGCGATGAGCTGAGGAACGCTGGGCCAATGTTGATGGTCGGTATGTTTGCAAGCCCGCGCGCATCGGGTCATCGCATCGGACCCCGTCTTTCCACATTGCGTGTTCCTGCCGACCACATCGAAACTAGCAGCGGCGCCCATCCGGAATGCCGGCAAATACTACGGGCAAACGATTGTGCTGTAACGGACGCCGCCCGGCCTGGAAGCTGGCTCAGCTTAGATCCCGTCCCGGGTCGAGACGGCTCCGCACGGCCAGATGAGTGGTAGACGCTTCAACGACGCGGTGACCGGCTATTGGCGCAACTCACTCGACGCCTCCATCCAGGCGCGGCAATTTTATCGCCGAGACGTCGCGCCTTCTTACCAAAAGCGAGCCGCACCGCAAAGACAGCCAGCACCTAATCACCGCTCATTGCAATGCTCCCTTCGCGGGATTCGGTTCTTGTCGGGATTGGAGAATGGAAGTTCGTGCGGGATCCGGGTCAGGCTCTCGCACGTCGGATGTCCAGGCCGGCGCATCTAGCAGCGATTCTTTATTGGGCTCTGGTTTGGGCGGCATGTCTGCCGGTCAGCAGAGGGGTTTGCCGACCTGGGCTGCGCACCAGTTTGTCTGGCAGGGAATGGTCTTCCTGGCCAACCGACCAGCCGTAGAGAATGTTCCATCTGCAGCGGAACTGGCACTGACGGGGGCGGTTATCGTTGATCACGGAGGACCAAAGGCATGCGTGACAACGAAAACCATCGCGAAACCGGGGCCACAAAATATCCGGCAAAGACCGGCGTCGACTCTTCGAACGCGTCCTCTCAGGACGCGGCCGCAAACAAGAAGCCCAAGCCTGGCGGTGGCCTGACGCGCCCCGTGAATGAGGTGGAAGACAAGACTCACCAATCAGACGGGCGGCAACCATCAGAAGAGGAAACCGATTCCAGGCCCTGATCCTCGCCATCCGGTGGGCGCGTTAACCCTTCGCAGAGAATTCGTGGCAAGGCAGAAAAGTGATGCCAGTCATTTTGCGGTCTTGCCCAAAGTGTCCGCTACGACCGCGCCACGTTTGCCCATGGGCAGGGGCAGGCCGGTAGTGGAATCAATCGCTGTCTGATGCTCCATCTCGGCATTGATCGCGGCGCCGGCGATAAGGATGATGACGGAAATCCACGTCCACATCATTAAACCGACTACGGCGCCGAGCGATCCGTATGTGGCGTTGTAGTTGGCGAAATGCTGCAAATAGAATGAAAACAGCCACGACGCCGCGATCCACGCAACGGTCGCAATCAAAGAGCCCCAACTCAGCCAACGCCATTTGGCACGTTCGCGGCTTGGTCCGAAGCGATAAAGCAGAGAAATTCCGGTCAGCATCGCGCAGACCAAGACCGGCCACCGGGCTGCTGCTATTAACGTCTCCGTCCACGCATCCAGATAGAAATAGCGCAAAAGCGCGGGAACGACGCCCACCGTGAGCAACAGCACGATGCCGATCAACAACGCGCCGACAGTAAACAGGATCGACATTAGGTTGAGCGTGATGAAGCTGCGTTTTTCCCGTTCCTCGTAGGCGATATTCATGGCATCAAAGAGTGCCTTCATGCCGCTGTTGGAACTCCAAAGCGCGATACCAAGGCCGATGAAGAAACCGATGCCGAGAGCGCCGGGTTTTTGCCTGGCCAAGGCTTGAAGCTGTTCGCGAATGAGGTCTAGCCCGCCCGACGGAAGCAATCCGCCGAGATAGGCAATATGGTCGGCAACCGAAACCGGGTCCGCGACAAAGCCGTAAATTGAAATGAAAGCGGCCAAGGCCGGAAACAGTGCCAGAAGCAGGTAGAACGTGGCGCCGGCCGCAACGAGCAAAACCCGGTCCTTGTTGAATTCTTCCCATAAGCGCCAGAAGATATCTTTCCAACCAAGCGCAGGTATCTGGGATGGCCAAGCCGCGTCGCGTCCGCGGTCTCCCTCCTCCGATCTCAGAGCTGCCTTACTCTCTTCCGTTGTTAAGGCCGCGCGACTGGCCGCTTCTTCATCGATTAAAGACGCCTCTGTGGCGGGCAGCTTCTGACTCCGTCTCGCTTTCGAAGTCACAGGGCTAACCCCATCGCTGTCCACCACATTCGACTACGCTCCAATGTGCGGCCAATGCTTCCCTTGACCGCTGTGGGTTGCCGACGAACGCTTCCGCAATGCGCTTCCTCATGCCCGGGCTTGAACCTCTCAACGCCTTGAACGGCGTAGCTGTTCCGTTGCCCCTGCGAGCTGGCAAGCCAGCCGAAAACCTGTCCATGGTTTCGACTGGCGCAAAAACCGCTCGAAACTGCCAGCCTATTTGGCGACGCGACACATCGCCGACATTCATCCAAAATCGGCGGCCTCACGAAGGTGCCAAGCAGACCTATCGGGACCCTTGATCGTGCAGGGACCGGCGTAGCCTCAGGCGCGGCATGAGTAACGAAAAGCACGGAGAACAGAACCCCCAAAGCAACGCGATACCAATAATCAAAGCCATTCCTGGACCTCCACCCACTCGAACGCGGAGAACGTGTTGCGAAATCAGCGTGCCCCAGCCCTGCGTCTAGTTCCTCCAGCGGTGATTTGATCGCGCGGCCAACGGCGAGGACCGCTATCGAGACGCCCGACGCTTTCACCAATCCTGAACGCTGCATATACGATGCCGATCTGGATCAACAATTTGAGCATGAATAGTCTCCTTGGCAGCAAAAACTTGGTCGCTGGCCACTGGTTCCGCTGGCGATTCCGTCACCAATTCATCTCCGCAATGTGGTTCGAGCCGTTACCCGGATCATCGATCGCTGCCTCAGTCTGAGAAAGCACTGCCCGACCTTGACCACCTGGCGCTATTCCGCGGATCCGTTGTTGGTAAATGGTGAAGCGCTGGGGATGCACTGCAAGGTCCAGCCCGACGGCGTCGGCTGCCTCTGGTATTCGGCGATGGCCGCCATGCATTGTTCACGCTTGTCGAAACTGCCAGGCAAGATTGCCATGCCACCCTGCGGACCGGCTATTACCAGGTACCAGATTAACGCTGCTGTCGAAGCCATGGTGTTTCCTCGTTGCAAGCGAAGCTATAAAAGCGGGCGGCTGGACCGCTTTATGACAGTGGCAGGAATGAGCTAGCGGCAAGCTGGTGAACATCGTCGTGCTCTGCCTACGGTTCGCAACGCGCGCTTTCAGAGCATGGGATTTTGCGAGATCTTGCATTTTGAAGCCCGCCGCCACGAGACGACGGGCTTGAGCCAGGAAGGTCAGTCGTAGACCTTGACGATCTTGTGGGTGCCTGGATCGACCAGAACAGTCCGGTTGTCGATCACGACATAACGGTATTTGACGTTGGGGACTTCGCGAAGCTCGACTGTATCGGGTAGAGCCGTGCCGATATTGAGTTCCACTCCGGGGACCTTTACCGACGCGAGCGGCTGCTTCTTCACATATTCGCGGATCACCGTGTCCTGCTCGGGCTGAATGATGATATCCTCGGCCGCCGCGACGCCGACGCCTGTGAGCAGAAGAAATGCCGCGGCTGCAGCAGACAGATGCAATTCCATATTGGGCTCCTCGTGAGAGTGGCTCCGACTGGTGGTGTCGAAGCTCAATAGCCAACTTGGCGCTGACGCAATCGTTCCCCTTGGTGGACTTCGGTCTGGGGTTCGGTTGGACATATGTCTGGCCACGTTCGGCAATGGTCTTGCAGACGGTGCGGCTTGGAACGGTCCCCTTTTGCGGAAGTTGTGAGCCGGAACTGAAGGAAAAATCTATTGATAGGAGCGTTGGTCAAGCGCGTTCTGTTGGCCATTATCTCCCTCGTGATCGGAATATCTCTTGGCTGAAGTCAACCATCGCGACTTTCCGAATCGGCGCAGTTATGTCCCTTCCTGCGCTGATAAGGGTTCGCTCGTCTCCCCGGGGGCGAGCGAACCCGTGGACTTCAGCTTGGCGCCGGAAGATTGGATGTTCAACGAGAAAGAAAATCGGTTCATTGAAGCTGGCTTGCTCCTGGCCGTGCCCATTTCCGTCGCCATCACCTCACTGATAGCGGTTTTCGCCTTGTGATTTCGACGGCGGGCTTGTTCAGACAGGCTTCCACGTTCATTAGGTTGCAATAGTGTTGTTCACCGCGCTGATGCGGTCGGTAACCTAGCACCGAATTGAGATCGCCGGGACTCCAAGCGGGCTGGGGCCGATTTTCTGAGAGGCGCGGGCGTGCATTCCTTCAAGGAAATGTCTCAACGCCTTGTGCAGTCTCAGGGTTGCATCTTCGATCAGTGCGCTTTCCGGGCTCCAAACAGCCGCTTTCTGACAGGTTATTGCCGCACCGCTGTGGCGCAAATCCCGCTATCGAACTGTGTGGCGGCAGCGCATGCCTCCAACGGAACATTCTTCGCCAACTGAAGTTCTGAATTTGCCTTGGTTTTGATCCCCGTGGGCCAAGGCGAGGAGGCTGTCTCCATCAGCTTCCAACCAGCCCGCCTCGGATGGGGGCAAAACTGTCCGGGGCGGGCTTCGGTCAGGCCTAAAGCGAGCATGGTTTTCCACCGTTAACTCTTTGGATCGAGTTTTCTTGCTGGCGCTTCGGCGACTCGCTTATTAGAGACTCCTTATGGAGAGGCGGCACGCAATCCGAAGGGTCAGTGATGGGCTCTGGGAGGTCTACGACATAGACAACAACAAGGTTGTGCGCGTGGGTGGAGTGCCCTTGACAAACTTGTTGGATGAAGACGCGCTCGACGCGTTGGACCTGATAAGGGATGGCTTCCTCGCCCCGGGCCGGTCCAGGAGGACAAAGGCCTAAGCAAGGTGCCAGGTCAGGGCGCCTGGCAGCATGGCATAAGCGCGCAAAAGGCCCCGGCGAAGCGGGGAGCGCCGAGGCCTTGGCCATGTACGAGCTACTTGCATTTCCGCTGATCATGATGCGCCAAACATGCTCAATTATCTGTAAATCCGCTTCACAACCTGGAGCTGATGGCAGGCAAGCGAAGGACATAATCCGCGCAGTTGCGGGGAGCCCTCAAAACGGAGACACCCAATGGCCAGAGATCGAGCGTTTTCTGATGCCGGCGGATGCCCTCCGCGAGACCATAGAAGCTCATGTCGCCAACCGGCGATACCACGGGCAATGATGCTCCGTTCATCGGATGGAACGGGCGACTTGGGCAGGCAAACATGCGCCCGAGGCCACCGCAAGGGCAGGTGCGGTCCTTGAGTAACGCTTTCACCGGCAATGCGGCCCGGCGCCTACCAGTAGGACGCCGGGCCTAAACGACGGGACGCCGGCTGGCTATACGCTAGTGCTAGTATAGCTGCATTCGACCTTTCGTGCAGGCTCAAAGGGCCCCCTGCAACCAGATCAGGGCTCGCGGGTTCTTAGTCTCATTAAACAGCGCCTCGTTTTCCTCCGAATTTGGTCAATCCATGAACGTCTCGGTTACGCCAACAACGGCCGACAGAATCAAAGCCGGTAAGAGTGGCCTGCTTATGATCTCTGACAATTACGATGCGTTCGCCGCGCGTGTCTTAGCGGCAAGGAGTGCGGCTCGCACTCTCGATCTCATGTATTATCTCTGGCATGACGACCTTACTGGGCGCTTGCTTCTACAGGAAGTTGTCCGCGCCGCGCAGCGGGGCGTACGCGTCAGAATGCTGCTCGACGACGTCAATCCGCGCAAGAGCGATGCAGCTTATTTGGCGCTGAGCAACCATCCAAACATCGAACTCAAATTGTTCAACCCGAGCGGCATCAGAGCACGCGGCGTGATGCGAGGCGCGGAAGTCCTCTTGCGGATTTTTGCATTGACCAGGCGGATGCACAACAAGGCGTGGATCGCCGACGACAACATCGCCATCGTCGGTGGACGTAATATCGGCGATGCCTATTTTGACGCGGCGGAGACGAATTTTCGTGACCTCGACATGCTGCTCCTCGGTCCTGCCGTCCAGCAAACCGCACAGATCTTCCAGACTTTCTGGGCATGCCAGGACGCCAAGCCAATAGGTGAACTCGGTGCAACCGCTCCGGGTTCGTATTCCCCTTATTTCGAAGGAAGCGAGGAGGAAACCGAGTCGACGCTCCTGAGCGGTATCGGAGACAAGGGCTCCATCGCCGGGTTCATAGCGGCCAGCAGCGACGTTCATTGGGTCGAGGGCGCGCGCGTGATCTCTGACCCTCCGGAAAAGGTGCGAGGCTGGAGACCGTGTGGTTGGCTGATGAAGGAGTTGCTCCCAATCATTCAGTCGGCGCGCAAGCGTGTGGAAATCGTGTCGCCATATTTCATCCCCGGCAAGAAGGGTTCAAAAATCCTCGGCGACCTCGTGGACGACGGGGTGCAGGTCGCTGTTTTGACCAACTCCTTGGCCGCGACCGATGTCGCTGCCGCACACGGGGCCTACGCCAACTATCGCAAGCGCTTGCTCAGAAAGGGCGTGCAGCTCTTCGAGCTTCAGCCCTTTAGAAGGCAGCCCAAAATTTCTGTATTTGGATCAAAGGGTGCCAGCCTGCACACAAAAGCGTTCAGCGTCGATAACAGGATCGGTTTCGTGGGATCCTTCAACTTCGATCCGCGGTCCGTATCGTTGAATTCGGAAATGGGAGTGCTTTTTGAAGACGAGACGTTGGTCGCGGAACTCCGGCACCGGTTCAAATCCGAGATAGCGCCGGAAGCAAGCTACCGGCTCGAACTGAAGAACGAGGTTCTGCGCTGGCATGGCAGCGATGAAGGCAGACCTCAAACCTATACTCGCGAACCCGAGGCAGCATGGTCCCGCCGTATCCTGGCCGCCCTGGTCAGGTACCTACCCATCGAATCTCAGCTTTAGCGGTATGTCGATACTGGGAATGTTGGCGCTCTCCCCCAGCCGCCATTCAAGCAGGTTCCCACCCGCCTGGACCTTGCCGAAAGGAATAGCTGGCCGAGGTTTCGAACCCGGAACGCGAAGACTGCCATGCCCGGCATTCGACGGAGATCCTCGGATGCTCGACGCGAATGATGTTAAACGAATTTGCAGCATGGCGTACCCGGGACGAAACCGCCGTCCCCGCTTGAATAAGCAGTGCCGCATAGCCGTCGATTAGGTAGCGCCGTGCGCTCGAACCGGCGCGATGAAGATGCTGGTGGCCAGACAATATGACGTCTACGCCGCTGCGCGAGAAGGCATCCATTGCCAGATCCGCGCGGCCAACGATTCCGTCGTCGTTTTCCAGGTCCAGTCCTTCGAAAGGATGGTGCGTCACCACTATCCGGGTAACGTTATTGGACATATTTGCCAACTTGTCCCTCGCCGCCTCTAGCTGGCGGACGTTGATCCTGCCGTCCTTGATTGTCAGGGATCGTGCCGTGTTGATCCCGACGACAGCGACTTCGCTATCGGCGTAGAATGGGTCCGTGTCCGCCTCGATGTAGCGCCTGTAACGTGCCAGAGGTGTCACGGCACGCGCAAAGACATTCCAGAGCGGCACGTCGTGATTGCCGGGCACCACGATGCGGGGGCCGGGAAGAGAGTCAAGGAAAGCCCGCGCCTGCAGGAATTCGTCTTTCCGGGCGCGCTGCGTCAGATCTCCCGACACGACGAGCAAATCAAAATCGACGGCACGAACCTCAGCCGCGATCGCGTCCACGAGCTGGCTCTCTGTTTTTCCGAAGTGCAAATCCGAAAGGTGGACGAGGGTCTTCACTGAATTTCTCCGCTTTCAGTTATGGCCACTCGTCTTTGTCGTTTTGGTCAGGCGCAAGGACCTGCAAGGCCGCCGGTCGAATCCGAAAATTCAGGGGCATGTCCATACGGACGGCTTCGCCGTCCAGAGAAACCAGCATGGCGCGGCGATGCGATGTGATTTGAAGTGAAGTAGCCCTATAGGTTTCCAGATCTCGGGTCGAATCTATCACGCCGAATGCGATTTTGAACGGAAGCAATGCCAGCCCAAACCAGGACTGTTGCTTAACGACATAAATGCATAGTTCTTTTGACGAGAGGCTGCGGCGGTGGCCAAGATTGGCGACGTCGTAGAAATTGTTGCCAACAAACACGCAAGGAGTCCGCAGTCTTTCGCGAGCGCCCTGGGCAGAAACGTGAACAGCCTGCCACGTGGCGAATCTCACCGTTCTCATGAGGGCGGGGCCGATGGCGGCAAGCTTGCCAAATCCGCGGTGCCGCTGCTCGGCTGAGCGCTTTGCCACAAAGAACGGATAGATCCCGATCGATGAATTGTTGAGAAACACGCGGCCGTTGACCTCGGCGACATCGACTGCGACAGGTGTGCCTGTCGCGATTGTATCGATCGCCGCCGTCAGATCGAGCGGCACACCCAAATCCTTGGCAAAGTGGTTCAATGTGCCGAGCGGAAGAACACCGAGAACCAGATTCGTCCCCGCCAGCGCCGAGGCAGCGGTGCCGAGAGTGCCGTCGCCACCGCCCACCACCAATCTCGATCCATGATCGGAAGTCGACTTATTGTCGGCAACGAAACGCCGAGCGAGTTCTCCAACCTCTCGCCCGTCTACCAATCGCACATCCACCTCGACGCCACGTTCGGCGAACGCATCCCGCACGGCTCTCGCTATGTCGCCCTTGCGCACCGCAGCGCCGGCACCCTTGTTGATGAGCGCCATAACCTTCAAGTCTTTGGTCCCCGCTTTGGTCTTTCCTGAAACCACAAAGCGACTATCCAACACAGGATCGCCCAGCCAGAGCCAACGCACCACCCTGCCAATACATCCGTTGGATAGTGGACTGCGAGGTAGACCCGGCTTATGCCAACGGCCACCGTCAGAAACAAGGCGAGCGCCATGAAATACACTTTGAGGCGCAGATCCTGACTTGCATGTGAAAGCAGAGCCCCTACGGTCAGGAACGTGATCGCCGAAAGCATTGCATGTCCACTCGGGAAGCTTGCCGTGAATACTCGCGTGACATGAGGGATCTCCGGCCTGGGCCGGTTGAAGCTCAGCTTGAGGATCGTGCCAAGCAGTTCGCCGCCGCCCACCGCTACCGCCATCCAAATGGCCAGAGCCCGCTTGTGGACCAGAAGCAGATAAACAGCCGCTCCCAGCAACACGAAGCCAAGAAACACCACGCTGCCGAGTGAGGTCACATCCCTGGCCGCTTCCTGAAGCCAGGGCGGACCGATCGGATAGGCGGGATCGGCTGCGCGAAGGGCCGACATAATGGCCAGATCAAATTTGGTTGTGTCGCCTTCCAGGACTTCCTCGGCGAGCAGCCCAAAGCCGAGAACGAGGCAGGCGACTAGCATGCCCGCAATAAGCCTGTTCTTGCCTTGTGCGGAAGCACTGCCGATCCGAGGCGGCGTGGGAGGGCAGTGATTCCCGAGGGGCCCGCGCTCGATGTCTGGAATTGGTTCTCTCAAGCCTGGGACCTCATTGGTGAGGCATAACGGGCTCGCGAGAACGAGGTTCCCCAGCCATCACCGCGCTGAGAACGTAAGAATTTGCAGCCGCACTGCGCTACAGCCCCGACAACATGACGGGTGGGAAAGGGGCCGTCACCCTCTCTTTTCAAGAGGGAACTATTGAAAATGCTATCCGTTAAGGAGGTCACCAAAGGCGTGTGGGGACAACGTGGATCAAGAGGACGCTTCACCAATATCATCTGGCGTGGAAGGCCTCGACTACGTCCTGCGAGGCGGCTATGCAAAATTCCGCTCACATCTTGTAGAGGGCAGGCCTGGTTCAGGAAAGACCACACTTGGTCTGCAGTTTCTGATCAAAGGCGCGACAGATGGCGAGAAATGCCTCTACATAACGCTGTCCGAAAGCAAGCGTGAACTGCACTCGGTCGCGCAACGGCATGGGTTTTCTCTTGAAGGTGTCGAAATCCTCGAGCTGGTCCCGCCGGAGCTGAGCCTCGATCCGTCGCAGTTACAGACTCTGGTTCATTCCTCCGATCTGGAACTCGGTGAAACTGTGCAGTCCGCGCTTGCCGAGATCGAGCGCATAAAGCCGGATCGCGTGGTGTTCGATTCCCTGTCGGAAATACGTCTTTTGTCACAGGGATCGTTACGCTATCGACGGCAGGTCCTGGCGTTGAAAAGCTTTTTCCTGCTCAACAATGCAACGGTGCTTCTCCTTGACGATCTCACTGCCGAACATGACGATCTCAACCTGCATTCCATCAGTCATGGCGTCATCCGGATGGAACAGCTTTCGCCAATCTATGGCGGAGAGCGGCGGCGGCTGCGCGTCATCAAAATGCGCGGCGTTCAAATTCGCGGCGGCTTCCACGACTTCGTCATTCGACCCGGCGGCGTGACGGTATTTCCTCGCTTGGTTGCCTCCGAACATGAGCTGGCCGAGCCTGGAACGCCCGCCATCGGCAACAGTTCTGTCGACACGCTCTTGGGTGGCGGGCTTGACCGCGGCACCAGCACGCTTCTGATGGGACCTTCTGGTGTCGGCAAGTCAACCATCGCGTGCAGCTATTGCCATGCCGCTCTCAAGCGGGGCGAACATGTGTTGGTGCTTTTGTTCGATGAAACCAAGCGGATATTCCTGGCGCGCGCGTCGGGCCTCGGCATGGATCTGGGCCCGTTCGCCGACAATGGCAGTTTGCTGCTGGAACAGATCGATCCGGCGGAATTGTCGCCCGGTGAATTGTCGTCGCGCATCCAGTCGGCTGTCGAGCGGTCAAATGCGCGGATCGTCGTCATCGACAGCTTGACCGGGTACCTCAATGCGATGTCGGAGGAACAGCATCTTGTGCTGCAGATGCACGAGATCCTGACATATCTCAATCAGAAAGGCGTTGTGACGATCCTGCTGCTGGCCAATCATGGAGTGATCGGTCAAATGTCAGCCCCCGTAGACATGACCTATCTCTGCGATTCCTTAATGCTCCTGCGCTTCTTCGAAAGCGGCGGCCGTCTGAGACGGGCTATTTCCGTGGTCAAGAAACGCGCCGGGCCGCATGAGGACACCATTCGCGAATTCAAGATAAGCGCGACCGGGCTGGCCGTCGGTGAACCATTGGAGGAGTTTCGGGGGATCCTGACTGGCGTGCCCACCTACGAGGGAAAGCAAGGCAACCTGCTGCAAGACAAGGCCTCGTGATGCCTTCAGACTGCAGTGTGCTCGTATTGGCACCAGTCGGGCGCGACGCGAAGGTCGCGTCGACAATCCTCGCGGAGAACGGGATCAAGTCTCACATCTGCGCCACCCTCGACGAAGCAGTACCGCTGTTGGACCAAGCCCAGTGCTTTTTGGTTACCGAAGAAGCCTTGATCAGTTCTGATCGAAATCAGTTCGCATCCTGGCTCAATCTTCAACCGGCGTGGTCCGATTTTCCGATCGTGCTGCTGACGATGCGGGGAACGGAGATCGACAAGCGCCTGGCCTTTCTGGACCGCTATCTGATCGTTCTCGAGAGGCCTTTTCTGGCGTCGAGCCTGGCAAATTCGGTACGCTCGGCTCTGCGCGCCCGCGCCCGTCAGCTCGAGGTCAAGTCGTATATTGAAGAGAAGCAAGAGGTCGCTGACCGGCAGAAACTGCTGATCAGGGAGCTCCATCATCGCGTCAAGAACACGCTGGCAAATGTCCGAGCTATGATGGGTGCGACCGCCAAGTCGAGCGGAAGCGTCGATGATTTCGTGCGCGATTTCTCCGCCAGGATCGTCTCTCTCGCCGACACGCACTCGATGCTCACCGATGACTATTGGCAGATGGCCTCCTTGCACAAGCTGCTGGAGTCGGAGCTGCGCCACTACGATACGAGCGACAGGTCGCGTGTTGTGCTTGAAGGGCCAAACGTCGCCCTGGTCGCCGATATCGCCATCCCGATCGGGATGGCCTTTCATGAACTTGCGTCCAACTCATCGAAATATGGTGCGTTGTCCCGCCCCACCGGACGTCTCGAAGTCCGGTGGTCGTTGAGCAATTCGCAAGACGAGCGAATCCTCAATCTGGAGTGGCTTGAAATGGGCGGGCCGAAGGTCGAGCCCCCAAGAAGGCGCGGCTTCGGGACGACACTGCTGGAGAAAGTCGTGACTGTGCAGTGCCAAGCCAAGGTCGAGTTGAACTATCGCCCTGACGGTCTGCGGTTCACGATGGCCTTGCCGCTACGCGATACGAGGCTGGTCCCGGCATATTGACCTCTTCTAGGTGGCCGCGCTTCGGCGGTGGCCTATCTGCTCCATCGCTGATACTGATGACCTATCCTTACGGCGTAGGCGTTAAAATGACATCGGATACAGGGAAGCCCGAGGCGGTCGAGCAGCTGCTCGATACGCCAGAACTGGCCACGGCGCTGGAGAGCGAACAGTTCAAGAAGTTCCTCGACCAGGTGCCTATTGCGATCGCAGTTTCAGACCTGATCGAAACGGAACGCGTCGTCTATGCCAATCCGGAATTCGAAAAGCTCTCCGGCCTGAAGGCCGCCAGTCTGGCGCGAAAAAACTGGGCAGCGCTGTCGGGGACTGGTATCCGTCAGCAGAAAGACAAGGCGCTGGCCGAATGCGTTGTCAACGAAACGGATTTTGTCGGTACTTTCCGCCTTGAACGCGGCGCCGACGGACCAGCAGTCGTTGACGCCTATTCAAATTTGATAGTGGACGATGATGGCAAGACCTGTTTTCGGCTGGTCGCCTTGGTGGACGTATCCTCTCACGGCGAGGAGGCGCCCTCGATCGAGGAGCGTGTCCGCGAGAAGGATACATTGCTGCGGGAACTGCAGCATAGGGTAAAGAACAATCTCCAGATGATCACCGCACTCATCCGACTGGAGACCCGCAATGCGGCGGAGCCTGATCAGAAACGGTTCGAGAGGTTGGCCGGGCGCGTCGACGCTCTTGCGATACTCTACCAGGCGCTGTCGAACGACGAGCAGGAAGATGAGGTCGATCTCGGCATCTACCTCAGCCAGATAGCATCTGCGGTAATGGCTTCGCATGCCGTCGAAGGCATACGCTTGGACATGAAAGTGGATACCTATCCCGTCTCCGTCAACGTTGCGATGCCGACTGGCCTGGTGGTGAACGAACTGCTGACGAATTCGCTCAAACACGGCTTCAAGGGACGAGAAGGCGGCACGATAACGCTTCACAGCGTGGTCGATGGCGAAGGATGCCGCATCACTATCGCCGATGACGGAGTTGGCTTGCCGCAGGGTGAGACTTGGCCGAAGCCCGGCAAGCTTGGCGCACTCATCGCGCACTCCTTGACCGAAAACGCCAAAGCGCACTTCGAAGTGAAATCCAGCGCCGACGAAGGGACCAGGGTTACCATCGTTTTCAAACGGTCGGCGGCGACCTGACGACCACCCTAGAGGTTGCGCTCGACCGGGTCGCTGTCACGGCGACGCCGACCCACCGCTAGTGCCTAAGTCCGGGTCGGCCACCGTCCTCGGCCTGGGAGACGTAAGAAAGTTTCGCACCCAGCGCGAACGTGCGGATCCGGCCCCCCACCCCAAGTTGCCCGAGCGGATCCAGCCGATCACGTTTCTCGACAGCTGCTGGCACGGTGGTGTGGGCGGTGGCAACCCAGTTCCAAACGTTTCTACGACTGGCCGTCAACTAGCGGAGGTGGACGTTCAAACGTTCTGCCTTAGCGCACTGCGCACTGATGCTGGTGAGGACGAGCGATGCGACTGGCCGAAAAGGGCGGACGAGCGCCGGTGATCGCGTCCAGCGACTGCGGTAATCCGGTTAGCGGCGAATGCACGATAGGCTTTTTTGTCGGGGGCAGGAACCGCTTCATGGTGGCGAAGTTCAATTCCTAGGAACACAGGAGTGAAATATCATGGACACGCCAACCACAGACGACTTTCCGGGACCAGGTAACGCCAACGAGAACGGCTGGGGCAATGAGGACGCCGAGCGTGCCGAGACCAGGAAAGAAGCTCTCGGCAAGCTTAAGACAAGTGCGGCGGAGACCGCGTCGCATCTGAAGAATGCCGCCGCCTCCGTTTCGAGTGATGCCAAAGATTATGCAGGGTCTGTCGCCGCTGATGCCGCGGGCGCCTTCAAGGAAGCAGTCGAGTCCAACAAGACGGCGGGCGCCGATGCTATTGCCAATATCGCCCATTCCGTGAAGGACGCGGCAGACGGCATCGAAAAGCAATCGCCCCAGGTCGCAAGCATGGTGCGCACGGCGGCCGAAGGTGTCGAGCGTATCTCTACCGATATCAGGGACCGCAACGTCGGCGAGTTGCTCGATTCCGTCACGAAATTCGCGCAGCGCCAGCCTGCCGCCTTTTTCGGGATCGGCATTCTAGCCGGCGTGGTCCTGACGCGGATCATGCGAAGTTCCGATCGGTCCTGAGAAGGATCATTGGCATGGATGATGGAACGGACCACCGGCCCTTCGGAAGCGTGTTCGGCCAAGCGGTAAGCCAATTTGGCTCGTTGATGCGCCTAGACTTGCGCCTCCTCGAGGCGGAAATGCGAGCGAAGTCCACCACGCTGGTTTCTTCGGGCGCATGTGGAATGGCGGCGGCCGTGTTTTTTGCGCTGGCGGCGTTCGCTCTGGTTCAGTGTCTCATCCTTGCGATGATCTCCTTCGGGGTAGGTCCGATGCTCGCCTGTCTGATCGTCGGCCTTGTTTTGATCGCGGGAGGTTTGATCTCCCTTTATCTGGCCAAGCGCGCGCTGACCGGATGGACCATTACGCCCGTCGAGACAGTCAATCAGGTGCGGACTGACCTCGCGGCCTTGAAGCAGGGAATACGCTATGGCTCAACCCAGCAATGAGATTAGGGACATCCTGGTGCAGAGCCGAACTGAACGGCAAGCACTGTTCGGCCCTGTAAGCGAGGTGAGCCGCCGGCTGCAACCCAGACATTTGGCCGACGTTTCCACACACTACGCCAAACAGAAAGTTGCCACGGCGCTCGGGGGCATCTCGGATGCGGTCCAGGAGAATGGCGGAATAGCGGCCGCCGTTGCATTGGGCGCAGTCGCCGTTTTTGATGCGGGACGAAGGAGTGCTGACGGAAAAGTCGCTGCTGGGCGTGTCGAAGTAACCACGGCGACGGTGACAAGCGACGGAGATGCCGATGCAAGGTCAAGCGGTTATCATGCTGGCAAGCGTCGCGCCGTTGCCAATCTCGATCGAGCCAAGATGATCGCCGGCTCGGCGGTAGGGGTGTTGGTTGGCCATATCATTGGCCGGGCCTTTCCGCCGACTGCCAAAGAGCACGCGCTGTTCGGCGAGGCTGCCGACGAAATTCGGGACGCGGCGGCCCAATTTGTCAGTGAGCATAAGCGCGGCGCAAAGATTGCCGCGGCTGAGGCCTTCGGCTTCGCGCGATATGGCGCCACCTTCCTGGCCGTGCTTGCGGTGGCAAGCGACTATTTCGTCAGCAAGGAAGACATCCGGGACCCTTCCGAGAAGTAATTGTCAGACAGTCAGGCGCACTTCTTATCTTCCGCGACCTCGACGCGAGCCGGAACGCCTGGCCGCCTGCCTAGGAGCGGGCGTAACTTTCAGCCTCGAATGGAATGTCAGTGTATTGCCGGATGCCGTTCCGCGAACGTTCCATTTCTTCCCTCGAATGCTTTCGACCGCATGGTCGGGCGATCCCATCATATCCTCACGATCACGAGGGTGAGGATGCGAAGATCGCGTCGCAAATCGTTTGAATGCAACAATTCGACATGGCCGTGTGCCGCTGCGTCTGAAACCGGCGGCGCTATCCTAAAAAAGCGCAAGGACAAATGGCTGTCCAACAAGCGCGACGCGCATTGCCGGCATCTGGCGCGAGACGACGGATGAGGGCGAAGCATTCTCGGCCCAGACATTGTCTCCAATCATGACCGGCAGATCGTCATCCTCGGCCGGAAAGACTGGGCTGCCTGGCTCGATCCATCGGTCTCCGCCAAATCTCTTGTCAAGCCTTTACCGGCGCGTACGCATTCCGTCGAGCAGGTCGGCTAATCCGACTTCAGGGCATACCCCTTTGCTCGCTGATAGTGGCGATGCGCCTTCGCACGATTTCCACAATCTCCCATCGAGCACCATCGGCGATTCTGCGCTCTGCTCTCGTCGACAAAAAGCCAGCCGCACCCTCTCTCATCCTGACACTGCCTGATTTTGCCAGAGCGGATCCCGGTCAGGAGCTCAGCAGCCGACAGGGTTATCGGAGTTAGAAGGCTCCCCACTCCCTTCGTCGCGCGCCAAGCGTAGTCGCCTGCCCGCCAAGCGAGGGTTGCGCCTACCCCACCAGCGGTCAGGAAATGGTTGAAGGCCTCAAGGTCCTTGGTGCGAGGCGTCTGGCCATCGATCCGCGCAATCAGCAGATTGTAGATCAGTTCGCGCAAAGCGATCGCGCTCTCATAAAGGGAGTTGGCAGCCTCGACATCGGATTTCCACGCCCGCTGCAACGCCGTTCGTTCGCCACGGGAAACCAGGTCGTTGGCGTGAAACCAGTCCAGCAGAGCTTCCGGGCTGGGGAGCCGTTCTTCAACGTCCGAACGCAACCTCCAGGCCGCCGTGTTCACGAAGCGGATCGCCAGATCCTCGTTCGCCAGATGGCGCTCCGCAACGCGCGTGGCACGTGGTTTTGGAGAGGTCGTGGAACCAATCGGGCTCATGCCGCTTAACCTTACCTAACCTATTAGATGGTTATAAGTTCGATGACCGCTTCTTCAAGAGAAAAGCTTACGATCGTATGCGGTTTTGCCGCCATATATCTCATATGGGGCTCGACATATCTCGCCCTTGCGGTCGCTGTCCAAACCATCCCACCCTTTGCGTTGATGGGCACGCGCTCGATTGTCGGCGGAGTGATCTTGCTGGCGCATTCGAGGGCCAAAGCCGACGACGGCGGTTCGATCCGGTCCTGGCTCCGCGCAAGCCTCTGTGGGGTGCTGTTCTTCGTCGGCTGTCACGGTGTGTTGGCCTATGCCGAGCAGCGCATGCCGTCCGGCCTTGCAGCCTTGCTCCTGGCGACGATCCCATTCTGGATCATCGTCGGAAGAAGCATTCTCGGCAGATCGGACCAGCCTCTTGTCAGGACCATTTTACTGCTGCTTCCCGGCTTGCTCGGAGTCGTCCTTGTTGCATGGCGAAGCGTTGCCGGTCCCGCAGGGCTCCAACTGTCCGACATCCTGCTTTTGCTGATGGCGTCCGCTTCTTGGGCGCTTGGCACGCTCATTGCCGAAGGCCACAACAACAAGGGTTCCTCGGTGGCACTTGCCGGCCGCGAATTGGTCACCGGCGGCGCAGCACTGATGCTGTTGAGCGCGGCGCGAGGCGAACCGATTGGAGCCGTGGCGCAGATTTCCCTGTCATCCTTCCTTGGCTGGAGCTACCTCACGCTCGCCGGCACGGTGATGGCGTTCGGTTCGTACATCTGGCTGCTCAAGAAGATCTCGCCCGCCCTTGTCGCGACCTACACGTTCGTCAATCCCGTGATTGCGATGTTCCTCGGCTCGGCATTTCTTGGCGAGGAGATCACCGCAACCACCCTGATCGGAGGCTTTCTGGTTGTTGCCTCCGTGGCCTGCCTGCTGGTTGCCAACCGCAATTCCACTCACAAGGAGGTAACTCATGGTCGACGCCACGAAAAACAGCAACGGCGATCGCAAAAGGGTAAGGATCGGGGTCGTCGCCCCGCTTACGGGACGTCCTGCTTATCTCGGGATCGAGATGGCGCAGGCAGTTGAACTGGCGGTCGAGGATGCCAACGAAAGGGCTGAGGGTATCTTGTTGGAGGCGATCCGGCGCGACGACAAAGGCGACGAGGCCGAGGGCGCCAAGGTGGCGTCAAGCTTGATCGCTGATCAGGGCGTGCTGGGCATTGTTGGGCACTACAACAGCAACGTCACGCTCGCCGTGGCGCAGCGCTATTGCGATGCGTCGATGGCGCTGATTTCACCCATCGTTTCCAACCCGAAGCTAACGGATTCGGGCTGGAACAATGTGTTTCGGTTCACAAACCGCGACGACGTTACCGCGTCCGCCATATCCAACCATCTGACCGCCGAAATGGGGAAACGGTGCGCTGTCGTGGTCAGAACCAACACCGTCTACGGACAAAGTATGACCGACGAGTTTGTCCACGCCTTTCGGCGCCGCGGAGGCGGTGTTGTGCAGGACATCGCTGTAGAGGAAGGAACCACCGAGTTCGGCGCGTTGGTCGGCAGCTTTCCCAAAAATATCGACCTGGTGTTCTACGGCGGCACATTCGAGGGCGCGCCGTTGCTAAAGGCAATGCGGGCGGCGAGGGTACGGCATTTGCTCGCGACCGGGGACGGTTGCTGGGATGGTTGGAATTTCCTAGAGCCCGCCGGCCAGGCGGCCGAGCAGGATGAGGGCGTCCTCGTCCTCTCAGCCTGTCCGGAAATTGGTGTCGTCCAAGGGTCGCGGGAATTTGCTCAACGCTATACGGATCGCTTCGGTCCCCTCAAGAACTATGCCGTAAACTGCTATGACGCTGCGGCACAGTTGCTTGAGGCCATAAGGCTGGCCAAGCGCGCAAATCAGCTTAGCCGACAGGGCGTGATATCGGCGCTCCGGAAAAGCCAATATCGTGGCATTGCATACCCAGACGTCGTCAACTGGGATGCCAAGCAGGACGACATCGCCGCGGTGACGGCTTTGCACGTGGTTGAGAAAGGCCGGTTCAAGCAGATCAGAATGCTTGCTCGAACGACCGAGAAGTCGGCCTTTTGAGCAATCAGTAGCGGACGTTTGTAAGCGAATTGATGCGGCCGGTTGCCTGGGGTTCATTCCACGCCGGTAGTTCCTAGCCGCTCGCCGCGCCTCCCCAATGCCTGCGAACCGGGACTGTGGGACCGAAATTTGGTTCGCAATGTTCGCCTTGCCGTAGGGCCGGTAGCAAGCTCTTTGCTTTAGAGGAGCGATCAGGGAACCCCGCATCGAACTCCACAGCAAGACCCGCGTCGATCGCGCTTCGAGCTATGTAGTCCCCCCGTTCCCAATCCGTTAGCTCGCAGAGCTCCTTTCTCCGACGGCGTGGATGACCACGTCTATCGAACGCTCGGATTTTTGACATTATCAAGCAGGTAACGGACAACCGTTTGGCGAACGTCCGATGAAGTAAGCGTCGGAGCGACGTCTGCCATTGCAGGGCCTATGAATGAAGCCGTGTTTCAGAGCGATCGGCAGTCATTGCGTCGAAAGCGACAGGAATGCTGTGGAGGATGCATGCCGCAGCCAGTATCTCTTCCAGCTCGGGGTCCGTGGCCTTACACGCCGGAAGCAGTGTTCGAATGGCACGAATTGCCTGTGCGATGGAAAGGAAGCGGGCCTTGCCTCTGGAACGGACATAGGCGTCGGCCGCCCTTTCAACCGTGACGGTGTGAAAACTGTTGGTCATGTGAGTTCCTCCCTGAACCCAAACGAACACGATTTATGGCACCAATTCGTCAACCCGTAAGGGTGTGTCCGATTCCGGACAATCAGCTGGAATCACTGCCGAAGTGACGTTGCTCTTCGTCGCCATAGGCGCCGTGCGTCAGCTTTATCATTCCGGGCCGGTCGACAATGGTGATCTCACCGCGTTTGGCGTGGATCAGCCCCCGATATTCAAGCATTTGCAGGGCTATCGTCACGCCAGGGCGCCGGGCGCCAAGCATGGTGGCCAGAAACTCGTGCGTCAGGTAAGATCCTGTTGCCCTCCATACGATCATCGACCATAAGCAACCACCGGGCCAGCCGTTCCTCGATTTTCGAATGGCCGTTGACAAGTGCCGTGCGGGACAACTGGACCAGGAACGCGTGCGCGTAGCGAAGCAGCGAGCCGCGAAGGGACTGGCTTTCTTCAATCGCGTCGCGAAGGCTTTCGACCGGGAGCAACCAACCTTTGCCGGCGACCTGGATGTAGGTTTCGTTGGGGGAACTGTCCCGGCCGAGAACAACCGCAACCCCCATCATGCCGTCATGGCCAATGATGCCCACTTCGCTTTGCCGGCCGCCCGTCATGGCCGCGACCACCGAAGCGATTCCCGCCTCCGGAAAATAAACATGCTCGATTAGTTGATATGGGACTTCCAGTCGGTCTTTGACGCCCAGTTCGACGTGATGCATTGACGGCTGTAAGAGCGCAAAATCCTCAGGCGAGAGGGCTTGCAATACATGGTTGCGAAGAAGGGATTGGGGCACGGCGCTCTCCCTGACGGGCAAGAGCATGTACCTCTCACTGTCGGCTGCATCCGAAAACACTGGCGGCCGATACAAGCAGAGTAGACCTCATGGGCGCGATTAGCAAATTGGCGTGTACCTCAGTTGGAAAGCGCTTGTTGCGATTCAGGCCTAACTCCTCGCAAACGCATGGTGGCGCGTGCGGAACCCAGCCGGCGAACCGCGCTGCTACGGCCCTTGTTGGGTGGAAGGCGCCCATCTGGCGGACTAGACTGAGCGACCATGCTGGAAACCGCTGGGATCGAACTTATGGATTGCGGAAGGTGGAATCATCTTCCTGAAGTTCGCCGGATCCTCCACGGCTGCGGCAAAGGCGGTGGCTGTGGCGCCTACACTGGGCACTAACATGAGCAGACGGCAGTGCTGTTCCTCACGTGCCATCGCGGCCAGCTGTTTGCTCAATTCCGCTGTTTGGTATCGGATATCACTCCATACCTTTAGGCACAACGAGGCCGAACGCTTCATCAACCCGCGAATCTGATTGGATATGTGCAAACACATCTTGAAAAGCTAGCGCCGCGCACCGATGAGCGTGCGGAATGGCATGCTGTCGGAACCTTTAACCCGAGCGATAGAAGCCGACTTCGGCCAGATGGTTGTAGCGATGCCAAAAGCTCCTTCAGGTACCCGAGTGGTGCGTGCGGCCCAATATCTGGGCACGTCGAAAGAGCACCAGACCTACTGGATCGGCAACCAGGAAGATGCCATCCGCGACTATGCGATGTAATGGGCTACGAGATCGGCGCCACTTACGAGGACGATGGTCGGCCAATGGCCGCCCAAATTAAGGCCACTGCGGAGACCATCGTTGTCTATGATGATAGCCGCTGGGGGCGATTTCAGAACATAGATGGAAGCGCCGGCGTGCGGATAGAATTGTGCGTCGAGCGGTTCATGAACAACGGCAGCGTCGGCTCCGATACCGCCCCGGTTCGATCTGGCCGAAGCGCACGGCCGCCAGATTGACCTCGCCGATTGGCGCAGTTGTGACCCGCGAACCGTCGGAAGCCTCCAGCGCGAACGCTAAGGCACCGTCGTGGTTATGGACGAGCGTCGTAGATCTGCTCGCAACTCCTGAGCTTGCGGATCTCGACCATTGCCGAAGGTTCGCTCTCGCAAACTAAGCGGTTTTCTGGAAATGCCACGACGCTGGAACCTCCATGTCGATGGCTAGTTCATCCCTGACTCATGACATGGGAGAAAACGACATGACAACCTCGGACGAGAACCCCCTAGCCCCACAATCCAAGTCTCCATCACAGCCTGCAACGCCATCACCGTCCACCCAGAAGGTCTCCGGCGCCGGGCCCGCTCTTTCCGAACATTCCAAGGACGCCAAGGCTCCGAAGAGCGGGCGACAGCCGGGGGCGTACGTCAAGGACTGAGCCGAAAGACCAATAAGCCTTGGAGTCATCCCATGCAGATTCTTGAAACGGTCGTCGAAAACGGACCCTTCCCTACAGTGCGGTTCCTGGGCGAAGGCGGCGAGGCGATTTCCGTTTCGCTCGCCTATGACAACGCCCTCGATGACGTGCAACTGATTGCGAAGGCAAAGGTGCTGCTATTACACGCGGCCACGTTCGATGAAACCAGCGCCGCCGACGACGCGAGGATGCGAAGTCAGCCGGAATCGGGCCGCGACGCGTCTTATATCCTCGAGTATCAGGACAAGGGTCACGTGCAGGAGCTCGCAGGCCTTTCGTTTCCCACGCTACAAGCGGTCTTGGCCGAATGCCGGCGTTCTGCGGCCGACCTGTGGCAGGACGCGCTCTCGCGGTGAAGCGCCGGTCGGCTGGGCGGTGCGAGCTAAGGATGCAAGCGGTGCGGTCGTCGCGACAGTGGATTATGAGGATTTTCGCACATCAGACGCGGACGTGACTGACGTAGGCGAGCCCAACTCATCGAACTCCTAGACATGTCGTGCCGAGGCCCGCGTTATGGGCGGCAATGATCACGTGGAGTCCTCGATGATCACCCGCAGAAAGCGGGCGTTCAACGCTACAGCTGATCGAAATAAGCAAGCCCGAGACGTATTCGCTGGCCCTCTGCGTAGGCCAGGGCGAATGCCTCCAATTCGAATGATCGGAATATCTCTTCGTCGCCGTTGACCACGCGGACGAACCATTCTCCGCAGACTTCGATCACTTCAACGCAAGGGCCGACCTGATCATTGGCGCTTACGGTCACGTTATCCATCGCAAGATCCTTAGAAAGCAATGGCGAAAACATGATTTATAAGGGTCGCTCGCAGCCGGGCTCAATATCAAATGTGTGTCGGTGCGTAGGCAGGGGATCGGCGATAAAGCTCGGATCGAGGGGACAATGCTGACCCCGAAGAAGCGTGGAGCGGGCGTATCTCCCGGAAATGTGAATCCAGTACACAGGCGGAACATTCGCATTGCCTGGCAGTTCTAGTTGTATGTCCGCGTTGGCGTTCGAATTGGTCTATTTTGCCGGTCTGTCGAGCCACGACCTGCTAGGCGGTGTCGTGTCCCTGCTGGCATGCGTTGTACTCGTCAACGTCATGGCAAAGGATAGGCCGAATCAATAGAAACTCGCGCTCGGCAAGGGCGTTTGATCGTAATGAAAGCTCGCGGCAGAAGCCTGTGTGAAGTGATTTTCGAGGCGATCAGGCCTCGCAAGAGGTCAGACCAGCCTTCAGGTTGACCACAGGATGCCTAGCTGGGCCGCGCCGGCCGCTTGAGAAGCCGGCGTTCCTGTTGTCTGCTCTCAATAGAATTCGAGGATTCGAAGCGCCCCAATGCCGGGTTGGACCGCATTTTGGTGAAGGTTTCAAGTTTGCCTGAACACCTAGCGGCTTGGCCTACGGGGCTCGAGCCGACCGAGGCCTTGTGTGCGATTACCCGGTGTCCGACCGCCAGTCGTTTATCGTAGTTCGGGAACATATTAGTAATTCGAAAGTTTGCGGCGTGGGGAGCAGCCCTCGCATGCGCGTCGGCCTCTCGTCGATTCTTAAGTTGCGGACGCACTTACAAAATGAAGATCGCCCAGATTGCTCCTCTAATGGAGTCCGTTCCTCCCAAGCTCTATGGTGGCACAGAGCGCATCGTCTCGTATCTGACCGAGGAGCTGGTTCGACAGGGCCACGAGGTGACACTGTTCGCCAGCGGCGACTCAAGGACGTCGGCCGAACTTGTGGCGTGTTGCGACGTTGCGCTACGCCTGAGCCCAGAGGCAAGGGACCCTGTCCCCTGTCACGTTTCGATGCTTGAGCAGGTGCGCAGATGGGCAGAAGCCTTCGATGTACTGCATTTTCATGTCGACGTTCTCCACTTTCCGGTCATTAGAGAGTTTAGCAGCCGAACCGTTACGACACTTCATGGCCGCCTTGACCTCCCGGATCTCGCACGGCTTTACGCGATGTTCGACGACGTTCCACTGATCTCGATCTCCGATGATCAGCGCCGACCGATGCCGCCGGTTAATTGGCTCGGAACGGTTTATCACGGCTTGCCGGCTGGTATTCTACCCTTGCGTCAGAAGGCCTCGAGCTATCTGGCGTTCCTGGGCCGCATCTCACCGGAAAAGGGCCCGCTGGCCGCGATAGAAATCGCCGCCCGCGCAAGAATGCCGCTGAAAATTGCGGCCAAAATCGACTCGGTCGATCGGGCGTTTTGGCGAGAACGCGTCGAACCACAGGTGCTGCGAAATTCAAACGTTGAGTTCATCGGCGAGATCAATGAAAGGCAGAAGGCGGAGTTCTTGGGCAATGCGGCAGCGTTGCTGTTCCCGATTGACTGGCCGGAACCGTTCGGCCTCGTGACCATTGAGGCGATGGCCTGCGGAACTCCTGTGGTGGCGTTCAACCGCGGAGCCGTTCCTGAAGTCATCGATGATGGGGTGTCGGGATTTATCGTGGACAATATCGCAGAGGCTGTGAGGGCCGTGCATCGGATAGGTGACCTCGACCGCTCTCGGGTGAGGAGAACTTTTGAAAAGCGGTTCACCGCCGAGCGCATGTGCGCCGACTATATGGCGATCTATCGCTCGCTCACGGGCGACAAGCGATGTCCCTCCGAAAAAATAGCTATGCTGGAAACATAGCTGGCCAGGCGGCCGAACCGGCATAAAGCGATCGGCTTGACAAGTTTGATTGCTCAAAATCCAAAATTGGCCAATCATACGACACGGAGTCGAAAGAGCCTCTTTGCGGTCAAAGCATGTGCCTGCCGAGGCGGGGCGCTGGTGACGATTCGACGTCGGCGACGATCGACAAGCATGTGGGCTAAGTCTCTTTCGAACGGGAGAGCTGACATGAGCGCTGAAATCGAAGATCGCAAGCTAGACCCAGCTGTGGCGCTGCCGGCGATGGATGAATCGGCACCACGCGAGCCTCATAGACAATTTGCGCTCAAGCATGAGGACTGCTTCATCGTCGCGGACAGCTACGGCGACATACGTGGCACCGGCGATGGCCTTTTCCGCGACGACACGCGCGTACTATCGCGCTTCCGTCTGTTCATCGGCGGGCGCATTCCATCCCTGCTAGGCGCCTCGCTTTCCCAGGACAACATACTGTTCACTGCCAACCTCACGAACTTGGCCACTACGGGGCCCGACGGCCGTGAAACGCTGCCGGGTGTCGTGCACGTCGATCGAACACGGTTCATCTGGCAAAATCGTATGTTCGAGCGGGTCACCTTCACGAATTACTCTGGGCGCGAAGTGCTCCTACCCGTGAGATTCGACTTCGACGCCGATTTTCGTGATATGTTCGAGGTTCGTGGCACTACGCGCAGCCGCCGCGGTCACGCTCATGACGCGCTGATCGGCGAAGCAAGCGTCATGTTTCGCTACGAAGGGCTCGACAATTTGGCGCGCCAGTCGATTATCTCGTTCTCGACGCCGCCTGACCAGATCCAATCCAACCACGCCGTGTTCTTCATCGTAGTGGGCAGGCGTGACGCAAGAGCGCTGTTTGTAGAGGTCGGTCACGACGAAGAAGTCCCCTCGAGCGACCGCTTTCGCGCCGCGGCGGCCCGAGCACGTTTTGCCATGCGCTCGAAGCGGCGTCAGGGAGCCACCGTCTTCAGTTCGGGCCGCGTGTTCAATGACTGGCTTACGCGCACGCGCGCCGACATAGCACTGCTGACCACCGATCTTGAGACCGGACCGTATCCTTACGCCGGCATTCCATGGTTCTCGACCGCTTTCGGTCGCGACGGCGTCATTTCGGCCCTTCAGATGCTGTGGCTCAACCCAGAACTTGCCCGCGGGGTCCTGGCATTCCTTGCCCGATATCAGTCCACCGAGACTTCGATATTCGATGATTCCGAACCCGGCAAGATCATGCATGAAACGCGAAAGGGGGAAATGGCGGTGCTGCGCGAGCTGCCGTTCGGCCGCTATTATGGCGGTGTCGATACGACCCCGCTCTATGTTTACCTAGCCTGTTCCTACGCCGATCGCACTGCCGATGAGGTGTTTGTCAATCGCATGTGGGATTCGCTGTGTGCGGCCGTGGGATGGATAGAGGACGTTGGAAGGCGTAACGGCGAGGGCTTCGTGACCTACAGCAGGGCGGCGGACACCGGGCTTTTCAACCAAGGCTGGAAGGATAGTGCCGACGCCATATTCCATGCCGACGGCACGATTCCGCGGGGACCGATCGCCCTGGTTGAGGTACAAGGCTATGTCTTTGCAGCCTACCAGGGCATGGCTACACTGGCAGCCAGACGCGGCGACACGGCCAAAGCAGCGCGCTGGAGCGCGCTGGCAGAAAGTATCCGCAGCGCAGTGGAGAGGCATTTCTGGATGCCGGACCACAATTTCTACGCCTTGGCCATAGACGGGGAAGGCAAGCAATGCGCGGTGCGCGCCTCGAACGCTGGTCATCTGCTTTATGTCGGGCTGGCATCGGCGGAGCGGGCGTCATCAATAGCCGAACAGCTCTTTTCGGGTCATCTCAACAGCGGTTGGGGCGTGCGCACCTTGGCCGACGACGAGGTGCCATTCAATCCGATGTCCTATCATAACGGCTCGATCTGGCCGCATGACACTGCCATCTGTGCCGCTGGGCTCGCCCGCTACCAAGAGCGTGCCGGTGTCGTGAAGCTCATGAGCAGCATGTTCGAGGCCGCGGTTCGGTTTAATATGCGGCTTCCCGAACTATTCTGCGGGTTCACCCGGGCAATTGGCGATGCACCGGTTGCCTACCCTGTCGCTTGTCTGCCGCAGGCTTGGTCGGCGGGGTCGGCCTTCATGATGCTGCAAGCCTGTCTGGGAATTCGGATCGACGGGTGGAACCGTACCATCGAGGTCGACCGTCCACGGTTGCCAATAGGCATCGACAATATCGTCATTCGTCACCTGGCCGTAGGGGAGGAGAAAGTCGATCTCACTTTCGAGCGCGTGGGTGACCACATTGTTTGTTATCTCGATGAGCGGCATGAAGGGCTCGTGCCGCTGGAGGTGCGCTCCTAGCTTGCCGGTCGCTGAAATTCTTTTGTACTCCGACATTCGAACTGAGCCAAGGTGAAGAAACCAAGAGCCGCGACTGTCGAGAGGGTCAAGGAAATCGAGCGTCGCCTAGTCCTCGATGATCTGCTTCCGCCGTGATCGCGACGATAGCCGAAATCGCTCGGGATCTCCTGAGCTAAGACGTGAGCAAAGCTGGGCGGGATCCTCAGAGTTCCCAGCACCAGCCGAACGCAGAACAGGTTCTTCGTAGACATGCTGAACCTCCTGCCGGCCACGCTGGCGTCATTGCGCCCATGGCAGCTCCAAACATGGCTCCTTGAACCGCGCCTTGTTTGTTCGACTTGCCGCTATGCCCGTGTCGTGTCGATGTCCAGCGCCACTGGAAGGGCGCCTGACGTCATCCTATTCGCGGAGATCAAGAATGTGGGCAACGGGCTTGAGGCTTCGCAAAAGGATGGCGGCAAGGGCTCAGACGCGGTCGATTTGGGCGTTAACGGCCTAAGAAAATTCGAGAGGCCCGGCATGGGTGGGACTGAACGAATTGCTCGCCATCGACTCTGCGCGGCCCACGGACAGTCAAGGACGAGCGTTCACAGCGCCGCCAATGAAAGCGGCCGGATCAACGAGCCCTGCCATTCACCTGCAGCTGGCCAATTTTATCGCTGATCCGCACCGGGCCCGGCTCTTGTCAGGACGTCGGTGCGCGATAGTTTGTGCAGGGTGGGGACTTCAATCGACGGGAGCCTACCATGAAACATCAAACGCTAGACCAACTGCAGACAATCGCGAAGGTTCAGCCTTTGTCGACGTATCCGTTCATGACTCGCCAACAGCGCATAGAACGTTGGGCAGCGCTGCTGGAAAAAGACCCAGATCGGTGCCTGGGTGCCCTTACCGGGACCGAGCATCTGAAGCGGGAGGCCCGTGATTCTTCACGCTGTCAGGGCTCGCCTATCACTGTGGCCTTTGATGATCCGGTGTTGCGGGAGCTGGGCCTGCGGGATGATTCTTATGGAGAAGCCAAGCGGTTCTTCGAACTGACCGACTGGCAATTGCATAGCATCGTCTGCAGTTGCCACGTCGGCACAACATTTAAGGCTCAGTGGGCCGCCGCACGGGTTCGCAAAACGATCGGTGGCAATAAGTTCCTTGAATGGCTGAGCGAGAAACTGTGGCACTAAAGCCTTTTGATAGTCAGGTGATGCTAAGGTCGATGGTGCCGCTTGGGGTTGGAGATACATCGTCTTCCCGGTCATTACATAGCTGGGAATCCATCGAGTACCCACATCAGGACTAATGTAATGTGATCCGCACAGTTGCAGTCCGCCGCGAAAAATCGCTTCCCTAGAAGACTTGCCCGCTATCCCTCGGGAGCGGGCTTTTTCTTCTGACACTGGCCCGGCAGTTGAAGCAGGACGCTGGCGAACCAAGTGGCACGTGCGCGAACAAGAGCTTGGCCACGTCCCAAGACGCCACCCAATGCGCGCTCGATCAGGCTGGCAAGAGACGCGGGCAGACGTTCGGGACGCGAATTCGTTCGCTCCTGTGACCGCTGCCTTGGAGATCGCTCTCAAATGACCACGAAAATTAGCAGCTGAGACCTACTGAGGCAGCTAATTATCGATTAGCGCGCCTGCGAATCCTTGGCGATCCAGCCAGAGGTCAAAATGAGGGATGCTTCAAACACCTTTGCCCCATTTTCGCCCCGCACTTTGACCGTCAGCTTGAAAAGATCGCGGTCGGGCATCTCGTCGCGCGCGACATCCTGGAGGACGCGTAAGGCCTCGTCCCTGGCACTTTCCTTGGAGGCAAATAACTGGCCATTCTCGTCCAGCACCGGCCCCTCACTATTGTAGACGTCAAAAAAATACCGGTCCATTCAACGCTCATCTGCAAAGCACCTTAGCTCAATACCTCTCCTTCGATCTGGTTCCTCTTCATACTGGCATTTAGGTGAAATGCAGGCAGATTTGGACTGTCTGCCGTCGGGAATAAAATCAGGCTGCGGGCATTGAGAATAGTTGAACCCCTGTACTTGCAGCTCGGCCAGCACAATGGTCTTTCTGATGCCCGAAGGTCGATGCTGGCAGAGGTTCGTATTAGGCGGAAAGAGATTTTCCGTCGGGCACATGGTGTCGGTGGGGCTCGACCAATCTACAGCACGTTGCTCGTTGGGGGGCCAGCAGCGCGCTACAAAGTTATCGAGAACGGTGGCAGGCAATTCACGTCCTTGCAGGTACCCGGAGACGGCGCGGTCGAACCCATAGCGATCCACGCGGTCTTTGATCAATTGTCGGCGCCCGGCTTCAGCTGGGCCTGATGTGTATATCGTCTTCATCATCGTGCTCGATCAGGTCGATCAACCCTGCGACCCGTGTTCCTGGCAATGCGCGTCCCTGGCTTATCAACGCCTCATCCCCGACCGTCCATGCCAATGCCTCTCTCAACTCCTCCAGCGAGGCACCGGACGCGATGATTTCCGCAATCGTTGAGTCGTCGATAGGTCCAAGGACCGAGACGACGTCTTGGCGTGTCATGGTCATACTTACCTCCACTTGAAATCCCAACAGAGCAAATGGGTAGTGGTCGGGGCGCTTGCCACCAGCTCTTCGAAATGGTCGGCGAAAATTGGGCGTTGACGACGCCTCTTGACACGGCGGAAATCGATTCCCAACTCATCTTTGTCGGTCGCCGTGCAAGGGGCCGACGTGTCAGGGAGCGCCAGGCTTCTTGGCGTTCCCGGAGAGGCCTGGCAAGCATTTGTCAGGGCCAGAATGGCAGGGGTGCTGGCACAATCCGATCGTTCCGCATCGGCTGAGCTGATGAGGAGAAGTCGGTTGCTGCGCGCGAATCATGATCTGCCACGCCCGCCGGTTTGACCGGTATGAACACGAGACAGGCCGTCAGCTGTCCTCCGCCCTAGCCCTGACCAGCTGGAGCACGGGGCGAGGGGCCTGCTCCTCGCCCACTTCAACAATCGGCAGCGCGACAAACTCGGGTGGACTTGTCAACCGTGGCTGCAAGAAAACCGGATGCAACCCCTCTCCACGTGGCGCTGCAAGTTCATGAAACTGCAACAGCGAAATCTTCATGGCGCTATTCCCGTATATCTTCGACTTTAGCGTCAACGTCACAAGATGGCGCTCGTTTCATGCCTCTGAAGAAAATCTCGCCAGTAAGGCTGAAAACCTGTGCGCGATGAGATATCCGGTCGGTCACTGCCAGGCCAGGCTAGCTCCTATTCGCCAGCGCCTCGAGAAATGACTTCCGCCATTGTGCGGCGTCATTGCGCCGGATGCTCTCAATCAGGGCACCGTGCCTGGCCATTCTTTCCTCGAGCGGCATGGCCAGCGCTTTTGCTATCGCGTCAGCAACCTCGTCGACCACATAGGGGTTAACGATCAAGGATTGCGCAAGCTCTTCAGCCGCGCCTGCAAACCGCGACAATACGAGTACCCCGGGATCGGCTGGGTCCTGGGCGGCTATATATTCTTTTGCGACAAGGTTCATTCCATCACGAAGGGGTGTGACCAGCCCGACCTGACTGGCCCGCAACAGACCGGCCAGCCGCGAGCGCGGAACGGTGCGGTGGATGTAGCGGATCGGCGTCCAGGTCAGATCCGCGTATTTTCCGTTCACGGAGCCCGCGGTTGCCTCGAGCTGAGCGCGTATTTCCGCATACGCTCCCACCTCTTCTCGCGTGGGCGATGCTATTTGAAGATAGGTTACCGCGCGCTCGAGTTCGGGGTGCCGTTCGAGAAGGCGCGCAAAGGCCTGCATGCGGCCGGGCAGTCCCTTGGAGTAATCCAGCCGGTCGACTCCGATAATCTGCTTGAGACCAAGAATCTGGCGGCGCATGGAATCGATCTGGACATCCGCGGCCGCTTCGTTAGCCATGCGTGCGAAGGCATCGACATCGATGCCTATCGGAAAGCTGCTCGACAGGACGGTTCGGCCATTGCTTTTGGCCACGCCGCCGATGTCGAAGGTGGTCGAACCCGTCGCCCAAACAGAACGCCGAAAATTCGTCACGTCCGTCCCGGTCTGGAAACCCAGCACGTCGTATTGGAGCAGATCAGCGATGAGTTCTCCATGGTCCGGCGTGGCGACAAACAGCTCCGGCGGCGGGAACGGTATATGGAGGAAAAAACCGATGCGATTTCCGAATCCGAGCCGGCGCAACTCCGCAGCCAGTGGGATAAGATGGTAGTCGTGAACCCAGATCAGGTCATCATTGCCTGATAACAGTCGTGAGAGCGCCTTGGCAAAGCGCGCATTGATCTGCCTGTACGCATGCCGAAACTCGCTGCGATGTTGTACAAGGTCGAGCCGGTAATGAAAAAGCGGCCACAGCGTACTGTTGGCATAGCCGTTATAGTACAGCGAATACTCCTGCTGCGGTAGCGTCAGTGCGGCCGTCTCGATCTTGCCCACGCATTCGAGGTGGATGAGCGGTTCGTCGCTCGCGGCTGAATCATGGTGCCCGACGCTTGCCCCTAGCCACAGCCCTCCACGCTCGGCCAAGGCATCGACGATGCCCACTGCAAGCCCCCCCGCTTGTGCCAGATCGCGTACGTTCCCCAGTCGATTTGAGACGACAACCAGACGTCGCGATATGGTATTATTGGTGGTCTGTCGATCGCCCAACGTGGCCTCACGCTCGGCGAAATCGCAAACCGTCTGCGAAGCTTCGTTCTGGGTTTCGTTCGTTGCCTGCAACACGAGAAATCCTAAGCCTGAAGATCGCCTGAGAACGGTCCGCCCATGCGATTGTTCCACGCAATTTGTTCCATCTCTTCGATTGAGCGCCACACCAGTACCCGGCTCAATTCTGCCGGTCACGGAACGCTGACCGCAGCTGGCCTTGCATTAGCCGCCGACCTGGCCGCGGACTGTGATCGTCTGAAGCAGTTCTTGCCCGCCTGGATGGCCTATGACATGCGCCTGATGGGCGAGCGCTTCTTCCCCGAAGCCATAATGCCTGAGGCCGGCGACGTCTGGCACCGTACTGCTCCTTAGGGCCGCGCGCTGCGCCCATATCGCGACTTCGCCTCAGCGATCGCTGCTGCCGCCTGATGGAAGACGAGGGGACTTCGAGAGGATCATTCCACGGATCTTTTCGACAGACCCGTCCGGATAAAATCCGAAGACGAACCTCGCGTTGACGCGCTAGCCGCATCGATCCAGCAAGGTGCGAATGGCCAAACACTTGAAACGTTCGACCGCCCTGCGGGGCCATACCCAGACACTGGCGGACCTCACGGGCCTACTTCGATCTCAACGAATGACCCCGGAAGTTCGCCACGGAGGACGGAACAAACTTTCCCCAAACTGGTTGGAAAAGCCAGGTGGGAATCAGGAAATGAATGCCTCCAGCATCATCACGCAAGCCGGTACGCTGACAGCGAGGCCATGGGCATTTCTGATCCTGGTGGTCTACGCTGTGCTGTGGATCGTTTTCGAACGCAGCAGCTTTGATTGGCACGGCGCCGCGACATTGGCCACCTGGGCGATGACCCTTTTTATACAAAGAGCCGAGCATCGAGACACGCAGGCCATACAGTCAAAATTGGACGAACTGCTGCGCGCCAACAGCGCGGCTAGAGACGAACTGACACAGATCGACAAGAAGGAACCAGAAGAGATCGAGCGCCAGCGGGAGGCCGAGCGCCCCCAAGCCGGAGATTGAAGATTGGCTTGCAAGGCTCCAATCTGGTTACCTCGCCAAGGAAAATCCCGGCACAGCCATCCGGCGCTGCCGATGGGCTGCCCTTTAGGCTTTGTAGGCCCGCACCACTGGCGAAGCGATGCGGGCCTGGCCAAGGCTTCCCGCCCATGGCCAGCAGCGCGAGGGGACGCTGCCGCTATATGTAACTGGTTGTGGAAAATCAGGTTCCGCCACCCACCTGAAAAAGGCCCGCCACCAATTGGCAGCGGGCAGGGTCTGGAGTGGCTAGGGATCAATCCAGCATGACGTTAACGGGCGGCGGAGGGTTTCGTTGCGTCTGTATGCTGGAAGGGGCAGGGGAGGGGTAAGCGCCAGAGAGCAGGAAGTTCTCCCGGCGGAGAGTGAGAGTCGGGTCGAATTTTCGGCGACGGGTTGAAAGAGGAAGGAGAGGCCTTGGGCGCCGGTCGCGGAGAACCATGATGACTTTCCAAAGCAATCGGGGCCATGCTGTCGCCCAGCGTTCGAACCTCTATGATCGGATCAAATCACCGAGGAGACAATTCCCATGAAAGCGATCGTAGTGACGGACCAGGCTGCAGGAACGGCCGGGATGAAGCTGGTGGAGCGGCCCGAGCCGCAGGCGGCAATAAACGACGTCGTCGTACAGGTTCATGCAGCGGGATTCGTCAACACCGAACTGGAATGGCCTTCGACCTGGGCCGATCGAGCCTTCCGAGACCGGACGCCGTCGATCCTCGGCCATGAGCTGGCCGGTGTGGTCACTGCACTGGGTTATGGCACAACGGGGCTGACGGTCGGGCAGCGGGTGTTCGGCCTTGCGGATTGGCATCGCGACGGCACGCTCGCGGAGTATGTGGCCATGGAGGCACGCAACCTCGCGCCGCTGCCGGGCGATTTCGACTTTACGGTGGGCGCGAGCCTGCCGATCTCGGGCCTGACCACGTGGCAGGGGCTGTTCCAGCATGGCCGCCTTCAGGCGGGGCAGAGCGTTCTCGCGCATGGCGCGGCCGGCGCAGTCGGATCGATGGTGACGCAGCTTGCGCGAGAAGCCGGCGCTTATGTCATCGGCACCGGACGCGCCGCAGACCGCCAGAAGGCGCTCGACTTCGGCGCAAATGAATTCGTCGACCTCGGGAACGACACCCTGGAAGACGTCGGCGGCGTTGATCTGGTATTCGACGTCATCGGCGGCGACATCCAGAAACGGTCTGCAACGCTGGTCCGGGCAGGAGGAACGCTTGTGACTGTCGTAGGACCAACGGATATTCGACCTGCAGATGGCCTGACGGTTGACTTCGTCGTCGAGGCTGATCGAAACCAGCTTTTTGAGATAGTTCAGCGGATCCGGGATGGACGACTGCGGACGAATATCGGCAAGCTCTCGACCCTCGACGACGCTGTTGCGACCTTTAACTCGACCGAGCGCCGCACGGGCAAGACGGTTATCCGCGTCCGTCCGTGAGCACTCTTGGGGAGATAGGACGGTTCGTTTCTCCCCGATTATCGTATCACCAAACAAGCAACGAGGACATGGGAAGCAGAAGGCGCTTTCACGCTCCAGTGCGAGCGCGGCCAGACAACCCGGACCCGACGATCGCCCGGCCGCTCAATCAGGAAGGCATAAGTGAACGACCCGACTAGATCGCGTTGGAGCCTGCTCGCAACATCTTCAGGCTGCCGGGAAGAACCTGCCGACGCATCAGGAATATCTTCCTTATTCTTGTTGCGGGCGGAGCCACTTCCAAATGCAAACCGCATTGAGGGCTCGCTCCGGAAGAGGTCTCGAGCCCGAACTAAACGCCGGTCGCTTCTCAACGTCCGCAATGATACCGTCCAACTCGTCTGGAATTCTCAAATTCGCCTCTTGTCATCCCGCATTCGAAGAGTAGGCGAAAACCAGCATTGGGGGCAGCCGAACGAACTGCACACCCAATCGCAAAACGATATGTTAGAATTCGAGACGCAGTTGATGCTGTTCGGAGGGCGGTGCTTCGCCAAGCGATGAAAGGGTGACACCGAGCAATCGGATCCCTTCTGCGTGGGGAAAAAACAGGGTTATCAAAAGGCTTGCGGCTAGCTGCTCGACATCAGCCAGGGCATGCATTGGCAATTCAGCGGTGCGACTATGGGTAATCTGCTGAAAATCGGCAAACTTGACCTTCAAGGTAACGGGTCCTGCCACAAATGCCCTTGGCCTCACAATAATTCCAGACCTTGGCGACAAGCGGTCCCAGTTCTGCACCGCCGCATCGAGCTCAAATGTATCGGAGGTAAAAGTATCCTCGGCGCCGACGGACTGCGCGGCCGACCGGGTTCGACAAAGCGCTCATCGATGCCGCGTGCGATCTTGTAGTACCAAAGCCCCGGTTTTCCGAAATGCGGCTGCAGGAAGGCGAGGGGCTTCGTCTTGAGATCGGCGCCAGTCTCGATGCCTAGACCTTGCATCTTCGCCGCGATCGCCGGTCCGACACCGTGGAATTTCCTGACCGGCAAGGCTTCGAGAAAGCGGGCCCCAGGCGAGGCGTGATCCGATGCCATTTTGCATGGAATTTGTTGTAGGAGTTACCGGCGGACGCGGTCAGCCCGATCACTACAGGGATCTTCGCCCTGATTATTTCAGCGCCGGTCGTCGCCCGGCAATGCCGTGCCGGTTCTCAGTCACATCGAGATAGGCTTCATCGAGCGAGCGCGGCTTAATCCGATAGGTATGCTCGGCGAAAAATCCCCGAATCTGAGCCGAGACCGCTGCGGGCATTGCCGCTTTACGGTGACCGGAGGATCGCCGATCGGACGCCAAACACGCGCGCCTCGCAGCTCGGCAGCCACCACGGCATGGGACGAGTTTCACCACAGCTCGCCAACGCTCGACCCACGCGGTTTGCCGAGGGCGCCTCGTCCACGCGACATCATCGACCCGCTGAGCGGCTTATGCCGCTTGCTCTGCAAGCACCGACGGGCCGATATCACGTTTTCCATTTATGAGGTTGAGAAGGTGAGCTGCGGCGCGTGCGTCGCAGAGTGCCCGGTGATGATCTTTGAGGTTGATGTCGTACGCCTCGCAGAGGCTGCCGAGGCCGTAAGACTTGTGACCCGGGAACTGCCTTCGCATCGTCGCGCAGGTACAGAGTTTTGGGAACCGGAAGCGACGTTCGAGCCGCTCGTATTCGCTGGAGAGGAAGCCGTAGTCAAAATTCACATTGTGGGCGACAAAAATTCCCTCACCCATGAACTGCATGAACTCGTCAGCGACTTCCGCAAACAGGGGCGCGTTTCTTACCATGTCGTTCGTGATGCCGGTGAGCCGAGTGATCATAGCCGGGATCAACCGCTGCGGATTGATCAGCGAACTCCATTCGTCGACAATTTCATGATTGCGGATTTTTACCGCGCCAATCTCCGTGACGCGGTCGCCGTTCGACCAGCTTCCCGTGGTTTCGATGTCGACGACGACATACTCCTGCTCGGGATCGAACCGAAAATCGACACGCGCGATATCCGCCTTGATGCCTGCGCCGCCAAGCTGTCGCAGCCGCGTCAGCTGACTGCGGCGGACAGCATCCCCTTCTGCCTTCACCTCAAGGAACGCGACTTCGCCATTAAGCTCGGTCATGAGGTCCGGAAAACCGTCGCGCATGGCGCGAAAATCTTCGCACATGAGCCGCAACATGGTGCTTACGCCGCCTGGATGGGCGGCGAGCAGCGGCCGTATCGCGTCCATGTCGACATAGTCCCAAGCGAAGATCCCGTTCGGCGTCCCCCACTTTCCGGCAATGGTGCGCAGAACAAGTGTGAGCGCGGATTGTGATGCAACTGCTGCCAGTTTTTCGCCGATCTCTTTTGCGAACAGGCGCGCGAAGGTCCTGTCCTTCAGACAATGAGGCATCCAGTCGAAGCTCGAGTGCAGCTGGCCTGACTCGAAGAGCTCATCCCAAAACAGCAAACCGAAAAGGCAGTGCCAGAGGGTATTCTCCGCGTAGAAGACCTTGCAGCCCTGCCGGCGCATCACACCGGCGACGCCGGCCTCCGGGTTGCCCCGCCAGCTATCGTCGACTGTGATCGTGCGGCCGGCCCGCAGCAGCTCGGTGCAAAGCCCAGTCCTTCGGCCGTTGAACTTGCGGGCATAGAAATCATTCGCAAACACGAACTCGTCGTCACTGGCGGGATCATCGATCATCCGCCGCAGGAGCTCTTCCGACCCCTTCTTGTCGCCGGTCGAATAGAGCAGACGCGCGAGGCGCTCATTGCAGTCGAAGGAGCTACCGGCGCGATAGAGCTGTATCGCCAACTCCTTCTCGTCGCTCTTTTCGAAGTACTGGCCGGCTTTGTGCGCTGCCTTGCTTTTCAGGTCCGCGGCATAGTCAGTTGTGCATTGAGGACCGCCGAGGATTGCGGATATGGCGGCCCGGTAGGTGGGCTCGGATTTGACCTCAAGGCCATCAAGAAGGCGGCTGAAATGGAAGCTCGCATGGGCCTCATCGGCGTCCGTGAAGCGAGCGCTCAGATTTGCATTCTTGTTGGTGCGCAGGATGCCGAGGTCCCGCAAGGCAAAGTTCTTCAGATCCTGCTCGGTCTTGCCGAAATAAAGGTAGAGCAGGAATTCAATCGGTGCCGTGTCGCCAAGGGCGATAAAGTCATCTCCACCACAATATTGATAGGCTGTCTCGAAGGTGACGTTCGCAAGATAGTAGTCAACGAGCTTGCCCTTCGCCCAGGATGTGCGCAGCTCGGCCAGGCCCGCATTCTTTGCGCCTTGGATGAGCGCATCTTTGGGATGGCAAACGATGAAGGGGGCGTAGTCGCTCTCTGCGAGCGAGCGCACATATCCAAGAGTGCGGAGTTCCGCAACAGCGCGTTTCGCGTTCGAAATCTCGGCATAGCGGAAAGCAGACTGACGAAAAATGACACCGCGCCGGTTTATCATCCGGATCAAAAGGCACTGGGCGTCTTTCGAGATGGTCGCAAAAGTCTCGATGAAGGCCCGGTGACGATGCGTCAACACAGCACCATAGGTCTCGCTGACGAAGCCGAGCATTTCTGTGAAATGGTCGTGATAATAATAAACCGGGAGAACAGGCAGCTTCATTTGCTCCACTCGTTCAGGTCACTCTGCGGCCCTGTGAAGCGCCGTTCCGCCACGTCGTTCCCCGTTGGCATCAAAAGGCCTGAGCGGTCTCTCTCGCGGGAGACAGTCGTGTTGATTCGAGAATTTCCATGTTCTATATTTGTTCCGACGCCAGGCAAAATGTCAACTGCATGGGTAGCGCCGGCTTAGGTTCCTGGGCTGGGATTGCGCACTGCGGTCCTCGTGAAGCTCGGACTCCAGCTCGTCGCCGATCGGGTTAATTTGACTGGCGCCGCCGAGAGGCACGCCGTCGAAGTCTTGCAGCCAGGTGTCAGTATAATCGAGCCAAAACGGAACTCCTCGCCGGGGGTCGTCGGCCCCGCGTCCCGCCTGCGGCGGCGCTATGCTGACGCTCCTTCGGCTGCCCTCTTGACGCGGTCTCGTCATTGCAGTCGGTCCCGCGTCGCGCCTTCAGCGCCGCTATGCTGACGCTCCTACGGCTGCGTTTTTTCCTAAAGGGAGCCCGGCACTCCGCCATCTCCGCACAAACTCAATTGCATACGGCAAAGGCCAGGCAACAGAAGGGCGACAGCCTCACACGAGGGAAGAAATGGTCTTGGCCATCCCCCCACGCGAATGCCGTCTGCGCAGAGCGGGGCCGCTTGCTCGCAAGGCGGCGCCGACCTGTGTCTGCCGGGAAGCCTCCGAGCCAATGCGCTCGACTACCGCATTGATCTACTCAGTCTTGCCAGTGCGACCGCTGGATCTTTGCGCGTAGCCAATTGCTAAAGCTCCGGGGCGCTGGTCGCTGGTCGCCTTCGCGGATCAGGGCGAAGTACCAGTCAGGCCCCTTCAAAACAGTGGGTAGAGGCGCAACAAGTTGTCCATCTCCATGAGCGGGCGAAAGAGCGTCGGCGAAAGCTCCGAGACCCCTGACCTGCTGGTGGACGATATCCGCAAATTCTTCGGGAAGCTGATTGCCGCCTAAAGCAATCTGACGACAAGTGCTAGCTGTTTTCCATCCGGAAAATCTAACAAAAAGGTAAAGCGTTTCGCCGTTCATGAAACGATGCTGCTTTCGCCATTTTCTTTTCCTCGTTTGCGATGATCCGCGAAAAGAGGACATTGTTCCTGTGCCCGGGTTTACGAAAATGGCTTCCGTTCTCCCAGGCCACGTGCCTTTCGCAAATTGACGTCGAGACGCGCCTTCAACGTGCTCCAGCGCTTCTCCTCGTCGTCCGCGCGGCGCTGGACGGCCGCCTGATCGTTGTCGATTTCGGTGATTATTTCCGCGTGCTCGCGCTCCGCGTCGGCCAGCGCTAGCTCCGCCTTTTCCACTGCCGCCCTGCGCCGCTCCTTAGCCTTCGCCGCGGACGCCTCCTCCTTTCGGCGCTCGCTGTCACGCCGCTGCCGCTCCTTTTCGTATTCGGCTGCCGCACGGCGCTCGGCCTTCTCGTCCGCGGCCTTGGACTTGCCAGTGCTGGGTTTTTTCGCGTGTGGCTTTCTGCTTTGCTCCGGCGCATCGTCGAGGGTGGCTGGCAGGTCAGCGTGCTCACTGAACGGCCCGTTCGTCCCCAGCGTCCGCCGCAAGACGACGCCCGGCTTCTTCATCGCCGCCGCGATGACTTTGGGATCGTCGGACACGGTCGCGAATCCCAGGTGGAATAGGTTGATGCCAGACCCCCAGGCTTCGAGCGCCGCCTTCATGGAGGGCGCCGCGATGGCGAGATCGTAGAAGCCCTGAGAGGTCTGAAAGACTTTGAGCTTGCGCGGCATGCAGCTTCGGTACCTCTTTCGTTCAAGCTGAAGCGCCGGTTAGTCCATTTCCTTTTCCGCCTTTGGCAGCCAGCGCCAGACTCCAAGCACGTTGACAACCAGGAGGATCACATTCTGGACAATCAGCGAGGCCTTGCTTTCCAGCCATCCGTCCGCTGACCAGGCAATGGCAGCGACGATGAATATCACAAACCCCGCGAAAGTGATGCGCGCGTTCCAATTCACGGCGACGAGCGCCGCAGCCAGGATCGTCGTCGCGGCTGCAAATGCTCTCAGCACCATCATCGGGTCCATCGCTATCCCTTCTGCCGAAAGACCGCCCGCTAGAGCGGACAGCCCATTCTTTCGTCGCGGCCTCAGGCCGCCTTCTGGTTCATGCTGTCCAGCGCCATCTTGTTCAGCTTCTGGTCCGTCGCCTTTTCCTCGTCGAGGTTCTGCTCGAGCACGGAAGCGCAATCGTTGCGGCCTAGCTTCTTCGCCCATGCAATCAGCGTGCCGTAACGTGTGACCTCATTGTGCTCGACGGCCTGTGCGGCGGCGGTGGGCGCTGCGTCAAGGATCTGGTTGTCGTCGACGTCGCCGGCGACCTCGCTTGCTTCCTTGCGAATGCCGTCGATCACAGGACAATCGACGCCCTTGGCCTGGACGCCATTCTTCTTAAAGATCTTCTCCAGGCGCACGACCTGGTTCTTTGTCTCGGCAAGGTGAGTTTCGAAACCGTTTTTCAGGGACGGCTCGGTTGCCTTCTCGATCATGTCCGGCAGTTTCTTCGCGATCTGCCGTTCTGCGTAGCAGATATCCTGCAGGGTGTGTACGAAGAGGTCGTTCAGCGTTTTGATGTCTTTAGTGAAAAAGCCCAAGATGTCCTCCGAGGTGTCTTTGACACCAAACTAGCAGGCAGGCGGTGAGTTCCTTCGTGAGGAATTTCCCGATGTAGCCGGCCACCCATCTGGCAATCCGCCGCCGCGAACGCTCAGGACGCCCTGCGCTCCAGCTTTGTGCCGGGCCATGCTTCCAGCAAGGCGTCCACTCCACCTGCTCGCCGAACCTGTTGAGGTAGGCGCCCATCATGGCATCATGAGTTTCGTCGGCGGAGCTGCAGAGAGCATCTGTCAGGAGGATGACCCGAAAGCCCCAGTCGATCGCACAAAGGATCGGTGCCAGACACAACTAGAACGGCCCAAGTCTCTCCCGACTATGCAGCGCGATTTGAGAGGTGCCGCCTGCTCGACAGATAGCGGAGCAGTGCTGGCAGCTTCATGGCATTCAAAACACTCTTTGCCGGCACGCCGCCCTTCCGGGCCGTCTCCACGCCCCAATGCATATGATCGAGTTCGCCGATTGAATGGGCGTCGGGATTGATGCTGAAGATGCAGCCATGGGCGAGGGCTTTCTCATGCCAGCGCCAATCGAGATCCAGCCGCCAGGGATGAGCGTTGATTTCAACGGCGACGCCGAATTTTGCGCAAGCCCTCAGTATCTTGTCGATGTCGATCTCGTAACCTGGTCGACGGGTGAGTTGCCGGCCCGTCATGTGGCCTAGAATGGTCGTGTAAGGGTTCTGAACCGCCCGTATGATTCGATCGCTCTGGTCCTTCTTCGTCATCCTGAAGCGGCTGTGGACACTGGCGACAACGAAATCAAAGGTCGCAAGAATCTCATCGGGATAATCGAGAGAACCGTCCGCCAAGATGTCGGTCTCAATGCCTTTGAGAATCCGAAATTCTTTCCCGTAGAGCCTGTTCAACCGGTCCGCCTCACGGTGCTGCTCTTTGATCTCCTCGATGGACAGGCCGCCGGCGTAGTGCGCGGACCGCGAGTGGTCGGCCACCCCGAAATACTCGAAGCCACGATCGCGCGTGGCATTCGCCATGGCCTCCAAGGTTTCGGCGCCATCCGAGGCATCGGTGTGGCAGTGAACGATGCCGTGCAGGTCAGCATCGCTGACAAGCTTCGGAAGCTTGTTCCTCTCTGCTTTCTCAATCTCATTGCGGCCCTCGCGCAGTTCCGGCTCGATGAATTGCAGGCGCAGCGACTCGTAGATGTCCGCTTCGGTTGCCGACGCGATCAGCTTCTTTCCACGATAGAGACCGTCCGGCCGCAGCTCCATTCCCAGCTCTTTTGCGCGTTCGTGCAACAACCTGACATGCTCAGCCGAGCCCGTCGCATTGAGCAACTGTGCGCCAAAATGCCTTTTGTCGGTAATGACGAGGTTCAAGCCGCCGCTTGGCTTGTTCTCGGCTGGTTGCTTGGCTTCCGCGACAACCGCCAGATCGGAGACAAGTTCGCTGCCGCGGCGGAAATCGCCGGCGACCTGAAGCTTTACAAATTCAGGATGCCGCCGCCTGAGGATCTCCACGGCATGCTCAAGCAGGGCAGCTGCCTTGTGCAGATGCAGCTGCGTTTCGGCGGATCGCGCAATCGCAAGATTTTGCAGCACCTTTGTCTGCAGCGAGGCGCCGAGACCCTTTGTCTTGGCGATCAGGCCGTCCTTGGCCGCGGCCTCCAAGTCCTCAAGCGATGAAACGCCGAGCGACTGGTGAAGCTTGAGGATCTTGTCAGGACGCAGTCCCGGAATCGAGAACAGTTCGAGCACACCTTCAGGCACATCCTTGCGGAGCTTTTCGAGGCTTGGATGCGAACCGGTCTGGTGAAGCGTCGTAATAATATCGGCGATCGCATCGCCGATCCCTCGCAGCTCCGTCAGCCCGCCCTCCGCGATGATTTGCTCCAGGGGTTCCGACAACGCGCGGAGGCTGTCGGCCGCACGCAGATACGCCTTCGCCCGGTAAGGATTTCCACCCCGCAGGGAGGAACGCTGAGCATACTCCCGGAGCAAACGGGCTACGGACTGGGTATCGAGCCTTGCCATGACACGAAAACGATCTGGCTACGATCGCGTTCCAGCCGTGTGGCTAGCGGGCCGATGATTATCACACCCGAAGTCATTCATCCGCTCGGATACTTTCATGGCGCGCCTACGAAGGCCGCGTGGGGCGCGATCGCCGACGAAGGTAGCTACCGATGACGCGCGAAAACGCATGGCGGACCTTTCTCGGTTTTCTTGGTGAGTTTGATGCTCTGCCTGGCCTTGGCCGGACATTCCGCCGTCTCTACACAATCGAAATTCCATATGGCAGGGGCCATTGGCAACTGAGGGCGACAACCTCAAAGGAGAGAGAGATGGTCTTGGCCATCTCTCCCCCGCGATTGTCGCCTGCGACAGAGCGAGGCCGCCCGCTCGCAAGGCGGCGCTGACCAGTCATCCGCCGAATTGACCCGATCCGTCCCGCTCGACGCGCAGCCCAGCTCCGCTCGCCGGCATTCGCCCCCCTCTCTGCCGCGCGCTCACGCGCCCCCGGAAGGCATGCCGAGGGGCATGCCTTCGGCATTTACGGGAAAGGACCAGAACCATGACCATCCATGCAAGGAGTGCGGAAACCACGATTGCCGGCGTAAGCGGCTCGGAGGTTTTCATTCCGCTGAACAGGTTGAAGAAGTCCCCGCGCAATGTGCGCAAGACGCCGCATAGCGAGGCGATCATTGAAGCCTATGCGGCAAGCATCTCCGCCAAAGGCATGCTGCAAAACCTTGTGGTCGAGCCTGAGCTTGACGGTGAGTGCATTGAAACGGGCTTCTATCTCGTCACCATCGGCGAAGGCCGCAGGCTGGCGCAGCTTTTGCGCGTGAAGCGCAAGCAGATCAAGAAGAACGAACCGATCCGCTGCGTCATCGACACCAGGAACGATCCGCATGAGATCAGCCTGGACGAGAATGTCACGCGCGAGAACATGTCGCCTGCCGATCAGTTCGAAGCGTTCCGGCGGCTCAGCGAGGAACGTGGCTGGGGTGCCGAAGAAATCGCCGCCCGCTTTGGCATCACCGCCCATGTCGTGCGCCAGCGTCTGCGGCTTGGTGCCATCAGCCCCAGGCTGATGCGGGTCTATCGAGATGGCGATCTGACGCTCGACCAACTGATGGCTTTTGCCATCACCGACGATGCCGCCCGGCAGGAGCAGGTTTTCGAAAACCTCCCCTACAATCGCGAGCCCTACCTCATCCGCCGCGAACTGACGCGAACCCATGTCGCGGCTGGCGACCGTCGCGCTGTCTTCATCGGTGCGGCGGATTATGTCGACGCGGGCGGCATGATCATCCGCGATCTGTTCACCGATGATCGCGGCGGCTTCTACGACGATCCGGCTTTGCTCGACCGCATGGTTATCGAGAAGCTGCAAGGCATCGCCGAAACGGTCAGGCAAGCCGAGGGCTGGAAATGGGCTGACGTCCATATCGACTTTCCGCATGAACATGGTCTGCGTCGTCATTACCCGCAGCCCGTGGTTTTGTCGGAAGAAGATGAAGCCGCCTATCGAACGGCATTCGATATGTTCACCCAACTGACGGAAGAATGGAGGAGCGCGGAGGAATTGCCCGACGATGTCGATCAGCGTTTCGGCGAGCTTGAAACCGAGATGGAGCGCGTCGATGCACGCGCCACGCCTACGACCCGGAGGTCGTCGAGCGCGGCGGTGTGTTCGTTGTGCTCTCCCATGACGGAACGGCGCGCATCGAACGAGGCTTCATTCGTGCCGAAGACGAATTGCCCGCACCGGAAGCAGGCGGCGAAGGCTACACCATCAATGGTGATGGCGAGATCATCGAGGCGGATGCCACTTCGGACCCCAATCATGGAAATGATGAAGACGCGGAGGAGGACGGCAACCCGCTTTCCGATCTTCTCGTCCGCGACCTGACTGCCCACCGCACGCTCGGCCTTCGCCTTGCGCTCGGCGAGCAGCCGGACATTGCCCTCATCGCTGTAACGCATACGCTTGCCGCGCAGGCCTTCTATCAGGGCATGGAAGTCCATTGCCTGGAAATCCGGCCGACGAGCACGTATCTCGGCGGCCATGCCGATGGCATCGAAGACACCGCAGCGGCCAAGGCGCTGGCGGATCGTCATGCCGGCTGGGCAGCGGACATCCCGGCCAATGTGGCAGACCTGTGGGGCTTCATCGGCGCGCTTGATCCTGCCAGCGTCATGGCCCTGTTTGCGTACTGCGCCTCGCTCACCGTCAATGCCGTCAAGCAGCCCTGGGATCGCCGGCCGCGCGCCCACGAGACAGCGGATAGGCTGGCGGCAGCGCTTGGGCTCGACATGACGGCACATTGGACGCCGACGGTGCGCACCTATCTCGGGCGGATCACCAAGGCGAACATCCTCACGGCAGTCGAGGAGGCTGCGGGCAGTGAAGCGGCGGAAAGGCTTGCGGCGTTGAAGAAGCAGCCGATGGCCGAAGCTGGCGAGCAGTTGCTGGCCGGGACCGGCTGGCTGCCCGTGCTGCTGCGGACCGTGGAGCCCGCGCCGGTTGCTGACCCGCTAGATATCGAAGCAGGGGACACTATCGCGGGCGAGGCTTCCGCAGCCGACCAAGTATCCTTGGACGATGCACATGCGGCTTATTCCGAGCGCGACGACGCGAGCGAGGCAGGTGAGGGCTTCGACGTCGCTGCCGAATGAATGACAGAATCCGGAGCCGCAAAAGCGGCTCTGGTCACCCGTTAGAATTCTCCGGCCCCGCTGTTCAGCGTGGCCGGGGACCTCGAGCGCACAACATCGAGGACAAGGCAAGGCGGTGGCGGCTCCTCTCATGGCGATGCCTCGTCCACCACGTTTCTGTTCCTGCTTGACGAATGGCACGACGGTCCATCGGTTCAGCTTGACGCGTATTCCCCCGGTTTGATCTCGACCATGCCCGCATTGCATCATGCGGATAAGTCCCCTGGGTCGTTGAGAGGCTCGGGGTGTGATCGTCTGACCCTCAGGGATGCCGTGTCTGCATCCATGCCGCACTGACGACGTAACGCCAGCGCGAGCGTCCTGACTTGATTTCCATTGAACGGCGGCGGCAATCGCCGCCTTGCCGCCAAGAATGAGCGGGGTTTCAGATCGGCCCAGGAGCGTGCGCGGTCCAGATGAGAAGCGCGACCCCATGACCATTGCGGCGGTTCCTCCTCATATGGCGGCGGGCCACACCCACTGCGTCCTCGAATGGATTGGGTCTGACCGAAGACCCGGCTTCGCCTCGATCGTCTTCCTGCAACGTCCAACGTTGGCTTTTTTCCGCCGCCGGCCCAAAAGGCCGGCTTTGCATCGCGAAACAAAAAAGCCAGCGCTGGCCGCCTTCCACTCCGTTCCAGCCCGAAGGACCACCCCATTGCGCAGGCGCAACGGGGCCCCCGGTGGGTGCAGACCGATCGTCTCCGGTCTCAAGACCTCCATCGAGGACGCGATAGGCGCGGCCCGATCAAACGGAAGGAACCACCACAATGGCTACCATCGGCACGTTCACTAGTACCGCCAAGGGCTTCAAGGGCGCGGTCAAGACCCTCAACCTCAACGTCATGGCAGTCGATTTCGTCCCCGCCGAAGGCGACAACGAAAAGGGTCCAGACTACCGCATCTTCGCCGGCGCCACCGAATTCGGTGCGGCATGGAAGAAGACCTCGCGAGAGGGTCGCGACTACCACTCCGTCAAGCTCGACGATCCGAGCTTCCCCGCTCCGATCTACGCGAGTCTGGTCGAGACCGAAACGCAGGGCGAATTCTCCCTCATCTGGTCCCGCCGCGCCGCCGAGTGAAATCGGCACCAAGCAAAAGAGAAGCCCCGTCCGGCGGCCGGGGCTTCTCCATGCTCAGATCCGCCACCGCCCAAGAGATAGGCGGTGCAACGGGGCCGACTAGGTCTTGGCAGGACTTTTGCGCGGTTTCTTGACGGGCGACTTCGCGATCGCCGCCTTGGTCGCCGCAGTCACCGCGCGCGCAGCCCGTTTCAGCTTGGGGGTCCCGGCCGGTGTGGGCTCCGCCGGCTTGCGCCCGAGCCCGGCAGCCTTTGCCAGCGCCGAGCGGGCGGCAGCGTAGTTCGGCGCCACCATCGGATAATCGACGGGCAGGCTCCACTTCGCCCGGTATTCGTCAGGGCTGAGATTGTAGTGCGTGCTGATGTGTCGCTTGAGGGATTTGAATTTTTTCCCGTCCTCCAGGCAGATGATGTAGTCCGGCGTCACCGACTTCCTGATCGATACGGCAGGCTCCAGTTTCACCACGGGCTCGGCCGCAGGCGCACCGATCCCCTGCAATGCAGCATGAATGTCGCCGATCAGCTTTGGCAGTTCAGCAACCGGCACCGGGTTGTTCGCCACGTACGCGGCGACGATATCAGCAGCGATGGAGACGAAATCAGCTTTGTCCTGCTGCTCGTTTGAAATGGTCATGGATACTTTTCCTCTGGTCATCGGATCGGCAAACGTGTTGGCGAAAAGTCTTTTTCAGCAAACAAGAAAACAAATCGTTAGTCTCGCAACACTGCTCGCCGCATTGTGAAATTTCAAGACACCAAGCTTAGCTTCCTTCGTGCTGATCGGCAGTGGAGAAATCTTGCCCATAGCCTTCAGGGAAGCGAGGGGACTTTCCCTCGCTTCCCCGCCATTGCCGTCTGTTGCAGAGCAGGGCCGCCGGCTCGCAAAGCGGCTGACTGATCAAACCGATCCAACCATCCAAATGAGTTGCATCCGCCTCGCTCGACCGCGCAGCCCGGCTCCGCGCGACCGCATTGGCCCCCATCACTCCCGCGCGCTCACGCGCCCCCGGAAGGCATGCCGGGGACATGCCTTAGGCTTTGACGAAAAAGGAGTGAGCAAAATGAACATCATCACGAACACCAGCGGCACCAACAACGGCCAGCAGCAGTCTGTTACCAGCGGCTTTCGCGTGGACATCTCGCGCGGCGAGCGCGTTGGACGCGTTTCGTCGGAATGGTTTTCGCGCCCCGACGATGAGCGGTATCTGTCGCTGACCGAGCTTTACGACGCCGTGCGCGCCCGTGCGGACCGCGCCACCGCCCGGACCGTCGAGAGCCGGGCAGTAAGGGTTGAGGCAAGCCGCGAAAATGCGGAAAGACTTTCGCTGATTGTTCCTGGACAGGACCAGCCGATCGCACCCACGCATTGGAGCTTCGGCCAGTTGTGCAGCCTTATCGGTGCACCCGCAACCTACATGCGCCAGCTACCGGCGCCGCTCGCTGGCATCAACCTGCAGCACGGCCTGCTTTCCCATCGAGCCGAGCTTGTGAAACCTTGGAGGCGGAAGACGGACGTATCGAGCTTCGCGCCGTCACCGGCCCGGACTATGGCCGCATCTGGGACCATGAACTTGTTGCAGCGGTCATGAAGATCGCGGGGAACGGCACAGGCGACACCATGTGGAAGGTGCCGGGCGTGCTGGACTGGGCGACCATGACGCATAACCCCTTGGTCGACATCACCAAGGACACCACCACGCTTTACGCCAGCGACCGCGACGTGTTCCTGTTTCTGGTGGATGACACCCATCCCATCGAGGCGGGACGCCTGCCGAACGGAGAACCAGATTTATATTTCCGTGGCTTCTATTGCTGGAATAGCGAAGTGGGATCAAAGACGCTCGGCATAGCGTCATTCTATCTCCGCGCGGTCTGCATGAACCGCAACCTTTGGGGTGTCGAAGGTTTCGAAGAAATCAGCATCCGGCATTCGAAATTTGCTGCGCAGCGTTTTGCCCACGAGGCAGCGCCGGCCTTGACCAGTTTCGCGAACTCTTCGCCCGAGCCGTTCATCGCCGGCATCAAGGCCGCACGCGAGAAGATCGTCGCCCGTAGCGATGACGACCGCGAAACGTTTCTGCGCAAGCGTGGTTTCTCCAAGGTGGAAACGGGCAAGATCATCGAAGCAGTTTTGCAGGAGGAAGGCAGGCCACCGGAAAGCATCTTTGATTTCGTGCAAGGGATGACCGCGCACGCTCGCACCAAATCCCATCAGGACAGCCGGCTCGAGCTTGAAGGAAAGGCGAAGGCGTTGCTGGAAAAGGCGATCTGACCGTCCGACATTGCGCGGCCGAAATTCGGCCGCGCAGGCTTCATGCCGGAATTTTCAGCCCATCCGCCGTCTTGTTCGACGGCGGCGGCCGCACGTGGTTGGCGGCCGCCGGGGGGGGGGGGGGGGGGGGCGGCGGCCGCTCGCCGGGCTCCGCCCGGCTCGCGACGCGACTGCGGTCACATCAACCTCAGAGAAAACGTGCAATCCACTCGATCGTCAACAACGCCAAAGTCCAATACCCCGGTAAGAGCAGCTTTCCAGTCTTCCTGGGCAACTTTGTGATCACGGCGTCTGCCCGCCCGTCACGGCTGCGTTGTGACGGAAAAGGCAGCGCCCAACCTGTTCTGTTGGCGATGCCGACACAGCATCGCGTGATGCTTGCTGACCCTCCTTCGCGGGGTCCCCCCTGGTGGATCCAGCCGTGCTGACCCTCACGCCTTCGCCAGATTTCCTGCCAGTCGAACCTTCTGCGGTGCTCGTCGAACTCGGCACGCATCGTCCTAGCCCGCAAGGATCCCATGCCGTCCATGACAATCGGATCGCCACACAGCTTCTCCTCCTTCCTGGCAGCAAGGCAAACCGGTCGCTTGCAGCCCTGATCCCGCTGGATTCGCAAACGCTCGGGCGCGTCGAAGCGCTCGTCTGTTTCTGGCGTGGCTATGACAAGAGGCCGGTGCCGCCGGATACGCGAATGACAATCCCGCAGCGACACGAACGGCGCCAGCTACCGTGAAATCGCCACCGCCTTTTATGGCAAAGAGCGTGTCGCCTCCAATCCATGGAAAACCTCGTCACTGCGCGAAGCCGTGATTGGTCTCGTGAGGGCGGCCGCCATGATTGGCGGCGGCTTGCGCTCCAACGAAGGTCGCGACTATCTCGGCCTCAAGCTTGACGATCCGAGCTTCACCGCTCCGATCTTCGCCGACGAGGAAGGCGACGATCACAGCCTCATCTGGTCCCGCCCGAACCGCCGCATCGGCGAGTAAATTGGTAGACGCCTCGCTCGCTTGCGGGCGGGGCGTCTTCAGATCCCGCAAACTGAAACGTTTCCTCCAAAGCTAATCGGACCGGTTGGTCAGGCGAACGCCGGCACCCCCGCCGTTCTCTGGGATAAACTGGATACCCGCCAATTCGAATGCGCGGCGCAATGCCTCAACAGTAACTTTGTTTGCCCTTATTGGTCCGGTCAACGGCTCTAATCGTTTAATTGTAGCGAGTGAAACCTTCGACCGTTCTGCAAGCGTTTTCTGATCCCATTGAAGCAAAGCACGCGCAGCTCGCACTTGGCCACTTGTAATTACCTCTATACCAAAAGTATCATTTGATGCCATGGGACTTGATTTTTCGCTCGAGTTCATCTAAATCGTCACTGCTACCGCTGCGTGCGCCCGAGGAGGGATACCTCTAAAGCACACGACGCAGGGGCTAACGGTCGAGCAGGGTGGTGGAACACCCTTGCCCGACCTGACCAGCGCCAAGCTGTGTGGAGCTCGGATCATGGCTGATTCCGACAATACCACGACTTTGTCTTCCGTCATGCAGGGACGGGAGTTAGTCAGTTCGTTGACCGCCGTCGACACACAAGGTTTGGCGGACTGCCTGGTCGTTGGTCAGCCTCTAGCCGATCCTGCGCTCACCCTGTCCCTTGCTTGGTTGGATGCGCACACTGCGACGCTGGCGTCCTGCGTCCGCCAGCAGCGTGCAGAGGGCGGGCTCTGGGAAAGAGGGGTGTTTTCGACCGCAGGCGAAGTCGTCGAGTGCGCGGAGAGGACCGACGCCGAACGCGTCTATCTCGACACCCGGCAGGTGGAGCAGGACGATGCTGAAAAGGCGGACGCCTTGCTGGCTGAGATTGCGGCGACGGCTGCCCAATCATTGGCGGGTGTGATCGCCAAGCTTGCGGTCGTCGTTCGTGAAGCAAACGACAACAGCGACCTTTGCGAATTTCCGCTTCCGCACATCCGCTCGGCATTGGCCGACCTGCGACGGCTTACGAATGATGCGGCGGGCGACCCGCCGGCCGGCTGGCCCCGTGGTGAGCCGATCGGCTCGCTGTTCGAGCAGTCCGCATCATCTTTTGCCGCCTGGCGCGCTTTCGGTGCGTGGTGCCAGGGCGATGACGAAACCTACCGGGGCTGGACTCAGACATTCAAGACACTGCACGGCGCAAACCAATAGGCCTCTCGACAATCATCGCCTGATCACGCAGCCCCGCCGCGCTCCCCCGTCGGCTTCGTCAATGACGGAATCCAAGGATTTCGCTCAACTCCGCGACACCCTATCAAATCTTTGACTAGGGAAAGACGCGGATGAAACCGGATACATCGCAGTGGCGTGATCCACAGGCATACGCATTCGTCAAAGGCGCTGCCGCCGATGTGATCGCCTGGGAGTTCCTGCGGCGCAATCCGCAGTATCAGCAAGACTTCGCAGCCTCCCGGTCAGCCAAGGCTCTGCGCGCATTGCGCAAGCGCTGGGGTTTGCAGTTTCGCCGCCAGGCCTGACCAGTCCGCAGTCGAACAATCCGTCTACTGGACGCCTCAAATTGACCCTGGCGTCATCAACCTCATCGAGGTTCCGCCGGGTCTGCACGGCGCGCAGGACAGCTCCCCCTTCGTTCCGCTTGCCGAGGGCCAGCGCGACGAGATCGGCCATCACACGCGTGCTGGTCCCAGCGGCACGCAGGTGGCGCTTCTCGGTGACCCGCAGCCGGGCAAGCCTTTGGCGGCCGTCATCCCGCTCGACGATATGGCACCCGACCGGCTCCTGGGGATTGAG